>NZ_JBFTKP010000003.1:0-327523 GCF_056396005.1 Allobosea sp. 05T439 | reverse complement strand
CTCGCCGCTGCGGACATCGTCATCGACCAGACCACCGGTCGCTCGAAGCTGACCAAGGGCTTCGCCATCACTGCTGGCCTGAAGCACTACTGGACCCCGACCATCCGTTCGGAAGTCTATGGTTCGTACTCCGAGCTCGACATGGGCGCTGCGGTCCAGAACGGCCTCGGCACGCTCCAGAGCGGTCCGGTCAAGCTTGACCCGAAGGAGTTCATCATCGGCACCAACCTCGTCTGGACCCCAGTTTCGGGCCTGGATATCGGCGTGGAAGTTCTCTACTCCAAGGTTGAGCTGAAGAACCGCATCGGTCAGGTCAACAACTTCGGCGTTCGCAACAACAACCTGCTGATCAAGTCGGACGACGCCCTCACCGGCCGTCTGCGCATCCAGCGCGACTTCTGATCGGTTCTCCGATCCTAGTCGGAAAGCCCCGGGGAAACCCGGGGCTTTTTTCGTTTGGATATCGAGGGTTAGGCCTGTTCACTCACTTGACAGGGGCGGGCGAACCGTCCTGACTTGGCGCCCTGGGGACGGTGATCGGTAAGGGCCTGACAAGTCTGTGCCGACGCGGGGAGCGGGAATGGCGCAGCCGGCAAACTGGTTATGGGGGCTCGTGCCGCTGGCGCTGCTCTGGAGCGCCAGCAACCTCTATCTGGATGATGCGATTCAGGACGATGTCAGTCGCCGTGCCATCGCGGTGGCGACGCAGGTCGCCGGCGAGGCGCCCGGCGCAAGGCCGGTCATGGCGCTCGTTGCCGGACGCGATGTGCTGATCGTGGGCGAGGCGCTCTCGGCCGATGGCGCTGCCAAGGCCATGGTGCAGTTGCGCGGCGAATTCGGCATACGCCGGGCGCTCGGGGGCCTGTCCCAGGTCGTCGCGCAGAAACCCTATAGCTGGTCGGCGACGCGCGAGCGCGATGCGGTGACGCTGAGCGGCTTCGTTCCCGATGAGGCGACGGCAACCGCCAACATTGCCGCGGCGAGTGCGGCCGTCCCGGGATTGCGCGTCGACGATCGCCAGATGCTCGCTTTTGGCGCGCCTGCCGGTTTTGCCGCCGTAACGCAGAAAATGCTCGGTGAGCTGGCCGGACTCTCGAGCGGCAAGGTGGCGCTGGACGACACGCGCTTCTGCATCGAGGGCAAGGCGACGACGCCGGAGCGCTTCCTTGCGTTGCGCGAGCGCACTGCATCCCTGGGGCAGGGTGGGTTCACCGCAGTCGAGTGCAGCCTCGAGCCGCCGACGATGGCGCCTTATCGCTGGTCTGTGGAGAAGAGCGCGGATGGCGGGCTGAGCGTCACCGGCTTCTACCCGTCGGATGAGGCGAGGCAGCAGATTTCCGCGGCCCTGCGGCGCAGCTTTCCCGAGCCCACTCGGATCGACGATCAAAGCAAGCCGGCCCTTGGCGAGCCGGGCGCTTTCCTGGTCAAGGTCACGCGCGCCATTGGCGATCTTGCCCGGCTCCGCCGCGGCAAGGCCGAGCTCGATGCCGGCAGCTACAGGCTGTCCGGCGACGGGCCCGAGGATTTCGAATCCTGCCAGGCCTTGCAACTGCTGATCGCGCAGACGGACGGGCCGGATTCGGTTGCGCAGGCCAACATCATCTGCCCGCCGGCGCCCCCTCCTATGCCAGCCCTGCCGGAGATTCCACCGCTCTTTGTTCCGGCCGAACCTCCTGCGCCTTCGGAGCCTGCAACACCTCCTGCGCCTCAGCGCGGTGAGGTGCCATCGCCCGGCAGCTCCCACGCCAGTGCCGGTGAGGCGAAGGCGCCCATCCCGGTACGCGCTGTGCCCGAGCGCACGGTTCCGCTGCAATGGCGGGCGGAGAAGACCGAGCAGGGCGTCGTGCTGAGCGGCCTCGTTCCCGACGAGGCGGCGAGACAGGGCGTGCTGCAATCGGCCGACCGCGGGGCGGATGCGGGTCGCATCGCTGATCGCATGACGGGTGAACCGAAGCTGCGTGAAGCTCCGGATTTCGGCACGGCGACCAGCTTCCTGCTGGATCTGCTCGGCAGGATGAGCAACGGCGTGGTTTCCATCGAGGGCACGCAGGCTTCGCTCTCGGGGGCCGTTGCCGACGAAGGGGCCTGGCGCGAAATCGAGGCCGCGCTCCGGCAGCAGCCTTTGCCGGGAGGCCTCACGGGCGCGCCGGATCTGGCGGACCTTGGCCTGCGCCCCTTCGGTCTGACGATTTCGGCGGATCGCTCGGGCGTCGGCCTGTCCGGCTATTTGCCTGATGAGCAGACGCGCTCGGCGCTTCTGGCGTTGCTGGACGGCTCACCCTTGCAGGGCAAGATCGTGGACGAGACGCGCATCGTGCCCGGAGCGCCTGCCGGTTTCGGCGGCGCAGCTCGCGTCGCCGTGACCGATCTGCTCAGGCTGGATCTCGGCACCGCGCGCCTGGTCGATGGCAAGGTCGAGCTGCAGGGGTTGACCTGCCGCGAGCTGATCAAGGGCGAGGTCGAGACCAGCGCCGCGAGCGGGCTGCCTGCCGGCTTTTCAGGCCAGGCGGAGATCGGCTTGCGCCAGACGGGTTGCGTCACGGAACCGCCCAACACCTGCCAGAACGACCTCGATGCCTTGACCAAGCGCCAGTCCGTGCTGTTCGGCCAGGGCACAGCTGTGGTCGTGCTCGATGCGACCACGGAACGGGCCATGGCGGAAGCATCCGCGATCCTCAAGCAATGCCCGGATGTGCGCGTCACGGTCGAGGGGCATGCCAATCTCGATGGCGAGCGGCGCGGGTTCGACAATGTCGATCTTTCGAACCGGCGCGCTCGGCGCGTGCTTGATGAGTTGGTCATACGCGGCATCAGCGCTGCCCGGCTCGAGCCGAAGGGCTTTGGCGCGCAGCGACCGCTCGTTCCCCATGACGAGCCGGAGGCGAAGGCCATGAACCGTCGCGTCCAGTTCACGGTCGAGAAGTAGGGATCGCTGGCATGCTCTACCTGGCCACCCAGTTCGCATGGTTCCTGCTCGCGGCCTTCGGCATCGGCCTAGCCATGGGCTGGATCACCTGCACAGGAGGGAAGGTCCGTTTCTGGACCAGTCCGATCACCCTGCTCGTGGGGGTCTGGGCCGTGGTCGCCGCGCTCACCTGGCTGCAGGTGGTGAATGGTGTTGCCGCGCTCTGGCTGGAGACCGCGCTCCTTTATGTCGCGGCCTATCTGGCGGGCTGTTGTCTCGCCTGCTTTGTCCGCACGATCTTCGCTCACCGCGATTCAGTTCTCGCCATAGCCGGCGCCAATGCCGGTTCGATCCCTGAGACCCCGGCCGGGCCTGCTGTCGCTGCGTTGAAGCCGGTCTTGGTGCAATCGGCCCCGCTGCTGGACAAGGTCGAGGGCGAGGACCTGATCTCCGGCAGGCGGCCATCCGGCCTTGTCGCGGCGCGCAGCGGGAAGGCCGACGATCTCAAACTGATCAAGGGCATCGGCCAGCAGAACGAAGGCAGGCTGCACAGCCTCGGGATCTGGCATTTCGAGCAGATCGCCGCCTGGACCCCCGAGAACATCGAGTGGGTCGGCCATTATCTCGCCTTTCCCGGCCGGATCGAGCGTGAGGACTGGGTCGCCCAGGCGTATTCGCTCGCAGCCGGCATCGAGACCGCGTTTTCGACACGGGCCCGCGCCGGTGAGGTCGAGGCCTCGCGTGACGATGGTACGCAGGGGCAGGGCAATGTCGCCGGCGTCCCCGAAGACGGAGCCGACGGCAAGCGGCGGTAAATCCTCGATTTCAGTGAGCCCGGCGTGTTGCGACCGCCGGGGGGGGGCGGCCCAAGACTCAGGCGGCGCGCTTCTCCGCCTTGCCGATCAGCTTGCCAATGCGCCGCACCATGTCCTTMGATCCGAGCAGGGGCGCATGGCCCTGTCCCGGTGCGACGAAGATCTCGCAATCGGGATGGCGCTCCCCCATCTCGCGCAGCGTCTCCTCCGAGAGAAGATCGGAATTGGCGCCACGGATCGCCAGAATCGGCACGGCGTTCAGCCCGGCGAAATAGGTCCAGAGCACGGGCAGCGGCGCCTCGAGGTCGAGTTCCTCCAGGATCTTCATCAGATTAGGGTCGTAATCGGTGACGAGATGTCCATCGCGCTCGGTCCAGGTCCGACGCGCCATTATCTCCCATTCCCGTTCGCCGAAAGCCGGGAATTGCTGGTCAGACAAGCGCTTGAGGATTTCGGCGCCTTCGACAAAGCTGCGCGGGCTTGGCAGCTTGCCGACATAGCCGCGGATCCGCAGCAATCCGCGCGCATCGATTACCGGGCCGACATCGTTCAGGACGACGCCCTTGATCATGGCCGGGCGCGCCGCCGCCAGCGCCATCGTCAGCAGGCCGCCGCGCGAGGTTCCGACGAACACGGCGGCCTCGATGCCGGCCGCCGTGAGCAGCTGCATCATGTCGTCGAGCTCGACCCGAATATCGTAATTGGCCCAGTTCCTGTCATAGGCGGAGCGCCCGCGTCCGCGGTAATCGAGCGCCAGGACGCGCCGTGGTTTGGCCTCGTCCCCTGCCAGCGCCATCGCCAGTTCGTGGAAGTCGGCGGCCGTTCGCGCCAGCCCCGGCAGGCAGACCACCGGCAGGGCGTGCGAGGCGAGGGGACCGTAATCGCGGGCGTGGAGCTTCAGGCCGTCGCGGGCACTGATAAAGAAGGAGCGGAAACCGCTATCAGAATCCATTCGCCCTCCGGCGGCGCTGCAAGAGGCTGGACTAAAGCATCTTCAGGCGAAATGGGCACTGGTCCCAGTCAAGAAAATCCGCCGGAACGGAGCAGGCGAGGGGGGCTCCGGCCGTGAAGGGCCGGAGATCCCGCCTAATCCCGCGTCCAGGTCCGCTTCAGGTCGTAATCGATCAGATAGGCGGTACGCTGGTTCAGCCTCTGCCGGTAGACCTGCAGGTTCTCCATCACACGCTGGACGTAGTTGCGCGTCTCGTAGATCGAGATGCGCTCGACCCAGTCGACGGCATCGACATCGCTTTTGCGAGGGTCGCCATAGGCGTCGATCCAGCGCTTCACATTGCCGGAGCCGGCATTATAGGCCGCGAAGCTCAGGATATAGGAGCCGCGCCATTCCCGGATCAGGTCGTTGAGATGGGCCGCGCCCATCTGCGCCGAATAAAGCGCATCGCTGCCGAGCCGCGGAAGGTCGAACGGCATATTGGCCCGTCGGGCCGTTTCCCGGGCCGTCGCCGGCATCATCTGCATCAGCCCGCGTGCGCCGGCATGCGAGACCGCATTGGGATCGAAGGCGCTTTCCTGCCGGGCGATGGCGTGGACGATCGCCCGCTCCATCGGGTCGCCCAGCACGGGGAAGTCCGGCACGCCGGAGGTGGGGAACGCAGCGGTGTCGAGCGGGAAGCCGCGCTGCAGGGCGGTCTTGCCGATCGTCAGCAGGGTCCTGACATCGCCTTCACGGCTGGCGATCGCGGCCACGGCTTCCAGCGCGGTCGTCGTATGCAGGCGCTGCGACAGATCGACCAGCATGGTGGCTGCAAGATCGCGCGCGCCGATCTGGTAGAGGAGGCGCACACCCTGATGACCGGGCAAATGTTCGAGCGCCGCCGATTCCGTCGTGCGGATCGGCAGGTCCGGTAGGCCGAGCTTGGCCCGGGCAAGCTGACCGTAATAGGCGACGGAATGAGCCGCCGCGCGCTCATAGGCCTCCTGGGCGCGCTCGGTCAGCCCGATCGCTTCGGCCGCGCGGCCTTGCCAATAGGCGACGCGCGCGACCGAGACCGGCGTTTCCGCCCATTTGGCTGCCTCGTCGAAATGGGCGAGAGCCAGGCCGGGCTGATCCCGAAACCGCAGCGCGATCCAGCCTGCGTGCCATTCCGCGTCGATGCGCTCGGCGGCGCCTTCGGCGCCATGACCGGCTGCGACCTCATAGGCCTTGGCGGCATCGCCCTCGTCGAGAAGCTTGCGCGCGATCAGGCGCCGCTCCGTCCACCATTCGTCGCCATCGCCGAGCAGGGCCGGGTCGCGCGGTACCTTGGCGAGAATCTGCGCGGCTTCGCCGGCCTTGTTGGCGCGCCGGGCCTGCTGCACCTGCAGAAAGGTGAAGGAGAGATCGTTGCGGAGCGACGCCGGTACGGCCGCTATCAGTGCGGGCGCGATCGTGCCCTTGGACTGCGCGCTGGCGAGCCGCGCCTTGGCGAGCAGGACATAATCGGTGGAGACACGCGCGGCATTGCGCAGCGCCGCCGCATTGTTCTCCTCAAAGAGATAGCGTTCCGTGCGCAGGCGATGGTCGGTCACTGTGAGCCGGTCGCCGAAGCTGTTCAGGACGATCGCTTCCAGCGGCGCGCCGAGATGGTCGCGCCGCCAGGTTTCGCGGATCAGCACCATCGCATCGTCGGGCTTGCCGTCAGCCTTCAGGGCCATGGCCAGCGCCACGCGGCCGACCGGGCTGATCGGGCGCTGCGCATGGAAGAAGGCCCGGATCACGGCCACGCTTTTCTTCTCGGCAATCAGCGCGGCCTCGGCGCGGCGGCGGAACAATGTCGTTGCCGGATAGTTCGGATAGGTCTCGAGAAAGGCGTTGATGCGGGCAAAGCCCACCGTGCTGCCGCCGAAGCGGATCGCGGCCCATTCGAGCATGGCGCGCGTCGCGCGGTCGTCGAAGGCCGAGGCGAGGGCATCGCCCTCGGTCACCGCACCACGGCGATAGGCCTCGACCGCAGTCTTGAGAGCGCCCTGATCGGCTGGCGCGTCGGCGCGCAACTGCTCGTCGGGCGAGCGCAGGAGCGTCGCCGTCGTCGCAGGATCGGCAATGGCCGCAACACGGTCCTTCTGCAGGACGTGGTCGGCGTCGTTGGTCGCTTGGGCACTCGCAGTCACAAGGAGTGCAGGCACGGCCCATGAAAGGAGCCGTCGAGAGGCAGGCAGCCGTACCATGGTGGATTTCCCCGGGATGGCGCTTGGACTTCGATGGTCGGCGAAGGGTCTTGATGGACCGTTAACTAACGTGCAAGCGATTTTTGACGGGCTTTCGCCTTTGCGCATGCGGTGGGAGGCGGTATGTCTGTCGCCCGCTACACACGGATTTTGTTCTTAGGACGGCTCGATCATGACCAAGCATGCGCCTATCACCGGCTCGCTCACAGCCTTGGTGACCCCGTTCAAGGGCGGCAGGATCGACGAGGATGGCCTGCGCGCGCTGATCGCCTGGCAGATTGAAAGCGGCAGCCATGGCTTCGTGCCCGTGGGCACCACCGGCGAGAGCCCGACGCTCAGCCATGACGAGCACAAGCGGGTCATCGAGATCTGCCTCGATGCGGTAAAGGGTCGCGTTCCCGTCATCGCCGGAGCCGGCTCGAACAACACGGCCGAGGCGATCGACCTCGCGATCCATGCCGAGAAGGCCGGTGCGCCGGCGCTGCTGGTGGTCACGCCCTATTACAACAAGCCGACCCAGGAGGGCATGTACCAGCACTTCAAGGCGGTGAACGACGCGGTCGGCATCCCGATCATCATCTACAACATCCCGCCGCGCTCGGTGGTCGACATGTCGGTCGAGACCATGGCGCGGCTCTACGAGCTGAAGAACATCGCGGGCGTCAAGGACGCGACCGCCAATCTCGCCCGCGTCTCGCAGCAGCGCCACGCCATGGGGCCGGAGTTCATCCAGCTCTCGGGCGAGGACATGACGGCGCTGGCCTATATGGCGGCCGGCGGCCATGGCTGCATCTCGGTTGTCGCCAATGTTGCGCCGCGCCTCTGCTCCGAATTGATGGTGGCCGCGCTCAAGGGCGATTTCGCTGGTGCGCTGAAGGTCCAGGACCGGCTCGTGCCGCTGCACGACGCGGTGTTCAAGGAGCCGGGCCTTGCCGGCGCCAAGCATGGGCTCAAGCTGCTCGGCCGGATCGAGGAGGAGGTTCGCCTGCCGCTGATGCCGGTGACGCCCCCGACCGGCAAGGTTATCCGCGAGGCCATGGTTCACGCCGGGCTGTTGAATGCCTAGATAGAGAGTTGCGTTCGCCCGGGGTGCTCGGCGAACCGCCCCGGAGCCGCTGATGTACGAACCGAGCCATTTCAAGGTTGAAGACCGGGACGCGTTGCACGGCGTCATTCGCGCGTATTCGCTCGCCATAGCGGTGGCGGCCGGCGCCGACGGCCTTCTCGCCGACCCCGAGCCGTTCATTGCGGCGCAGGCCCGCGGCATTGTCGGCATCGAAACCGAGATCGCCTCGATCATCGGCAAGTTCAAGCTCAGCCAGAACCGGCAGGACGCCGACAGGCTGGGAGTTCTCAACGGCCTGAGTGCTGACTCCGAAACGGAGTCGCAGGCCATGGCGGGTCTCGTGAAGACCTATGGATTTGGTCACCCGGCATGAGCAAGCCTGATCCCGAGCGCTATCGCCTCGCGGCCGATAACCGCAAGGCGCGTTACAATTACGAGATCATCGAGACGCTCGAGGCCGGCATCGCGTTGCAGGGCACGGAGATCAAGTCCCTGCGCGGTGGCAAGGCGACGATCGGGGAGAGCTATGCCGGGCCGATGGGGACCGAACTCTATCTGTTCAACGCCCATATCCCGGAATATCTCGAAGCCAACCGCTTCAACCATGATGTCCGCCGGCCGCGGAAGCTGCTGCTGCATCGTCGTCAGATCAACAAGCTGATGGGCGCGATCCAGCGCGACGGCTTCACGGTGATCCCGCTCAAGGTCTATTTCAACGACAAGGGCCGCGCGAAGGTCGAACTCGGGCTTGGCCGCGGCAAGAAGCTGCATGACAAGCGCGAGACCGAAAAGACCCGCGACTGGAACCGCGACAAGGCGCGGATCATGAAAACCGGCGGCTGAACCGACAGGGCTTTCCGCAAGGCGACCGTCACGGAAAAAGGGCCGCGCGAGCGGCCCTTTTCCTTTCTCGGGGCGTCCATCCAAAAACAGAAGGTTAGATCATCGCCTTCTTGAAATTGGCGTTGGCCTTGTCCCAGTTCACCGTCTTCCACAACGCCGCCAGATAGTCGGCGCGGCGGCTCTGGTGCTTGAGATAATAGGCGTGTTCCCAGACATCGACACCGACAACCGCCTTGGCGCCGAGTTCGAGCGGGGTGTCCTGATTGGCGGTGCTGACGATCGCGAGCTTCTTGTCCTTGCCGACGACCAGCCAGGCCCAGCCGGAGCCGAAGCGGCCCAGGGCGGCGGCGTTGAGCTTGGTCGCCATATCGCTCACCGAACCGAGCGAGGCCTCGACCGCGCTCTTGAGTTCGGGTGAGGGCTGCTCCGCGCCGCCCGGCGTCATCAGTTCCCAGAAGAACGTATGGTTCCAGTGGCCGCCGACATTGTTGCGGACGCCGGTGCGAACGTTCTCGGGAACCGCGCTGAGATCGGCCAGCACGGTCTCGATTGGCGTCGTCCTCAGGTCCGCCCATTGATTGGCCAGCGCGTTGGCGTTGTTCACATAGGCCTGATGATGGGCGGTGTGATGGATACGCATGGTGGCGGCGTCGATATTGGGCTCCAGCGCCTCATAGGCATAGCCGAGCGGCGGCAACGTGAAGGCGGGTGCAGCCGCCGGTGCGGCGGGAGCAGGCGTAGCCTGCGCCAGGACGAGAGCGGGCTTGGCGATGACGAAAACGCCCGCGGAGCTCCCCGCGAGCCCGGCGAGAAAATGACGGCGATGCATGATGAGGCCTCCCAGTCCCGTTGTTGCCATAGCCGGCCCGGCCGAATCACATGGCGGCCTGGGGCCTCGCTCCAACGGTCGTATCACAGCCCCTGACCACACGTCAGTGGCGTGCCGAAATCAGCCTTCGACCGGTTCGTCGCCCTGGCGGATGCCATAACGGCGTTCCAGTCCGGGATGGCCGGGCGTGCCCGCAGCGCCACTGCGCGGTGCGCGCTCCGAGGGGTCGCGCCCGATTTTCGCCATGAGATGCGAAAGGTCGAGGAACTCGTCGCATTGGCGGCGCAACTCGTCTGAGACCATGGGGGGATTGGTCGTGATGGTCGAGACCACCGAGACCTTTACACCCTTGCGTTGCACGGCTTCAACCAGTGGGCGAAAGTCACCATCGCCCGAGAACAAGTAGATCTGGTCAAGATGCGGCGCTAGTTCGAGCATTTCAATGGCGAGCTCGATGTCCATATTGCCTTTGACCCGGCGGCGACCGGTCGCATCGGTGAATTCTTTGGCCGCCTTGGTGATGACCCGGTAGCCGTTATAGTCGAGCCAGTMGACCAGTGGTCTGATCGACGAGTACTCTTCGCTTTCGACCAACGTAGTGAAGTAAAAGGCCCGGATGAGGTTGCCTCGTGCCTGGAATTCCTTCAACAGTCGACGGTAATCCATGTCGAAGCCAAGCTGCTTCGATGTGGCATAGAGGTTTGCCCCATCGATAAAAAGCGCGATGCGCGGCTCCGCCATGGGAACGACTCCAGTAAAAATCGAATCAAATACGTCAGATCGAAAGGATAGCGGTCAGGCAATGTCGAAAGATCGGCGAATTCTGATCAGCCAAGCACTAATTATGTGGCCACTTGCTGGAGTCTTGCAAGTGCGCTTGCTCAGGCTGGTCAGTTTCCTTGAGCCCCGCAGGGCCCTTCAGCTGGCGAGCCCCCGGCTGCCGGGCTTGACCGCCGGGATGGCGGCGAGCTCGGGCGGCAGCGCGTCAGGAGCATAAGCCGGGATATCGAGAGCGACGAGGCTGACCAGTCTGACGCCGAGATCGGCCTTGCCGGCGGAACGGTCGACCAGGCAAGCGGCGCCGAGAATCTGGCCAGGTTCACCAGCGATCGAGGCCAGGCATTCGCGCGAGGAGAGGCCGGTGGTGACGATGTCCTCGACCATCACCACGCGCGCACCGGCGGGGATGGCGAAGCCGCGGCGCAGCTTGAACTGTCCGTCCTCGCGTTCGACGAACACCGCCTTGGCCTTGAGGTGCCGTGCTGTCTCGTAGCCCGGCACGATGCCGCCAACCGCGGGCGAGACGACATAGTCGACCTTTCCGAATGTGGCTTCGATCTTGGCGGCAAGCGCCTTGCAGAGCCGCTCGGTGCGGACCGGGTCCTGGAAGATGAACATCTTCTGCAGGAAGACCGGGCTACGCAGGCCGGAAGACAGGATGAAATGACCTTCAAGCAATGCGCCGGCATCGCGGAATTCGGCCAGGACCTCGTCGTCGGTCATCGGTGCGCCTCGCAGATGGAGTTGATCCCATTGCCTGCGACGGGCACAGGCGAGTGCTTTTGCGCCGGAATGGACTGCGTTTCAAGCGTGGGCCCGAGCGGAGCTGTGGAAGGCTGCCAGCGCATCGGCCGGAATATCGTATCCGGTCCGATGATCTGACCGCCTGTGATTGCATGGGCTTGCCCGAAAGCCGCAATTCATTTTTCGGGCCGATGCTTTAGCCGACGACGCGCTCGACTCGGCTGATCACCCGTTTCTCCCGCAGCTCGCTGATGATGGCGCTGAGATGTTTCAGGTCCCAGACCGTGAGATCGATGGTGACATCGGTGAAGTCCGGCGTCGGCCGCACCATCGTCACCGCATCGATATTGCCGTCATGCTCGGCGATGGTGGTGGTGATCTGCGCCAGCGAGCCGGGCTCGTTGATCGAGTTGAGGGCGATGCGCGCCGGAAAGCGCTGGGGCGTCTTGTCGTCGAGGTCCCAGCGCACGTCGAGCCAGCGATCGGGCTCGTTGTCGAAGGCCGCCAGCGAAGGCGACTGGATCGGATAGATCGTCACGCCTTCGCCAGGCGTCAGGATTCCGACGATGCGATCGCCCGGCACGGCACCGCCATTCGGCGCGAAGCGCACCGGCAGATCGCCGCCGAGGCCGCGGATCGGGATGGCATTGGCGCCCGGCGTCTCGCCGGGCAGCTTGAACTTGAGATTGTCGCCCTTGCGCAGCTCGAACCAGCCCTTGCCGTTGCTTTCGCCACGGGCTTCGGGCGTGGACCGCTTCTMCGGCTCGAGATCGGGATAGACCGCCTTGACGACGTCGCCCGAGAACATCTCGCCGCGCCCGACAGCGGCGAACACGTCGTCGACGGCGGTGCGGGCCAGCCGCTTGAGCGCCGCCTTGAGCTTTTCGTCGGTGAAGACACGCTCGGCGCGCATGAAGGCGCGTTCGAGGATCTGGCGGCCAAGGCCGGCATATTGCTTGCGTACGGCCGCGCGCGTCGCCCTTCGGATCGCGGCGCGCGCCTTGCCGGTGACGACGAGCGATTCCCAGGCCGCGGGGGGCACCTGCCCGTCGGCGCGGGTGATCTCGACCTCGTCGCCATTCTGCAGCTCGGTGAGCAGCGGCGCGATGCGGCCATTGATCTTGGCGCCGACCGCGGTGTTGCCGACATCGGTATGGACCGCATAGGCGAAGTCAATCGGGGTCGCCCCGCGCGGCAGGGCGATCAGCCGGCCCTTGGGCGTGAAGCAGAAGACCTGGTCGTGGAAGAGTTCGAGCTTGGTGTGCTCCAGGAACTCTTCGGGATTGTCGCCCTCTGCGAGCAGGTCGACGGTGCGCCGCAGCCACTGATAGGCCCGGCTTTCATCGGCCGCACCGGAGAGCTCGGTGGTCCGTCCGTCCTTGTAATGGGCATGGGCCGCGATGCCGTATTCGGCGATGCGGTCCATCTTGTCCGTGCGGATCTGCAGTTCGACGCGGCTATGGCCCGGACCGACCACCGTGGTGTGGATCGAGCGATAGTCGTTCTGCTTCGGCGTCGAGATGTAGTCCTTGTAGCGCCCCGGAACCATCGGCCAGGTCGTGTGGACGATCCCGAGCACGCGGTAGCAATCCTCCAGCTGGTCGACGATGACCCGGAAGCCGAAAATATCCGAAAGCTGCTCGAAGGAGACCGACTTGCGTTCCATCTTGCGCCAGATCGAATAGGGGCGCTTGCGTCGTCCGGCGACCTCCGCCTGGATGCCGCGCGCGGCCAGCTTCTCCTTGAGATCGATCTCGATCGCGCTGATCACGGAGCCTTCGCGCTCGGTCACCTCTTCCAGGCGCTTGGTGATGGTGGAGTGGGCTTCCGGCTTGATATGGCGGAAGGCCAGTTCCTCCAGCTCCTCGCGCAGCTCCTGCATGCCCATCCGCCCGGCGAGCGGGGCATAGATCTCGGCCGTCTCCTCGGCGACGCGCAGCCGCTTCTCGGGCGGGACGAAATGCAGGGTGCGCATGTTGTGCAGCCGGTCGGCGAGCTTGACCAGGAGCACCCGAACATCTTCGGCGATGGCCAGCAGCAGCTTGCGGAAATTCTCGCCCTGGGCCGCCTTCTTCGAGACGAGGTCGAGTTTCTTGATCTTGGTCAGGCCGTCGACGAGCCGGCGGATATCCGGCCCGAACATGCTCTCGATCTCTTCGAGAGTGGCTGCCGTATCCTCGACGGTGTCGTGCAGGACGGCGGCGACGATCGTCGCATCGTCCAGCTTGAGATCGGTCAGGATCGCCGCGACTTCGAGGGGATGCGCGAAGAAGGGGTCGCCCGAGGCGCGCTTCTGTGTGCCATGCGCGCGCATGGCATAGACATACGCTCGGTTGAGCAGGTCTTCGTCGGTATTCGGATTATAGCTCCTGACCCGGTCAACGAGCTCGTATTGCCGCATCATGCCCATGCGGGCCCCTGTAACGCCTGCCAAGAATTGCAAAGGTTCAATATCGGCACGGCGTTCCGGCGGGGCAAGGCGATTCTATGCAGGGTAGGCATGAAAAAGCCCGGCAATGCCGGGCTTTAGCGTGGACAGGTGAACGCTTTGATCAGTCTTCGTCGTCGGCGCTCTCGGTCGGCGGCACGAGGCCGTCGAGGCCGCGCAGCAGATCTTCCTCGCTCATGCGGTCGAACTGGACTTCCGAATCGGGCGTCGCTGCGCTGGACGGGCCGCTGGTCAGGAGCGGCACAGTCTCAGCCTCAGGCTCGTCGACCTCGACATGCTTCTGCAGCGAGTGGATCAGCTCTTCCTTCAAATCTTCGGGAGTGAGCTTCTCTTCGGCGATTTCGCGCAGCGCCACGACGGGGTTCTTGTCGTTGTCGCGGGGAACCAGAATCTGCGTGCCCGAAGCGATCATGCGGGCGCGGTGGCTGGCCAGCAGAACCAGCTCGAAGCGGTTCTCGACCTTGTCGATGCAGTCCTCAACGGTAACGCGAGCCATTGAACGGCTCCTTCTGATCTTGGCGATGCAGGGAAAGATTGATGTGAGCCGGCCATACAGGCAAAGCCGGGCGGATGCAAGATTTTGCTGCGCGCGCTTACCAGCTCTCGCCCTGCATCCGGCTGACCAGCTCGTCGAGCCTGGGCTCACGATGGGCCAGGCCGTCGAGGATCGATCCCCCCGCCATCGCCGGCAGCTCATGCGGCGCAAGCTCGGCAAAGCGCATGCGCATCGGCGTCGCCACGCCCTCGCCGAAGGCGATCGCCTCGCGATTGCCGATGGCCGATAGGAAGCCGATCGTGCTCGCCGAGGCGTCGGCAATGGCCGAGCGGATGATCTGCTGGTCGCGGTCATTGGCGAGCCGCATCGCAAAGATGGTCGAGCATTGCGACAGGATCGTGGGGTCGAGCTCGCCCGGGCGCTGGGTCACGACGCCGAGATAGGCGCCGTATTTGCGGCCTTCCTTGGCGATGCGGGCGATGGCTTGCCGGGTCGGTGCGAAGCCGAGCGACTGATCCGCCGGCACATAGCGATGGGCTTCCTCGCAGAGCAGCAGCACCTCGTAGCCGCCATGGCTGAACATGGCGAGATCGAAGGCGATGCGCGCCAGCACGGATGCGACGGCGTTGACGACATCGGCCGGCAGCCCGGCGAGCTGGAACACGCAGATCGGCCGGCCATGCTGCGGAATCCGGAAGATCTGGCCGATCACCTGGCCCATGCCTTCGACCATGTTCGCGCGTGCGAACATGAACTGGTAGCTCGGGTCGCCATAGAGGGCTTCGAGACGGACCTTCAGCGATCGCAGCGCGGCACGCGGATAACGGATCTCATGGAGCCCCATCAACTCGTCCAGGACGGCGAGCGCGTCGACCATCCTGTAGGGCAGGGGGGCGTCGCCGCTGGAGGCTGCGCCCCCGGCCGCCGACCGCCGCGTCGTCGGATCGAGCGGCCGCTTCAGCAGCGAGGCGCCGAGGTCGCGTGCGAAATCCTGGGCTGCGGGCTTGCGATAGCGGGCGCGGGCCGCGGCGATGACCTCGCGCAKGATGTCGATCTCGTCGAGATCGGGACGGCCGCGAAAGACGACATCGGCAAATTCTTCGAGGCGGAACATCCAGAAGGGCAGGTCGAGGCTTTGCGCATCGGTGACCACGGCCTTGTCGGGAAAGGCGTGGGCGTATTCGTTGTGCGGATCGAGGATCAGCACCCGCAGATGCGGCTTTTCGGCAATCGCCTTGCGCAGCAGCAGCGAGACGGCGCTGGACTTGCCGACACCGGTCGTGCCGACCAGCGCGAAATGGCGCGACAGCAGATCGTCGATGCAGACGGTCGCCAGAATGGCGGCATCCTGCGTCAGGTGTCCGATGGCGACGCCGGCCCTGGCGCCGAGGTCATGCACCAGGGCAAGATCATGAGCCCGGATACGGTGCGCGATCGCGCCGACCGGCGGATAGGTGGTGATGCCGGTCTGGAAAGAGGTGCGTCCGCCCTCGGCTTCCAGCACCTCGCCGAGCAATTCCACTTCGATATGGACGGGATTGTCGGCCAGTTCGTCCCAGAATTCCCTGACGGCCTTGATCTCATAGACCATGCCGACGATCCGGCTGCGGCCGAGATTGATCGAGATCATCCGCCCGATCGTCCAGGCCTCGGGCGTTGCCGTGCCGGCGCGTGGCATGATGGTGCCGATCGTCGCACGCGCGCCATTGCATGACAGAACGCGGCCGATCGACCGGTCGGCCACCTGGCCGGCGGTGCGACGGTCCGGAATGATATCGTTTTCGAACTGGCCCTGATTGACGGAAATCTGCACGGCCCTGGGTCCCTCGATCTGATCTGGGTCAGGCATGAAAGGAGCGCGCGCGCTTAAGATTGGTTTCCAAGCCGCGGCAGCTTGGCGGCGCGGTTAGCAAATCACGAAGAAGCCCGGGAAAGCTCTCGCGATATCCATCAGCGAACGTGGTCCTGCCGATCAATTTCCGTGCCTTGAGCCGGACCGGGCCAGGCGGTATGCACGCTGGCAACGGGCGAGGGGACTTGTGATGACAAATGGCCGGTTGCGACTGGGCGTGAACATCGATCACGTTGCTACGGTGCGCAATGCGCGTGGCGGAGCCCTGCCCGATCCGATCCGCGCCGCGCATCTTGCGGTCGAGGCCGGAGCCGACGGCATCACGGCGCATCTGCGCGAAGACCGGCGCCACATCCGCGATGCCGACATCGAGCGGCTGATGGCCGAACTCACCGTGCCCCTGAATTTCGAGATGGCAGCCACGGCGGAGATGATCGCGCTGGCTGAGCGCCTGAAGCCGCATGCGGCCTGCCTCGTGCCCGAGAAACGCGAGGAGCGCACGACCGAAGGCGGGCTCGATGTCGTCGGGCAGGAGCGTTCTTTGGCGCCAGCGATCGCGCAGCTCAACGCGGCGGGCTCCAGGGTGTCGCTCTTCATCGAGCCGGATGCTGCTCCGATCAGGATGGCGGCCAAGCTCGGCGCGCCGGTGGTCGAGCTGCATACCGGAACCTGGTGCCATGCCGTCATCGACGGCAAGCGGGACAAGGCCGATGCCGAGTTCCGCCGTCTTGCMGAAGGGGCTGCGCTTGCGGCCTCGCTTGGACTCGAAGTTCATGCCGGCCATGGGCTCGATTACGACACCGCGCGCGAATTGGCGGTCGTTCCCGATTTCGTCGAGTTCAATATTGGCCACTTCCTGGTCGGCGAGGCGCTCTTCATCGGCTTGGAGCAGGCGATCGTGCAGATGCGTGCAGCCATGGACGAAGGGCGCGCGGCCAAGTAGACCGGCTGCATGATCCTCGGCATCGGCTCCGACCTCTGCGATATCCGCCGCATCGAGCAATCGCTGGAGCGGTTCGGCGAGCGCTTCACCCATCGCATCTTTACCGAGGGCGAGCGGGCCAAGTCGGACCGCCGCGCCACCCGGGCGGCCTCCTATGCCCGCCGCTTCGCCGCCAAGGAGGCCTGCTCCAAGGCGCTTGGCACCGGTCTGAGTCGCGGCGTGTTCTGGCGCGATATGGAGGTGGTGAACCTGCCCGGCGGCCAGCCGACGATGCGGTTGACCGGCGGCGCCGCCGAGCGCCTCGCAGCGATGCTGCCGCCAGGGCATGAAGCCTTCGTCCATGTCTCGCTKACCGATGATCCGCCAATGGCGCAGGCTTTCGTCGTGATCGAGGCGCGACCGCTTCTTCCCTGACAGGGAGTACGGGCATGTCTGGTGGTGTCKGCGACGCGGAACGCGAGGAGCGTGCCCGTGCGAGCTTCAGAGGGCAGGTCGAGGCCTGTCGCAGGCTTGGATCCCCCTTCACGGCGCTGTTCTGCGAGGTGATGGCGGCGCGGCTCGATCAAACCAGTGGTTTTGGCCGGCGCGCGCTTGGCTGGCCGGGCGACCCCGTTGCCGACGCGCTGCCCTTGCGGGCAGCCGGTGCCTTCAACGCCCTGGCACGCTCCGGAACGATGCCCTCACTGCAGGCACTCTACCCGCCGGCTCTTGCCGGCGCGGACGCATTGTGGAGCGGCCTTGCCGCAGCCATCGACGCCCATGACGCGGATCTTGCCGCCTATTTCGACAGCGCCCCGCAGACCAATGAGGTGAAGCGCTGCGCCGTGCTGCTCGGTGGTGCCCTGATCGTTGCCCATGATACCGGCCTGCCGCTCGATCTTCTGGAGATCGGCGCGAGCGCCGGGCTCAATCTCGGTTTCGAGCGCTATCGCTACGCGCTCAGTGCCGCCAGCTGGGGGCGCGACGATGCGCCGGTCACGATTCGCAGCGAATGGCGCGGGCTGCTGCCTCCGCTCGATGCCGCGCTTCGCGTGGCGGCGCGGCGTGCCTGCGACCTCAATCCGCTCGACCCATCGCAACCGGCCGATCGCGCCCGCGTCCTCTCCTATATCTGGCCGGATCAGGCCGACCGCCTGCGCACGACGGAAGCAGCTTTTGATGCGGCGTCTGCTGCCTCATGGCGCGTCGAGCGCGCCGATGCTGCCGCCTGGGTCGAGGCGCGGCTGGCCGAGGCGGCCGCGCCGGGCAGCGCCCGCATGCTGATGCACACCATCATGTGGCAATATCTGCCCGAGCCGACCAAGCAGCGCATCGTTGCGGCCATGGCTGCGGCGGGGGCTGCCGCGACCGCCGAGCGCCCGCTGGCCTGGCTGCGCATGGAGCCGGACGGCAAGCCTGGCCATGCCGCGGTGACCCTGACGCAATGGCCGGGGGCAGTGGAGCGTGAACTCGGGCGCGCCGATTATCACGGCCGCTGGGTCGAGTGGCACTGAGGCGGGTTAGGGCATCGGCCCGAAAAGTGGATTGCGGTTTTCGGGACAAAGCCGATGCAAACACAAAGGGTTAGATCATCGGACCGGACGCGGTTTCCTGTCCGATGATCTAGGCCGATAACGCAAAACGGGCCGGAGCTGCGCGCACCCGACCCGTTCGAACCACAGGAAACGAGGCGCCGGACCGAGCCGGCGCCATCTTGACGGCTATTCGGCCGTGTCGGACTTCAGCCAGCGATAGAGCACGCCACCAAGAGCGCCGCCGATCAGCGGAGCGACCCAGAACAGCCAGAGCTGCTGCAGCGCCCAGCCGCCGACGAACAGGGCAGGGCCGGTGCTGCGCGCCGGATTGACCGAAGTATTCGTCACGGGAATGCTGACCAGGTGGATGAGAGCGAGGCCGAGGCCGATGGCGAGCGGTGCGAAGCCTGCCGGCGCCTTGCCATGGGTCGCGCCCATGATGATGAAGATGAACATCATCGTCATGACGACTTCCATCAGGAAGCCTGAGAACAGGCTGTACTGGCCCGGCGAATGTTCGCCATAGCCGTTCGAGGCAAAGCCCTTGGCGAGATCGAAGCCAGGCGCGCCCTTGGCGATCATGTAGAGAATGAAGGCGCCGGCGATCGCACCGATCACCTGCGCGACGATATAGGGGAGGACCTGTCCGGTGGGGAAACGCCCGCCGGCCGCGAGCCCGACGGTGACCGCCGGATTGAGATGGCAACCCGAAATATGGCCGATGGCATAGGCCATGGTGACGACCGTCAGGCCGAACGCAAGTGAGACGCCGAGCAGCCCGATACCGACCTGCGGGAAGCCTGCGGCGATGACCGCACTGCCGCAGCCGGCGAAGGTTAGCCAGAATGTGCCGATGGCTTCAGCCGCATATTTCTTCGAGCTCATACTGATTCCCCCAGAGGTTGTGACCAGCTATCAGTGAACCTGGGCTCGGAATGCGTCAATTACGCTACTGCGGGGCCGCCCTTCACCTGCGGCAGGGGTCGATCTTCGCCGGCTGCTGCTTGGCCTGGGGCAATGTCGGGGCGGCGCGATTGCGTCGCCTCAATTGCGGCAGGTCCGGACCTGCGGGCAGCCGGGTAAATTCGCGATGACAGAACCAATGTTGCGTTGCGATGCCGGGCGGCCCTGTTCGCGCCATCTTGTGCGAGGATATCGCGTTGTCCCCGGCCGTACATTCCGCTATGCCGCGCCTCGGAACTGATGAAGGAGCGCCCCGGGTGGCCAACGACGCCGAAATCAAGAGCAAGACGGCCAAGGACGAGGGCGGCATCCTTGAGACGATCAAGGTCGTCGTCCAGGCGCTTCTCATCGCGCTTGTCATCCGCACGCTGTTGTTCCAGCCCTTCAACATTCCGTCGGGCTCGCTGATCCCGACATTGCTGATCGGCGACTATCTCTTCGTCTCCAAATACACCTACGGCTATTCCAAGCACTCGATCCCGTTCAGCCCGCCGCTGTTCAAGGGCCGGGTCTGGGCTGCCGAGCCGAAGCGTGGCGACATCGCCGTCTTCAAGCTGCCGAGCGACAATTCCACCGATTACATCAAGCGCGTCATCGGCCTGCCGGGCGACCGCATCCAGATGATCGACGGCATCCTCCACATCAACAACCAGCCGGTGAAGCGCGAGCGCATCGCCGACTTCGAAACCACCGACAACTGGGGCCGCAGCACCAAGGTCATCCAGTATCGCGAGACGCTGCCCGAGGGCGTCAGCCACAACATCATCGAGCGCGAGGGCGACACCGGCACCTTCGACAACACGCCGGTCTTCCGCGTGCCCGAAGGCMATTTCTTCATGATGGGCGACAACCGCGACAACTCGCTGGATTCGCGCGACCGGAGCGTCGGCTACGTGCCTTTCGAGAACTTCGTCGGCCGCGCCGAGATCATCTTCTTCTCCATCGACGACGGCGCCTCCGCCTGGCGTGTCTGGGAATGGCCCTGGACCGTGCGCTGGAACCGCCTGTTCAGCACGATCAAGTGACGAAGCCGCAAGTGACGAAGCCGGGGGACAGCGGGCGTAAGACGCCCGACCTCGCTCGGCTCGAGGCGAAGCTTGGCCATGTCTTCGCCAATCGCGCCCTGCTTGAAACCGCCCTGACCCATATGAGCGCCGAGAGCTCGCGGCTCGGCAGCTATCAGCGGCTCGAGTTCCTGGGCGATCGCGTCCTGGGATTGAGCGTCGCCGACATGCTCTTCGAGCGCTATCCGCAGGCCGAGGAGGGCGACATGTCGCGCCGCCTGGCCGATCTCGTGCGCAAGGAGACCTGCGCCGAAGTCGCGCTGGGCTGGGATCTCGGCAGCTACCTGAAGCTCGGCGACGGCGAGATCCTGGGCGGCGCCCGCAAGAACAAGGCGATCCTGGCCGATGCCTGCGAGTCGATCATCGGTGCGGTCTTCATCGATGGCGGTTATGCTGCAGCAAGAGGACTGGTCGAGCGCGCTTTTGGCGAGCGCCTGCTGAAGCCGGTGCGCCCGTTGCGCGATGCGAAGACCGCGTTGCAGGAATGGGCGCAGGGCAAGGGCTACCAGACGCCGACCTATACCGAGCGCGGCCGCTCGGGCCCGGACCATGCCCCGCTCTTCCGGGTTGCGGCCCGGATCGCGGGATTGATCGACGCCGAAGCCGAAGGGCGCTCCAAGCGCCTCGCCGAACAAGCTGCTGCCGAGGCGTTCCTGCGCCGCGAGGGGCTCTGGAACGAAACCATGGGAGATGACAATGGCTGAGGCCGACAAGCCCACACGCTGCGGCTTCGTTGCGCTGATCGGCGCGCCCAATGCCGGCAAGTCGACGCTGCTGAACAAGCTCGTGGGCGCCAAGATCTCGATCGTCTCGCGCAAGGTGCAGACGACGCGGACCCAGGTGCGCGGCATCGCGCTCGCCGGCGCGGCGCAGGTCATCTTCGTCGACACGCCCGGCATCTTCGCACCCAAGCGCCGGCTCGACCGCGCCATGGTGACGAGCGCCTGGGGCGGCGCGACCGATGCCGACCTGATCGGCGTGCTGATCGATGTCGAGCGCTTCGACAATGAGGAGAACACGAGGCTGCTCGAAAAGCTCGCCGAGCTGAAGCAGCCCAAGTTCCTGGTCCTCAACAAGATCGACACGATCGAGAAGGAGAAGCTGCTCGCCATCACGACGCAGCTGAACGAGCGGGGCAAGTTCGAGACCACCTTCATGGTCGCGGCGCTGACCGGCTATGGCGTCAAGGACATTCTCGACTGGCTCGAGACGCGCCTGCCGCTCGGCCCCTGGCTCTATCCGGAGGACCAGATCTCGGATGCGCCGCTGCGCTTCCTCGCCGCCGAGATCACGCGCGAGAAGATCTTCGAGCGCCTGCACGACGAATTGCCCTATCGCTCGACCGTCGAGACCGAACAATGGCAGCAGCGGCCCGATGGCTCGGTGCGTATCGAGCAGACGATCTATGTCGAGCGCGAGGGCCAGCGGAAGATCGTGCTTGGCGAGGGCKGCCAGACCATCAAGGCGATTGGCCAGAAGGCTCGCGTCGAGATCGCCGAGGCAGCCGAGGCCAAGGTCCATCTCTTCCTCTTCGTCAAGGTTCGCGAGAACTGGAGCGACGATCCGGAGCGCTATCGCGAGATGGGGCTGGAATTCCCCAAAGGCTGAACCGGCCAAGGCTCGACTGGCAAGGGCTGAACCGTTCAGCGCTGAACCGGCCCGCGAAACGCCGCCGCCAACTCCCTGACGAAGGCGTTGGCGCGCGGCGTCGCGACATTGCTGCGCAGCACGACTTCGGATGAGCCGAGCACCGGCAGGCCCCAGTCCACGCCGACATCGACCGCGCCGGCGGGCGCGATGCGTGCGGCGAGCGGCGTGACGCCGAGCCCGCCCTGCACGGCCGCCAATACCGCGGCCATGCCTCCGCCGACAAAGGCCTCCCGCCAGCTGAGCCCGGCGCCGCTGACGGCCTCGATGGCGTGACGCCTGAGCGCGCATTCCGTCATCAGGCTGACCAGCGGCAGCGGCTGCGATGGATCGCGCGTCAGCGTTGGCGCGGCGAACCAGCCAAAGGCGTCGCGGCGCAGCGTTTCGCCGGTCCTTCCTGCTCCGATCCGCAGCGTCACCGCGATATCGAGCTCGCCGCGTTCGAAGGCCGCATCGAGCAGGCTCGAGCGTTCGATCCGCAGGCTGATCACCAGCGTCGGGTCATGGCCGAAGAGACGCGCCAGCAGGGCCGGCGCATCGGCGCCGACCGCCTGCTCGCTGATCCCGACTGAGATGCGCTCCGGTGCTTCGGTGAAAGCCGCACGCGCCCGTTCATGCGCGGCGAGCAGCTCGCGCGCCGCCGGTACGAAACGCTCGCCCTCGGCGGTGAGCCTGACGAGACGCGGGTGGCGCTGGAGCAGGGCCCGGCCGAGAACCTCCTCGAGCCGCTTGACCCGGGTGCTGACCAGCGACTGGGTCGTGCCCAGCGCCTCGGCGGCCCGCGTGAAGCTGCGCAGATCGGCCGCACCGAGAAAGGCGGCGACCGCATCGATATCGAGGGTGGCGACGATCATAAATCAAGAATCCATATGATTGATATCTATAATAATACACTACAACGATGGCTCGGAGAGCGCTAGCTTGCCCTGGACAGCGAGGCGAACGCCCTCGCGCGAACCGGAGATCCACCATGCCCCTGATCCGCATTTCCATGAGGCGCGGCCGTCCCGCCTCCGAGCCTGCCGCCATCGTCGACGGCGTCTATCGGGCGATGCGCGAGACCTTCGAGGTGCCGGAGGATGATCTGTTCGCGGTGATCCACCAGCACGATCCCGACGAGTTCATCTTCAACGCCCGCTATTTCGGCTTCGAGCGCACGGCCGGTCTCGTCATCATCCAGATCACCTGCAACAACAGCCGCGGCGTCACCCAGAAGAAGGCGCTGTTTGCCAAGATCGCCGAGAACCTGCGCCGGGAGCCGGGACTGAGGCCCGACGACGTCTTCATCAACCTGATCGAGACCGCGCGCGAGAACTGGTCCTTCGGCGGCGGCATCGCGCAGTATGTCTGAGGTTGGCTGCCGCATCTCGGCTGCCGCCTTCTCCACATCCCGGACCGGAGCCGCTGACGCGGGCTGTCGGGAAGGGACGCCTGCGGAAATTGACCCGGCCGGATGCGCCGCCTAACTCCTTCTCATGGAGTGGAGCGACGACGGCACCATCATCGGCGTCCGGCAGCACGGCGAGAATGCCGTGATCCTGGAGGTGCTGACGCGTCTGCACGGCCGCCATCTCGGGCTCGTGCGCGGCGGGCGCTCGGCCCGGGCGCAGCCGGTGCTGCAGCCCGGCAATACGGTCTCGCTGACCTGGCGGGCCAGGCTCGACGAGCATCTCGGCGAATACAAGGTCGAGCTCATCACCTCGCATGCGGCGCGACTGATGGCGGCGCCCGTCGCCCTCTATGGGCTGGGGGTGATCTCGGCCCTGCTGCGGCTGCTGCCGGAGCGCGATCCGCATCCGGCCCTGCATGAGGGGCTGGCGGTGCTGATCGAACATCTCGACGAGCTGACCCTGGCGCCAGCCCTTGTCGTGCGGTTCGAGGTCGCGATGCTGGCCGAACTCGGCTTCGGGCTGGATCTGACGCGCTGCGCCGTCACCGGCTCGCCCGATGACCTCACGCATGTCTCGCCGAAATCGGGCAAGGCGGTCAGCCGCAAAGTGGCCGAGCCCTATCAGGATCGTCTGCTGGCGCTGCCGCGCTTCCTCAGCGAAGGGCAGGGCGGGCGGCAACCCTCGGCCGCCGACATCGCGGCGGGCTTCGCCCTGACCGGCTTCTTCCTGCGCCGCCACCTGCTTGAGCCGCGCGGATTGCTCGAGTCGCCGGAGCGGGCGCGGCTGCTGGAGCTGGTCGCACGAATTCACTGATTTCTGGCGCGTTTGCGGGTATGACGCTTTGCGCGGCTTGCATCGGGCCGGCATCGTCATAGGAAGTGATTCGCGGCCGGCGTTTCCCGGCGGCTGCAACGTAGATCGAGGTTGAGTGACACATGGGAAAGCCGGTCGAGCCGCCACCGGAGGACGAGACCGAGCGCATCGATCTGAAATCGGCGCTCGAAGAGCGCTATCTCGCCTATGCGCTGTCCACCATCATGCACCGTGCCCTGCCGGATGCGCGTGACGGCCTGAAGCCCGTCCATCGCCGCATCCTGCATGCGATGCGGCTGCTGCGCCTCGACCCCGGCCAGGTGCACAAGAAATGCGCCCGCATCGTCGGCGACGTCATCGGTAAGTTCCACCCCCACGGCGACCAGTCGGTCTATGACGCGCTGGTGCGCCTCGCCCAGGATTTCGCCCAGCGTTACCCGCTCGTCGACGGCCAGGGCAACTTTGGCAATATCGATGGCGATAACGCCGCAGCCTACCGCTATACCGAAGCGCGCATGACCGAGGTCGCGCGCCTCCTGCTCGACGGGATCGAGGAGGACGCGGTCGATTTCCGCGAGACCTATAATGGCGAGGACGAGGAGCCGATCGTCCTGCCGGCGGCGTTCCCCAACCTGCTGGCCAATGGCTCGCAGGGCATCGCGGTCGGCATGGCGACCTCGATCCCGCCGCACAACGCCGCCGAACTCTGCGATGCCGCGCTCTATCTGATCCAGCATCCGGAGACCTCCTCCGAGCAGCTCATGACCTTCGTGCCCGGTCCGGACTTCCCGACCGGCGGCATCATCGTCGAGACCCGGGCCTCGATGGCCGAGACCTATCGCACCGGGCGCGGCGCCTTCCGCACCCGGGCGCGCTGGCATGTCGAGGACCAGGGCCGTGGCACCTGGCTCGCTGTCGTCACCGAGATCCCCTACATGGTCTCGAAGGGCCGGCTGATCGAGAAGATCGCCGAGCTCCTGAACGATCGGAAGCTGCCGCTCGTCGGGGATCTGCGCGACGAGTCGGCCGAGGACATCCGCGTCGTCATCGAGCCGCGCAGCCGCGCCGTCGACGCCAATCTGATGATGGAATCGCTGTTCAAGCTCACCGAGCTCGAATCGCGCATTTCGATGAACATGAACGTGCTGACCGGCGGGCTGGTGCCGCGGGTGCTCGGCCTCAACGAGGCCCTGCGCGCCTGGCTCGACCATCGCCGCGAGGTGCTGCTGCGCCGCTCGCGCTTCCGCCTCGGCCAGATCGAGAAGCGGCTCGAGATCCTGCGCGGCCTGCTGATCGTCTATCTCGACCTCGATCGCGTCATCAAGATCATCCGCGAGGAGGACGAGCCGAAGATCGAGCTGATGCGCTATTTCGAGCTCAGCGAGGTCCAGGCCAATGCGATCCTCGACACGCGCCTGCGTGCCCTGCGCAAGCTCGAGGAGATGCAGCTCAAGACCGAGCTCGACGAACTGACCACCGAGAAGGGCCAGATCGAGGGGCTGCTGGCCTCCGAGGCGACGCAGTGGAAGACCATCTCCTGGGACATCCGCGAGGTGAAGAAGCTCTTCGGCCCGGAAACCGCGATCGGCAAGCGCCGCACCGATTTCGCGGATATGCCGGAGACGACCGATATCGACCTGACGCAGGCCATGGTTGAGCGTGAACCGATCACGGTCGTCGTCTCCAAGAAGGGCTGGATCAGGGCGCTGAAGGGCCATGTCCAGGACCTCTCGACGCTGTCCTTCAAGGGCGATGACGCGCTGCAGCTCGGCTTCCACACCGAGACCACGGCGAAGCTCCTGGTGCTGGCCTCGAACGGCAAGGTCTTCACGCTGGAGGCTTCCAAGCTGCCGGGCGGCCGCGGCTTCGGCGATCCCATCCGCCTGATGATCGAGCTGGAGGAGACGGCCGACATCGTCTCCGCCTTCCCCTACCGGCCGGGCCTCAAGCTCCTGATGGTGACGACGGATGGGCGCGGCTTCGTCGCTCCCAGCGATGATGTCGTGGCCAATACCCGCAAGGGCCGCCAGGTGCTCAACGTCACCGAACCGGTCAAGGCGCTGCTCGCCGTTCCGGCTGAGGGCGACCATGTCGCGATCATCGGCGAGAACCGCAAGCTGCTCTGCTTCCCGCTCTCCGAGGTCGCGGAGATGGGGCGCGGCAAGGGCGTGCGCCTGCAGCGCTACAAGGATGGCGGCGTCTCCGACGCCAAGACCTTCAAGCTGGCCGAGGGCCTGACCTGGCTCGACACCTCGAACCGGACCTGGACGGTCGGGGCGGCCGAGTTGCTCGAGTGGCTCGGCCACCGTGCGGAATCGGGCCGCCTGCCGCCCAAGGGCTTCCCGAAGAACAACAGGTTCGGCGGCTGAAGCTGTGCCTTGCCCGGGCTTGATGCCCGGGCATCTGCCCGTTTGGCTGCGGCGGCAAATGCAGACGAGGCCATGCAAAGGCGCGCGTTCGCCTGCGCTCTTGTCCGTGTTTCACGGCTGTAAAAAGTAACGTTTTATCAACCTGTTGACCAGGC
This sequence comes from Allobosea sp. 05T439, assembly GCF_056396005.1. NCBI lineage: Bacteria > Pseudomonadati > Pseudomonadota > Alphaproteobacteria > Hyphomicrobiales > Alloboseaceae > Allobosea > Allobosea sp. 05T439. The sequence continues at coordinate 300,717 of NZ_JBFTKP010000003.1, read as the reverse complement.
GCGTTGAATCAACGCGGCAGGGCGTTGAATCAGTTTCTCAGGTCTGTGAATCAATCTCTCAGCCTGGTCGGCAGTCCCGGCATCTCTGCCGGGAGGAGCGCCTTACCTGATCGCCTGGCCGACCACGCCGACCTCGAGGCCGAGCGTCAGGTTGTTGGTCACCGCCCATTCGACACCGGCACGGGCCTCCGGCCTGACCGCGATCTCGCTGCGGTTGAACGGCGAACTGAAGGGCGTCGCGCCATAGCGCCAGGTCTCGTTGCCGGCAGCGAGCCCGACCTTGGTGTAGAGCAGCACGTTCTCGGTTGCGAACACGCCGGCCTTGAGCTGGAAGGCGCCGACGACATCGCGCGTCCAAGCCGCCGTGTTGAAGCTCGGCGTGCCGTAGCCGCCGATCGCAGGGGCGTATTCGAGTGCGCCGATGACGCCGTAGAGGAAGTCGCCATCGCGCCACATCTTGCCGCCTTCGAGCCCGATCGTCGGGCCGGCCGACGTGCCCAGTCCCTTGGCGCTGGTCACCTGGAAGCCCGTGGAGATGCGGGCATAGGAGCCTTCCCACTTGACACCGCCGGGCGCCAGCGTCGGCTCCGACCAGGCGAAGGACGGCACGGCGGCAAAGCCCGTGAAGGGCAGATAGGCCTGCGCCTGCGAGGTCCCAGCGCTGAGCGCAAGCGCGCAGAGCGCGCCGGAAAGGATCGGTAGTCTCACGTCGAAGGCATCCTCTCGGCAAACCCCTATGCGTAAGCCTAGCAGAAGGTCGCGTGAATGTCGCGGATTTGTGGCGGAAGCGGCCCCCAGGCCGCCCGCCCCTGGATCGGCGGGCCGGATATCGTATCCCAACCGATGATCCAGCCTTCTATCTTTGCATCGGCTTTACCCCGAAAACCGCAATCCACTTTTCGGGCCGATGCTTCAGCCGATCTTCGTCTTCAGCTTGAGGAAACGCAGCGTCCGCTCGGCGGTGGCGATGTCGAGGCCGGCATAGTTCTTCAGGTCGCCCTCGGCATCGCGCGCGCCGAAGAGCAGCCGCCGCGAGCGCAGTTCCAGAACGGATTTGAAGGCCGCAATGCCGAGATTCAGCGAGCGGCAGGTCACGGCGATGCCGCTGACATCGCGCTGCAGCAGGACGCGAAGCGCCTGCTCGTTGGTGATGCCCGAGGCCTGCGCGATCACCTCGGCAAGGTGGTAGGCCCGGTCCTCCTCGGCCAGCATGCTCACKATCTCGTCGAGCTCGCGCTTGCCTGCGCCGAGATCGGCGAGCAGGAGCTTCACCTCCAGCCGCTGCTGGCGTGCACGGCGGGCAAGCGTCGCGGCCTCGTCGGCGGGCTTGGACCACAGCCCGGAGCCGCCGCTGAGCCCCTCGACGATCTCCAGGACGCGGCTGGCCCGGTTCGGTGTCAGGTCGGAACGCCTGGCCAGCGCGCCACCGATCTCAGCATCCTTGCCGCCGCGTTCCAGCAGCGTGTCAAAACCCTTGTCGGAGAAATGCGCGCCTTCATTGGCGCTGACCGTGTGCAGCACAGTGCGGTCGCCGCGCTGGACGAGAATGTCGGTAACGCTTTCCGAGAGGCGGGCGCGTTCGGCAATCGCCGCGAGATGGTGCTGCGACTGGCTCACCGCGATTGCAGCGAGGTCGGTGTCGGTCAGCACCGGGGAGAGCTTCAGCACGAGGCGTGCGACCTCGGAATCGGCGTCGCCGGCAAGCGTGACCGCCACCTCATGCGGCAGGCTCGGCACCGCCGCGACATGGCCGGCATAGGCCTTGCGGGCCTCGTCCTCGAGATGCGGCAGCGAGCGCAGTGCGATCTCGCCGTAATGCGCCTTGGAGGGCTCGGTCGGATCCTGGTCGAGCAGAAAAAGGTCGGTGACGGCATTGAGCAGCTGCCGGCGTGCCTCCGAGGACATCTCGGAGGGCATCCGTGTCAAAGAACTCAGCATTGGCCCCCCAGATACGCGTCAGGCAAGTATCCGCAACCTGCGCCGGTCCGGTTTGATTTAGTCTTAAATCCGTCGCGGATTTTCGCGGGAAGCGAGGATTTTCTTCTGCGTGTTCAACGGGCCGGCACGCCGCGAATGCATGCCGGCCCGCGATGCCGCTATCGCGCGGTCCTCGGCCAGAGGCAGCGGTCGACCACCAGCATGACGATCAGCGACGCGCCGACGAGCGGAAAGACCAGCCCGCCGACCGCCAGGATGGCGAAGACGCCGTAGAGCGTCCGGCGCTCGGGCGGCAGGGGCGGCACGCCGAGCGACCCGGCCGGACGCCGCTTCCACCACATCACCCCGGCCGAGACCGAAAGCAGGATGATCGCGAGGCAGACGGCCAGCATGAAGAGCTGGTTCGCCAGGCCGAATTCCTGACCCATATGGACGTTGATGCCCCATTCCAGCCATTTCCCGAGCGGGCCGTAATCCGCGAAGGACATGTCGAGCAGGGGCGCGCCGCTATACTGGTCGAGATGGATGACGCGCTGCTGCGACAGGTCGTTTGGGTAGACAGAACCGGTGAAGACGCCGTTGGGACCGGCCGGCAGGTTGATGGCGTAGCCGCGCGCCAGGCCAAGCGCGTCGAACCTCGCCACGGCCGTGTCGAGGCTGATCGGCGCTGCCGCMGTCGCGATCGATTTCGGCACGCGCGCCTGTTCCAGCGACCATGAGGTCGGCCCGGCATGGTGCAGATGCTCATCCGACATCGGCAGGTTGACGCGGATGCCGGCCGGATAGCCGAAATTATGCCCGTTGGCCCAGCGATTGACCTGGTCGCCCCAGAGCACGGACCAGGGCATGCCGGTGATCGCCAGGAAGACGATGAAGACGCCGGCGAAGGCGCCGGTGACGGCATGCAGGTCGCGCCAGAAGGCGCGCTTGCCGGCATCGCCACGCAGCGAGACCACGCCGCCCTTGCGGCCGCGCGGCCACCACAGATAGAGCCCGGTCCCGACCAGCAGGATCGACCAGCCGCCGGCGATCTCGATCACGCCATTCGCGACCGGCCCGAAATAGGCGAGGCTGTGGATCTGCCGCACTATCCACATCACCGTGCCCTTGTCGGGTATCTCTCCAAGCACACGCCCGTCATAGGGGTCGACATGCACGACTTTGCGCGCGCCAGTGGCATCCCGGACGGTGACTTCCGCGGCCGATGACGCTGTTGCCGCGGGCACGAATTTCACGGCCTTGCCGGGAAAGGCCGCAAGCGCGTTGGCGACCAGTGTTGTCGCAGGGGCGGGGGCGGTCGATCGCATCTMCACCCGCTTGAGATCGCGATGAACCAGCCCGTCGATCTCGGTCCGGAAGAGATAGAGCCCGCCGGTGACCGCGAGCAGGATGAGGAAGGGCAGCGTCAACAGCCCGGCATAGAAATGCCAGCGCCAGACGGCGCGGTAGAGGGAAGCGGCGCGTGCATCCGCGCGCGCAGGCGCTGCCTGCGTCGATGAAACGATGGTCATGAGAGTGTCCTGTCCTGAAKGGGAAGTCTGGTTTCAGGCCAGGGCAGGCGGCGCGCGCGCTCCAAGCGGGTAGACGCTGCGGCCGGAATCGACGCGCGGTGCCGGCGGATAGGTGACGCCTCTTGCGACACTGATGCTGCGGCGGAGCGGAAGCGCCGCGGCAGCGACAGGAGGGGCGCCACCGCTACCCGCAAGGCAACCGAGCGCGCAGCAGGTCTTGGATTGCTCCGGGCTCGCGGGTGCCGTCGGTTMGGACGATCCGCCGGGCGCACAGAGGACATGCCGCGGAAAGGGCGAGGGAGCGGCCGAGAGCCCCGCGCCGATCGACATCAGGACCGCGTTGAGGATCAGCGCATAGGCGCAGAGCACGGCAACGATGCCGCGCCCCCAACTCGCCCCTGTCGCCGTCGCGCCCATGTCTGCTGCGCTACGGCGCGGCAGGCCGGCGGTCAATAACCCAAGGGAATGAAGCGCCTGCGCCCCGTGGTCACGCCGCCGGCAGGCAGGCGGGGCCGAGCGGTTCGAAGCTCTTGCCGGAGCAATGCGCGCCTTCATGGGCGCTGACCATGTGCAGCACCGTGCGGTCGCCGCGCTGGACGAGAATGTCGGTGACGCTTTCCGAGAGACGGGCGTGCTCGGCAATCGCTGCGAGATGGTGCTGCGACGGGCTCACCGGGATCGTGGCGAGGTCGGTGTCGGTCAGCACCGGGGAGAGCTTCAGCACGAGGCGGGGCACCGCAGCGGCATGGCCGGCATAGGCCTTGCGCGCCTCGTCCTCGAGATGCGGCAGCGAACGCAGCGCGATCTCGCCTAATGCGCCTTCAAGGGCTCAAGTCTCAAGTCCGTCGCGGATTTTTCCGGATAAGGAAGAATTTTCTTCGGTGCGACCGACGGTGCGGCATGCTGCGGATGCATGCCGGCCCGGGACCCCGCTATCCAGCGGCCTTTGGCCAGAGACAGCTGTTGACGATCAGTATGCGCGCTGGCTCGCTCAATGGTTCAGTCGGGAAGCGCTTGCCTGCCGATCAATGTCATCCAGTATGCCGGCGCAATCCCTGCCGGAGAGGGCAAATGTACAAACACATTCTGATCGCCACAGACGACTCCGAACTTGCTCGCAAGGGTCTTGAACATGGCTTGGCGCTCGCCAAACCGCTCGGAGCTAAAGTCACGGTTCTGACCGTTTCAGAACCTCTGCGGCCGGAGATCTCGCACGCAGCCCGCCAGCAGATTGATGCGTTCATGAAGGAACGCATAGCCTCCATTGAGCAAAGCGCTTCCGAACAGGGCGTCACGGTAAATCTGGAACACGAGACCGATGTTTCTCCAGCTGCGGCAATCGTGCGATTGGCCAAGCTCAACGGCTGTGATCTCGTCGTGATGTCTACTCATGCCCGGCGTGGCGTGCAGAGGGTCGTGCTCGGGAGCCAGACGTTGGAGGTGCTGGCAAGTACGACTATCCCTGTTCTGGTGATCCGGTAGTCGATCCTCCCTGACGTTGCCCCGTTTCCGGCGGTTTTGGAGCTCTTTCGGGGTCGATGTGTAACAGTATACGCTGAGAATCATACACTATATCAGCGGTTTAAACCCTGCCGGCAGCTTAGGCAGTGCCATGGCGCCCCATCGGGCACGAACCGCCCACGCTCCCTCCTCACGCCGCCGGCAGGCAAGCCGGGCCGAGCGGTTCGAAGCTCTTATAGGTCAGGATGAACTCCTGGTGGCCGAGCTCTTCCGATTTGGTGCTCCCGCCCGTGCCTAAGGAGATGACGAGGTCGCGGATTTCGCGGCCGACCTCGTCGAGCCCGGCGCGGCCCTCGAGGATCCGCCCGGCATCGACATCCATGTCGTCCGCCATCCGGCGATAGGTTTCCGGATTCGCGCAGATCTTGACGACCGGCGAGATCGCCGAGCCGACGACCGAGCCGCGGCCCGTGACGAAGAGCACGCAATGGGCGCCGCAGGCGATCAGCTCCGCGATCTCGGCATTGTCGTTGATGTTCGGGAAGCCGAAGCGCACCTCGCCATCGGGCACGACATCGAGCAGATAGAGCCCGCCATGGGGCGGGATGTCGCCGGGTTTGATCAGGCCCGAGATCGGCGATGCCCCCGATTTGGCATAGGCGCCCATCGACTTCTCCTCGATCGTCGACAATCCGCCCTCGGCATTGCCGGCGGCGAATGAGCCATAGCCGAGCGTCGCGTAGTAGCGGGCCGCCTTGGCGACCGATTTCTCCAGTTCCTCGCCGAGTTCCGGTGTCACGGCGCGCGCCGCCATGATGTGTTCGCAGCCGATCAGCTCGCCGGTTTCCTCGAAGATGCAGGCGGCGCCCTCCGAAATCAGCAGGTCGAAGGCGCGGCCGGCCGCAGGGTTTCCGGTGATGCCCGAGGTGCCGTCAGAGCCGCCGCAGACGGTGCCGACGACGAGTTCGCTGACCGACATCGGCACGGTCTCCTGCTCGTCGAGACGCGCGCGCTCGGCCTCGACCCAGGCGCGGCCCTCCTTGATCGAGCTGCGCGTGCCGCCGGTGCCCTGGATGATGATGGTCTTCACCGGCCGGCCGGAGGCGCGCACGACGCGCTCGAGCGCATATTTGTTGAAGCTCTCGCAGCCGAGCGAGATCAGCAGCACGGCCCCGACATTGGGGTGGGTGCAGAGCCGCTCCATCATCTTTTCGGCATAGCCATTGGGATAGCAGCCGGGAAAGCCGATGACATGGACGCCGTTCTCGCGCCAGGGCAGGGCGATCTCGCGCGCGACATGATGCGCGCATTCGACGAGATAGGCGACGGTGACGGTGTTGCGGATGCCCTTGCGTCCGTCGGACCGGAGATAGCCGCGCATGTCGTTCATGGGACGGCTCCCGCCTTGCGCTCGTCTTCGAGATGATAGGTCGGGGTGTAGTCGCTCTTCATGTTCTGAACATGGACATGCTGGCCGGGCGCGATCGCTTCGGTCGCGACGCCGATCGGGGCCCCGTATTTCAGGATTTTTTCGCCGGTGACGATCGGCTTTCGCGCGACCTTGTGGGCGAGCGCGATATCACGGTCGAGCACGGCCGGCCCTGCGCCGGTTTCGACGGTCTCGCCGGCGGCGAGCCGCATCCGCGCGACAAAGACGTTGTCGCGCGGATCGAGCAGGATGAGCCGGGGATCGTGCTGAGCCATGGGCTTAACTCCTTGGAGGAGCCGGCCGCGTCAGTCCGCGCGACCGGGCAGGCAGGCCGCAAGCGATCAGAACTTGCCGAACTGGAGATAGGCTTCCTGCGGGTCCGTGCCGGCGAGGATGGCGGTGCGGACCTTGTTCTCGGCCGAGATCGCCGTCTCCGCCTTCTCGAGCACCTCCTCGATCACTTCGACGGGAATGCGCACGATGCCGTCGCGGTCGCCGAGGATGTAGTCGCCGGGCCGGATCCAGACCGAGCCGATCTTGATCGGCTCGTCGATCGTCTTCGGCATCCAGAATCCGACGATGTCGCGTGGCGTATAGGCGCGGAAATAGGCCTGGAAGCCCATGTCGACCATGAACTCGGTATCGCGCGACAGGCCGTCGATGACGCAGCCGCGCACGCCCTTGTTCTTGAGCGTCTCGGCCGAAAGCTCGCCCATCAGCGCGACCTCGTCGGTATTGGGCTGGCAGACCCAGACATGGCCGGGCTTGGCGCGCGAGAGCAGGCCGGTCCAGCCGAGCAGGGTCTCGTGCGCGTCGAAATCCGGATCGGTCCTGCCCTCGACGGTGAAGGCCGGGCCGGCAAGCTTCTGGCCGGGCAGGAGCGGCCTCAGATCGGGCGGGAGCGTGAAATCCTTCAGCCCCATGGCGCGCATGACATCGTGGATGATGCCGGTATAGCAGCGTTCCAGCCGCTCAGTCAGTTGATCGCTCAAGGCTTCCTCCGTATTGGCACGTCATTGCGCCAGGGCGCGCTACCATTGGCGCCGAGACGCGCTGCCATTGCGGCCAAGGTGCCGGCGGGGAGCATGGGCCGCAAGCGCGTTTTGCGCGCCTCGACGATGCGTTTCAAACGGTTTAAGTGTTCGAGTCGACCCGTTCCCAGCCCTGGGGCGAGAGGCGCTCCTGCGGCAGGAAGCGGGCCTTGTAGGCCATCTTTGGCGAGCCATCGACCCAATAGCCGAGATAGACATAGGGCAAGCCGAGCTTGCGGGCCCGCTCGATATGGTCGAGCACCATGAAGGTGCCGAGCGAGCGCTGCTCCAGCATCGGGTCGAACACGGAATAGACCATGGAAAGCCCGTCATTCAGGCGGTCGGTCAGGGCCATGGCAAAGAGATCGCCGACGCCGCGCCCGGTGAAGCCGCTATCGGGGCCGCGCCGGCGGTACTCGATCAGGTTGGTCTCGACATGCGTGTCCTCGATCATCATCGCGAAATCGAGGGCCGACATCGAAGCCATGCCGCCATCGGGATGGCGTTCGTCGAGATAGCTGCGGAACAGCGAGTAATGCTCGGAGCGCGGCTCCGGCGGCAGCTCCTCGCCGATCAGGTCGCAATTGCGGGCGAGCACGCGGCGGAAACCGCGTGACGGCCGGAAGTCGTCGACGCAGACGCGGACGGAGACGCAAGAGCGGCAGGTCTCGCAGGCGGGCCGATAGGCGATGCTCTGCGAGCGCCGGAAGCCGCCTTGCGAGAGCACGTCGTTGAGGTCGCGCGCTCGCCCGCCGACAAGGTGGGTAAACACCTTGCGTTCCTCCCGCCCGGGCAGATACGGGCAGGAGGTCGGTGACGTCAGATAGAATTGCGGGGCATCCCGCAACGGGCGCGTCACGTTCGTATCGCTCCGGAAACGACCTGAACCACGAGTGTAGCAGCAGCGCAGCCGGCAACAAGAGTTGCGATGACGATCAGGCGCGAACGACGACCAGTCCCGTCAGGATGTCGTGGCCGAGCCTGCGGTCATCGCGCACCAAACCGCAGAGAATATCGAGCACCCAGAGCGCGACCGTGCCTGCCGCGACATAGAACAGCAGGGCGTGGACGGCGGCTGCGAGCCCGTCGGGACGGCCGCCATTGACGGTCTCGACCCTGAGGCCCGCCATGCGCATGCCCCAGGTCGCCTGTTTCCGGCCGCCGATGGTCAGCGCCGCATAGCCGAGCGCAGTCGCCACCGTCGCGATCGGCAGGAGCAGCCAGGTCGCGCCGAAGGTGACGAGGCCGAGGAAGATCAGGAGCGCGACCACGAGCCAGCCCAGAATGAACAGGGCGATGATGTCGCCGATCCAGGCGAACAGGCGCGACCCCAGCACGCCGCTGACATTCTGCAGCGGGCGCTGCTCGATCGGCGTGATCGCGGGTTGCTGATAGCTGCGTTCGCTCATCGAAGGTCGAGATCCTTTGTTCCGGGGGGCGCATCCGGTGGTGGTGCGCTCCGCCGCCATAATGTTTGATCAGCGGTCTTGTTCCGCAAGGCCACGCGGAAAGATACGGCGCGGCTGGAAGCCATTGGCCCGCAGCGCCTCCTCGATGGCGCGCGTATGGCTCTCGCCGCGCGTCTCGACGGTGACGTCGAGCGTCACGCCCTTGGCCGGCACGTCGAGGAAGAGCCTGCCATGGCTGACCTCGAGGATGTTGGCGCCGTGGTCGCCGAGCAGGCTCGCGACCTTGCCGAGCAGGCCCGGCCGGTCGCTGGCGGTGAGGCGGAAGGCGGCGATGCGGTCCTCGCGCTCCAGCTCGCGCACCATGATCGCGGCGAGCAGCCTCGTGTCGATATTGCCGCCGCAGAGCACGAGGCCGACCTTTTTGCCGCGATAGCGCTCCGGCTCCTTCAGCATTGCGGCGAGCCCCGCGGCGCCGGCGCCCTCGGCCAGCGAATGCTGCAGGCTGGCATAGGCATTGACCGCGCGCTCGATCAGGTCCTCGCCGACAAGGACGATATCGGAGACCAGGCTGGAGACGATCGGCAAGGTCAGTTCGCCGACCGTCTTCACCGCGATGCCTTCGGCGAGGGTCGCGCCGCCGATCGGCCGGTCCTCGGCATTCACGGCGTTGTAGAAGGAGGGATAGAGCTCGGCCTCGACGCCGATCAGCTCGATCTCCGGCTTCAGGGCCTTGGCCGCGATCGCGTTGCCGGCCATCAGCCCGCCGCCTCCGAGCGGAATGATCAGCACGTCGAGATCGGGCGCGTCGGCCAGCATTTCGCGCGCGATCGTGCCCTGGCCCGCCATCACGGCGGCATCGTCATAGGGATGCACGAAGACCAGGGTCTCGGCCTGCGCCAGCTCGCGGGCGCGCACGGCCGATTCGTAGAGGGTTTCGCCGTAGAGCACGACGCGGGCGCCATGGGCCCTTGTGTTCTCGACCTTCACCAGCGGCGTCGTCTCCGGCATCACGATGGTCGCCGGAATGCCGAAGCGGCGCGCGTGATAGGCGACGGCCTGTGCATGGTTGCCGGCGGACATGGCGATGACGCCGCGGGCCCTCTCGGCTTCCGTCAGGCCAAGCAGCTTGTTGACCGCGCCGCGCTCCTTGAAGGAGGCCGTCGCCTGCATGTTCTCGTGCTTGACCAGCACGGTMGCGCCGGTGAGCTCGGAGAGGCGCGGCGCCGGCACCAGCGGCGTGCGCAGCACATGCCCCTCGATACGCTGTGCGGCCGCTTCGATATCGGCGGGAGTGATCGAGAAAGGCTCGCTCATGCGTGGAGTTCCGTTCAGACCTGACGAGGCGCAATCGCGCCCTCGCCGAAGAAACCGCCGGGGCGCAGGATCAGCACCACGGCGAGCAAGCTATAGACGGCGATGTCGCGCTGTTCGATAGGCATGGTTGATGACCATATGACCTCGAAGAGCGCAATGCTGAGGCCGCCAAGGCAGGCGCCGGCGACCGAGCCGATGCCGCCCAGGATCGCGGCGACGAGCGCCTTCAGCCCGAGCGTGAAGCCGCCGGCAAAGCCCATGCCGCCATAGATCGCGGTGACGATGACGCCGGCCGCGCCGCAGGCCGCGCAGGCGAGGATCAGCGCCCGGTCATGCACGGCACGCGCGTTGACGCCGAAAAGCGCCGCGGTGCCGGAATCGTCCGAGACCGCGCGCCAGGCCCGGCCGAAGGCGGAATAGCGGATCAGCAGCACGAGCCCGAGCGCGGCGCTGAGGCCGCCGGCCGCAAGCGCCAGTCCGACCGGGGTTGCGGTGACGATGAAGCTGCCGGAGCGGGCCAGCGGCCAGGGCTCGTTGTAGACCGGCGGCAGCCAGCGCAGATCGGGCCCCTGCGCCAGCCGCAGATATTCAGACAGCGCAATCGCGAGCCCGATCGTCGCGATCAGCATCTGCTGGCCGCTGGCGCGCTCGAGATGGCGCAGCACGAACCGCCCCATGGCGAAGCCGTGAAAGGCCGCGACCAGCATGGCCACGACGAAGGCGACCAGCAGCCCCGAGACCGGCGTCGAGATCGCCGTCGAGATGAGCAGCGCCACGCCGATCACGGCTGAGAGCGCGCCGAGCGCGGCGAATTCGCCAAAGCTCAGGATGATGCGCCCGGTCAGGCCATAGATCAGCGCATAGGCCGAGGCGAGCAGCGCGTAGATCGCGGCCGAGGGCAGGGCGCTCAAGCCCTGCTGCAGGGCATAGGCGAGGCCGGGCGGGAGCTGCGGCAGGCCGTCGATGCGGGCCGAGCCCGGATCGACCGGCGGTTCCTCGCGGTTCTCGAGGTAGAAGCGCCGGAGCAGGTAGAAGCTGGCATCGTTCATCGGCCGTCCGTCGACCGCGACACCGAGCAACGCGCCGCGCTGCAGACCCGCGCCCTCGCCGGCGAAGAGGCAATCGATCATGCGCTGGCGCGCCGGGCCGCCGCCGGTCTCGACATGGTAGAGGATGCGCAAGGTATTGGCGCGCGGGCCATTGGTCGCGCGGTCGATGGTGATCCGCGCGTCCGGCGCGTTGAGCGCCGGGATCGCCTGGCGGCAAAGCCGCGTCTGGTCCGTATCGAAGCGTTCGCTGCAGCCGGTCAGCAGCAAGGCAATGAGAATCGGGAGGAGCGCGCGCATTGCGCGGAGGCTAGCGCCAGTTGCGACGCGTTGATACTCGATGCGTCGCGCAATTCAGCGCTTTGCCGGTCTCCCGTGACGTGAGGCGGTGCGCTCCGAGGCGCACGCATTTCAGCCAGCCGCTTTCAGCCGCAAACCTTCAGCTTCTCGGCGACGCGCGGCGCGAAATAGCTCAGCACCCCGTCGGCGCCGGCGCGCTTGAACGCGATCAGGCTCTCCATCATGGCCTTGTCGCCATCGATCCAGCCATTCAGGGCGGCGGCCTGGATCATCGCGTACTCGCCGGATACCTGATAGGCGAAGGTCGGCACCCGGAAATGGTCCTTCACGCGGGCGATCACGTCGAGATAGGGCATGCCGGGCTTGATCATCACCATGTCGGCGCCCTCTTCGAGATCGAGCGCCACCTCTGCAATGGCCTCGTCCGAATTGGCGGGGTCCATCTGATAGGTGCGCTTGTCGCCGATCAGCGTCGCATTGGTACCGATCGCATCGCGGAACGGACCGTAGAAGGCCGATGCGTATTTTGCCGCATAGGCCATGATCTGGACGTCCTCGAAGCCGGCCTCGTCGAGTTCGACCCGGATGGCGCCGACGCGGCCGTCCATCATGTCGGAGGGGGCGATGACATCGGCGCCCGCATCGGCCAGCGCCAGCGCCTGCTGTGTCAGGATACGCACGCTCGCATCGTTCAGGACGCGCTCGCCCGCCATGACGCCGTCGTGCCCATGCGAGGTGTAGGGATCGAGCGCGGCGTCGCAGATGATGCCGATCTGGGGCACCTCGGCCTTGATGGCGCGCACGGCGCGGCACATCAGGTTGCGCGTGTTCAGCGCTTCGGACGCCGTCGCGTCGCGCAACGACTTCTCGACATAGGGAAAGGGCGCGATCGCCGGAATGCCGAGGCTGGCGGCATGGGCGCTCTGGCGCACCGCCTCCTCGATATTCAGCCGGTCGACGCCCGGCATCCACTCGACAGCGGAGCGGGCCTCGCTCGAATCCACCAGGAAGATCGGCCAGATCAGGTCGTTCGTGGTCAGGACCGCCTCGCGCACCAGCCGGCGCGACCATTCGGCCTTGCGGTTGCGCCGCATCCGGCGGGTCAGGTCGAGCGAATCCTTGCTGCGCAGAGCAGTGGCCGGCAGATCATCCTGCCGCGCGACGGGCGCCGGAAACGGCCTTACAACCCGAGATGCCATAAAATCCTCCGCCGCCTGGGCGCGTTGGCTTGTCCTTTGCCGGATGCTTAGCACATCGGAACCGTTCCAAAATAGAGGTGGATGGTCGCAACCATGCGCTCAGGGCAACGCAGCGCCGCGCGTTGACAAGCGCCCGAGCCCCGGCCCAGAACCGGACCCTGTTATCAGGGATCAGCACGGCATGTCGCAGGAACCAGAGATCATTTGCGAAATCCGGGGCGCGGCGGGTGTCGTCATCCTCAACCGTCCCAAGGCGCTGAATGCGCTGAGCCTGGTCATGGTCCGCGAACTGGCACGCGCGCTCGATGCCTGGGAGCATGACCCGCAGGTGACGCGCATCGTGGTGATGGGCGCTGGCGAGAAGGCCTTTTGCGCGGGCGGCGACATCCGTTCGCTGCATGATCTCGGCCGAGCCGGCCGTCAGGGCGAGATGCTCGCCTTCTGGGGCGAGGAATACATCCTCAATCACCGTATCAAGCACTATCCCAAGCCCTATATCGCGCTGATCGACGGCATCGTCATGGGCGGCGGCGTCGGCATTTCGCTCCATGGCAGCCATCGCATCGCCGGCGACCGCTACCTCTTCGCCATGCCCGAGGTCGGCATCGGCTTCTTCCCGGATGTCGGCGCGACCTATGCACTGCCGCGCCTGGAAGGCGCAGCCGGCATCTATCTCGCCCTGACGGGCGACCGTGTCGGGGCCGCGGACGCCCTGGCGCTGGGTCTTGCGACCCATCCCGTACCGAGCAGCCGGATGGCGGAACTCGCCGATGCCCTGACCGGCCGCGGCGCCATCGACGAGATCCTGGCCGGATACACCCAGGATCCCGGCCCGCAAAAGCTCGCTGCCGAGCGCGCGACCATCACCGAATGCTTTGGCGCCTCCGAACTGGACGGCATCAGGGCGCGGTTGAAGCTGAAGGCCGAATCTGGCGATGCCTTCGCCGGCAAGACCCTGCAGACGCTTGCCGTCAAATCCCCGACCAGCATTGCCATCGCCTTCGAGCAGATGCGCCGCGGGGCGGGGCTCGATTTCGCCGAGGCGATGCGCACCGAGTACCGCATCGTCTCGCGCATTGCCGAGGGCCATGACTTCTATGAAGGCGTGCGGGCGGTTGTGATCGACAAGGATCATGCCCCGCGCTGGCAGCCGGCCACGCTCGATGAGGTCGATCCGCAGGCGATCGCGCACTACTTCGCTTCGCTTGGCGCGAACGAACTCGTCCTGGAGCATTGAGCGATGGGAATGGGGAGGGGAGATGCCGAGCCCCTGCGCGGGCAGCGCGTCATCGGCTCGGCCGGCCTCGAGGAGAAGAAGAGCAAGCTGACCCGCTGGCGGCGCGTGCTGGTCTGGCTGCTCCGCCTGCTGTCGCTCGCCTGGATGGCCAAGGGGCTGATGGCCTGGGCCGTGATCTTCGGCATCGGCATGGAGGGGCAGACGCCGTTCGAGTCGCAGCTGCTGAGCTATCAGGCGATCACGGTCTATTTCGCGGTGATCGATCTCGTCGCCGCGGTCGGGCTCTGGCTGACCAGCACCTGGGGCGGGGTGCTCTGGCTCCTGGCCGCGGTCAGCCAGTTGCTGCTCGGCTTCTTCTTCCCGCGGCTGCTGCCGGTGACGCCCTATCTGATCGCGACCTATGTCGGGTTGATGGCCGCCTATTTCCTGGCCACCTGGGCGGCGGAAAACGAGGAGACCTGAGACCGGCCGGTGCGGGCTTGCCGTGCGCGCGACACGCGGCCCGGGCCCCCGGCAATGGCGCTGTTCAGGCGGGCCCTCGGGCCCTGGCGCGGAGAGCCCCGTTTGGCCCGAAAGCGCGTCGATTGCGTCGAGTCATGGTAACAAACGCTTTAGCTTAAGCGTTTCTGGCTTCACTTACGATTCACCCAAAGGGGTAAATCTCCGATTCATCCTGATATTTAAACTCGTTTTCATCGGTCCGGCCTATGGTGTTTTCAGAAGCGGACCGGGAGATAAATCCTGGCCGGCATGCAACAGGCGGGATATACCATGACAACGAGCGTAAAGACTTTGGCTCCTGTGAAGTCGGAAGAAGTTCAACTCAAGGTGAAGCCCCTTTACCTTGAGTCCCTCACCCTGGTTGAGCGGCTGCATCGCCGCCTGCTCGATGTCATCAAGGATGAATTCGAGCGCCGCAACCGTGACGACGTCAACAGCGTCCAGGCGCTGTTGCTCTACAATATCGGCGATGCCGAGCTCAGCGCCAGCGAGCTCCGGACGCGCGGTTACTATCTCGGCTCGAACGTGTCCTACAACGTCAAGAAGCTGGTCGAGCTCGGCTACCTGCACCATGCCCGGTCGCGCATCGACCGCCGCTCGGTCCGCATCAGCCTGACCGAGAAGGGCCACGAGGTGCACAATCTCGTGAAGGGCGTCTACGACAAGCATGTCCAGACGGTCGAGCAGATCGGTGGCATCGCGGCCGATGACTTCGAGCGCATGAACAACGCGCTGCTGCGTCTCGAGCGCTTCTGGACCGACCAGATCCGCTACAAGCTCTGATTTCTGGCCTGAACCGCCAGACAATCGGCGCTGACCTGACCTGAACTTGCAAACTCCCGCCCTCGCTGCGGGAGTCTTTCGGGCCGCTATTGCTCGGGTCTGCTGCTGTTGCAGTTTCGCGACGCAGGGCGCCCATGCTGCATTCCCTGCTTCCCCTTCGTCGCCAATGCCCTAAAAACGCCGCGCTCATCACGAGACGTTAACTGTGGTATTGGATCGTCGCTCGCAACCGGGCCGCCGTCCATGGCGGAGCCGGTCTTGTTGTTTGCGGCGCTTAGGCGCGGTCTTGCTCCTTGAGGACGAGGGAAGAGGGATACGATGTCGAATTTCAGCCTGACCCGCCGCGAAACCGTGCTGGCACTGCTTTCGGGTGCAGCAACGGCCGCGACCGCGCCAGCCTGGGCTCAGCAGGCGGAGTGGCGCCAGAGCTATGATTCAGGCGCTCGCAATGCTGTTGCCCGGTCCTCGACCCCGACCTTGTCTTCCGAGACGCTGCAGGCGACGGAGCAAGCGATCGTCGCCTATCGCGACCTTGCCGCCCGCGGCGGCTGGACCCCGATCCAGCTGACTGACAAGCTTGGCGTCGGCTCGCGCGGCCCCGGCGTGGTCGCGCTGCGCCAGCGCCTGATCATCACCGGCGATCTCGATTCTGCTGCCGGCACCAGCAATATCTATGACTCCTATGTCGAAGCCGGAGTGCGCCGCTTCCAGTCGCGCGTCGGGCTCTCGACGACCGGCGCCATCAATCGCGCCACCCTGACCGCCCTGAACGTGCCGATCGAGCGGCGTATCCGCCAGCTCGAGACCAATGTGGTGCGCCTGCGCTCCTGGTCGGGCAATCTCGGCAACCGCTATGTCGTCGCCAATATCCCGGCGGCCTCGGTCGAGACGGTCGAGAATGGCCATGTCGCGACCCGCCATGCGGCCGGCGTCGGCAAGGCCGACCGGCAGTCGCCGCTGCTGCAGACCAAGATCCCCGAGGTCAATTTCAACCCGACCTGGACCGTGCCGGCTTCGATCATCCGCAAGGATCTGATCCCGAAGATGCGCAAGGAGCCGAACTACCTCACCGAGAACAAGATCCGCATCATCGGCCCTGCCGGCGAGATCGCGCCCGATCGCGTCAACTGGAATTCGGACGAGGCCACCCGCTACACCTTCCGCCAGGATCCCGGCGGCGAGTTCAATTCGCTTGGCTTCGTGCGCATCAATATCCCGAGCCCGCACGGCGTCTACATGCATGACACGCCGGCCAAGGGCATTTTCGGCGACGATTTCCGTTTCGTCTCCTCGGGCTGCATCCGCGTCCAGAACGTGCGCGACTATATCGCCTGGCTGCTCAAGGAGACGCCCGGCTGGGATCGCGCCAAGATCGACGAGGTGATCCAGTCCGGCGAGCGCATCAACGCCCGGATCAGCAATCCCGTGCCGTGCTACTGGGTCTATATCACCGCCTGGGCGACGCCCGATGGCGGCGTGCAGTTCCGCGACGACATCTACAACAAGGATGGCCTGGGCCCGGCGCCGGTTGCGGCGCTGCAGGAAGACCAGAACATCTGAGAGCAAGCGCTCTCTCATCCTGAAACGGCCCGCCGGTTCTGGCGGGCCGTTTTCATTTGGCGTCCAATGGGCTGTGGTCGGGCGCTGCTCTCAGGCCGCCGTCGCGACTTCCCGCAGCACGGCGACGACGCGCTCGGTGAAGGCCCTGGTCCCGAGCGTTCCGCCGAGGTCGCGCGTGCGCTGCTCCGGCAGGCGGATCGTGCGGTCGAGCGCAGCCTCGATCGCCTGGCCGGCACGCAGCAGCGCCGGGTCCTGCCTGCGCTCCCCCAGCCAGTTCAGCAGCATCGCGGCCGAGCCGATCAGCGAACAGGGATTGGCGAGGTCGCGGCCGGCGATGTCGGGAGCCGAGCCATGCTGCGCCTGGGCCACCGCATGGTCCTGCCCCGCATTGAGCGACGCGGCCAGCCCGAGGCTGCCMGAAATCTCCGAGGCCTGGTCGGAGAGGATGTCGCCGAACATGTTGGTCGTCACGATGACGTCGAACACCCCGGCATCGCGGACAAGCAGCGCCGCCATCGCGTCGATGATCTTCTCCTCATAGGCGACGTCGGGATAGCGTTCGGCKACCGAACGCACGCATTCCAGGAACAGCCCGTCGGAGATCCGCAGCACATTCGCCTTGTGCACGGCCGTGACCTTGCGCCGGCGCTGGCGGGCAAGGGCAAAGGCGCTCTCGGCGATGCGCAGCGAGGCCTGTCGCGTCACCTTTCGGAAGGAGAGAGCCAGGTCCGGCGTCGGCATCATCTCGCCGGGACCGAGATGCATCGAGCGGTCGGAATAGAAGCCCTCGGTGTTCTCGCGCACCACGACGAGGTCGAGCGGCTTGCCGCAGCGCGGCTCAAAACCCTCGCGCGAACGGGCAGGGCGGATATTGGCGTAGAGGTCGAGCCGCTTGCGCAACTGGCCGGAGGGGTTGAGCCCGCCCTTCTCGGCCGGCGGGTAGTCATTATGGGATACAGGCCCCAAAATGACGCCATCGGCCCGACGCGCGGCCTCGAACACGCTCTCCGGGAAGGTCGAACCGACCGTGCCGAGCGCGGCAAAGCCGATCTCGGCATGCTCATAGTTGAGCGCGAAGCCGAACAGCTGGCTCGCCTCGTCGAGCACGCGACGGGTGGCCGCGCTGATCTCGGGGCCGATGCCGTCTCCGTCCAGGACGAGAAGCTGCAAGGGGGCGTTTTTCGGTGATGTATCGGTCATTGCAGGGCTGCGTCCGGAACAGGGATGGAGCTGCCCGGCCGGCGCGCCGCCGCGCGGGCCGGGCAGCAGGGATCATTCGACCTTGATGTTCGCTTGCGCGACCACCTTCGCCCATTTCTCACGCTCCGCCTTGACGAAGGCCGTGAACTCCTGCGGCGTGTTGCCGATCGGCTGCGCGCCTTCCAGTTCGAGGTTCCGGCGCACTTCGGGCAGGTTGATGATGGTCGCGACCTCGCTGCGCAGCCGGTCGATGATCGGCTGCGGCGTGCCCTTGCGGACGAAGACGCCATACCAGCCGCTGGCCTCGTAGCCGGGCACCCCGGCCTCAGTGAGCGTCGGCACCGTGGGCAGGGCAGGGGCGCGCTCCGCGGTGGTGACGGCCAGCGCCCGCAAGGTGCCGCCATGCACATGGCCGATCGCCGAGGGCAGGGTCGCGAACATCATCGGGATATGGCCGCCGATCAGGTCGTTGAGGGCGGGGCCGGCGCCGCGATAGGCGGCATGTTTCAGGTTTGTCTGCGCCATCAGCTCGAACAGCGCGGTCGCGATATGGTTGGCCGAGCCGTGGCCGGCCGTGCCGTAGGTCAGGCCTTCCGGCTGCGCCTTCGAGAGCGCGATCAGCTCCGCGACCGAGTTGGCCTTGACCGACGGATGCACCAGCAGGAGCAGCGGCGCCTTGGCGATCAGGGTGACGGGCTCGAGCACCTCGGCCGGATCGTATTTGAGATTCTTGAACAGGCTCGGGTTCACGGCCATCGGGCCGATATTGCTGATCAGCACGGTATAACCATCGGCCGGCGCCTGCGCCGCGGCCGTCGTGCCGAGATTGCCGCCCGCGCCGGCGCGGTTCTCGACCACGACGCCGACGCCGAGGCGCGACTGCAGCTTCTCGGCCACGGCCCGTGCGATCACGTCCGTGCCGCCGCCCGCGGCATAGGGCACCACCATGGTGATCGGCCGGCTCGGCCAGTCCTGGGCCTGAGCGGCGCCGAACATACCCAGCATCGCTCCGAGCATCGCGCCCAGCCGCAGTCCCGCAACTCTCCGCATCGTCAATTCCTCCCGTCGATCGTTGCCCGTCGGTCTCTCGCCGACGGTTTCTCAATTTCGGTATACCGAATTATACTGAGACGAATTGATACGAGGCAAGCGTTGATTTCGGCGCTGGCTCACGCGATCACGCGTGACCGGCGGAGCGCGCGCCGGACGAAGCGAGGAGATGGTCTTGGGTGATTTTGCCGACATGCAGCCCGCGCCCTCGCTGGCAGGCCAGGCCTATGCGCGCTTGCGCGACGCGATCGCCAGTGGGGAGCTTCGTCCCGGAGCCAGGCTGCGCGAGGAGGATCTGGCGAAGCATATGCAGATGAGCCGCACGCCGCTGCGCGAGGCGGTGCGCCGGCTCGAGGCGGAGGGCTTCTTCACGCGCGAATCGCGCAGTCTCGTCGTCGCCTCGCTCGATCATCAGGCGGTGTCGGAACTCTATGCGATGCGCGAGGTGCTCGAGGGCACGGCGGCTGCCTTCGCCGCGCGCCATGCCGCAGAGGTCGAAATCGAGGCGCTGCGCGATCTCCATACGCTGGAGGCCGGGTTGCTCGCGCAGCCGCAGGATCTGGCGCGCCACAACGAGCGCTTCCATTCCGCGCTCTACGGCGCAGCGCATAATCGCTATCTGCTCAAGACCCTGAACGCTTTGCGTGACGCCCGCGCGCTGCTCGGCCCTTCGACCCTGCTTGACCCCGTCCGCGCCGCGCAGGCCCATGCCGAACACGAGGCCCTGGTCGTGGCTGTCGAGCGCCGTGACCCGGTTGCAGCTGATGCAGCCGCGCGCAGCCATATCCGCTCGGCCCAGCGCGAACGGCTGAGGCGGCTGGTGACCGGCGATTAGGGCCGCTCCCCCCGGAGTTGGGGGAGCGCTGTTCAGGCTCCGCGCTTGCCGCCGGTCGGGCCTGCCGAAGCCAGCTTCAGCACGAGCGCTCCAGCCAGCGCCGAGAGCAGCGAGCCCATCAGCACGCCGATCTTGGTGGCGTCGCCGAGTTCGGGATTTTCCGRGAAGGCCAGCGCTCCGATGAACAGGCTCATCGTGAAGCCGATGCCGCAAAGCAGTGCGACGCCGTAGAGCTGCAGGTAATTCGCCTTGGCCGGCATGGTGCCGAGTCCGCTCTTCACCGCCACCCAGGCGAAGCCGAAGACGCCGATCTGCTTGCCGATGAACAGGCCAAGCGCGATGCCGAGCGGAATCGGCGCGAGCAGGCTCGACGGCGACATGCCTGCAAAGGACACGCCTGCATTGGCGAAGCCGAAGATCGGCACGATCACGAAGGACACCCAGGGATGCAGCTTGTGCTCGAGCATGTGCAGTGGGGAATGCTCGGGCTCGTCGCTGCCGCTGCCGTCGCCGATCGGGATCGTCAGCGCCAGGATGACGCCCGCCAGCGTCGCGTGCACGCCCGATTTCAGCTGGAAGAACCAGAGCAACGCGCCGATGGCGAGATAGAGCCAGATTCGCGTCACGTTCGTCCGGTTGAGAACGATCAGGACGGCAAGGCACAAGCCCGCCATGCCGAGCATCGGCAGCGAGATCTCGCTGGTATAGAACAAGGCGATGATCAGGACGGCGCCGAGATCGTCGAGAATCGCGAGCGCGGTCAGGAAGACCTTGAGCGAGACCGGCACGCGGGGCCCGAGCAGGGCGAGCACGCCGAGCGCGAAGGCGATATCGGTTGCCGCCGGGATCGCCCAGCCGCGCATCGCGACCGGGTCTCCGCGCGTCAGCGCAAGATAGATCAGGGCGGGCGCGATCATGCCGCCGAGCGCCGCAATGCCGGGCAGGGCGCGTCGCGACCAGGTCGAGAGCTGCCCCTCGATGAATTCGCGTTTGATCTCCAGCCCGACGAGCAGGAAGAAGATCGCCATCAGCCCGTCATTGACCCAGTGCAGCACGCTGAGGCCGCCGACATAGCTGCCGAGCAGCTTGAAATAGGCGGGCGCGGCCGGCGAATTGGCGATCAGCAGGGCTATCGCAGCCACGCCCATGAGCAGGAGACCGCCGGCCGCTTCGCTCGCCAGCAGGGCCTTCAATGGCGAGCGCCTGGCAGGTGGAGCATTCCCGGCGATGTCTTGCGTCACGTTCAATTCCTTGCTGGCTGCTGTCGCCGCCCTTTGTGCAGGCGGCGCGCGCTCATGTCACCCCGCATCGGCCCTTGGAATGGCGGCCCCCACCGTGCTACGGAGCGCGCGATAGCGGGCTCGGCCGCGAGATTCCGCAACAGCCAGAACTGCGTGGCTGCCGCATGGCCCTTGCCGGCCCCTGCGGCAATCCGAAGCGCCGATGGAGCATCCCATGAGTCGTGACGCCGCTGCCGAGAAGCATCTCTCGAACTCATTCTTCGGCGCTTCGCTCGCCGATTCCGATCCGGAGATCTCGCGTGCCATCGGTCTCGAGCTCGGTCGCCAGCGCGACGAGATCGAGCTGATCGCCTCGGAGAACATCGTGTCGCGCGCCGTGCTCGAGGCGCAGGGCTCGGTGATGACCAACAAATACGCGGAAGGCTATCCGGGCCGCCGCTATTACGGCGGCTGCCAGTTCGTCGATATCGCCGAGAAGCTGGCGATCGAGCGCGCCTGCCGCCTGTTCGACTGCCAGTTCGCCAATGTCCAGCCGAATTCCGGCAGCCAGGCCAATCAGGCCGTGTTCATGGCGCTGATGCAGCCCGGCGACACCTTCATGGGCCTCGATCTCGCTGCCGGCGGCCATCTCACCCATGGCGCCCCGGTCAACCAGTCCGGCAAGTGGTTCAAGGTCGTGCCCTACGGCGTCTGCGTCGTCGACCAGACCATCGATTATGATGCGATGGAGCGCCTCGCCGTCGAGCACAAGCCCAAGGTCATCGTCGCCGGTGGCTCGGCCTATGCCCGTCATTGGGATTTCGCCCGCTTCCGCGAGATCGCCGACAAGGTCGGCGCCTATTTCATGGTCGACATCGCGCATTTCGCCGGCCTGGTGGCGGGCGGCGCGCATCTCTCGCCGTTCCCGCACGCCCATGTCGTCACCACCACCACGCACAAGACCCTGCGCGGTCCGCGCGGCGGCATGATCCTGACCAATGACGAGGCGCTGGCGAAGAAGATCAACTCGGCGATCTTCCCCGGCATCCAGGGCGGCCCCCTGATGCATGTCATCGCCGCCAAGGCGGTCTCGTTCCACGAGGCGCTGCAGCCGGAGTTCAAGATCTACGCCCGCGCCGTCGTCGAGAACGCCAAGGCGCTGGCCGAGACGCTGAAGACCAAGGGCTTCGACCTCGTCACCGGCGGTACCGACAACCACCTCATGCTGGTCGACCTGCGCTCCAAGAAGATTACCGGAAAGGCTGCGGAAGCAGCGCTTGGTCGCGCCCATATCACCTGCAACAAGAACGGCATTCCCTTCGATCCGGAGAAGCCGATGGTCACCTCCGGCATCCGCCTGGGCACGCCGGCTGCGACCTCGCGCGGCTTCGGCGTCGCCGAGTTCCAGCGTGTCGGCGAGCTGATCGCCGAGGTGCTGGACGGGCTCGCCGCGCATGGCGAGGAAGGCAATGACGCCGTCGAGCAGGCGGTGAAGGCCAAGGCCCACGAGCTGACGGCACGTTTCCCGATCTATTGAAGACAAGGCGACCCCGTCGCCTGAAGGAGAAGAGCCGCGATGCGCTGTCCCTATTGCGGCTCCCTCGAGACCCAGGTGAAGGACTCGCGTCCCACCGACGATCACGCCTCGATCCGCCGCCGCCGCGTCTGCCCTGACTGCGGCGGCCGCTTCACCACCTTCGAGCGCGTGCAGCTGCGCGAGCTCACCGTGGTGAAGCGCTCCGGCCGGCGCACACTCTTCGACCGCGACAAGCTGCAGACCTCGATCGAGGTCGCCTTGCGCAAGCGCCCGGTCGCGCCGGAGCGCGTCGAGCGCATGGTCAACGGCATCGTCCGCCAGCTCGAGAGTTCGGGCGAGGGCGAGGTTTCGAGCTCCACCATCGGCGAACTGGTGATGGAGGGGCTGAAATCCCTCGACGATGTCGCCTATGTCCGCTTCGCATCGGTCTACAAGAATTTCCGCGAGGCCCGCGATTTCGAGGAGCTGCTCGGCCAGCTCAGCGGCGACGAGATCGAGGCTGCCGGCGTGGTTCCGCCCATTCGTGGCGATGACTGAGCAGAGCGCGCTCGACCGCGCCTTCATGCAGCAGACCCTCGCCTATGGCGCGCGCGGGCTGGGCACCACCGGCACGAACCCTAGCGTCGGCGCGCTGATCACGCAGGACATGCCGGACGGCCCCGTCGTGATCGCACGCGGCCACACCCAGATCGGTGGCCGGCCCCATGGCGAGGCCCATGCCTTCGACCGGGCAGGCGCTGCCGCGACGGGCGGCACGCTCTATGTCACGCTCGAACCCTGCTCCCACCGCACCATCCGCGCCGCGACGCCTTGCGTCGAGCGCACCATTCGGGCCGGCGTGAAGCGGGTCGTGGTGGCGATGGCCGATCCGAATCCGCGCTTTCGCGGGCTCGGCTTCGCGCTGTTGCGCAGCGCTGGCATCAGCGTCACCACCGGCGTTCTCGAAGACGAGGCCAGGCACACCCATCGCGGCTATGTCCTGCGCATCACCGAGGGGCGGCCGATGGTGACCTTCAAGGTGGCGCGCACGGCCGACGGCTATGCGGGCAGCGCGGCAGGCGGCCCCATCGCGGTGTCCTGCCAGGCTGCGAATGGCTGGGTCCATCTCCAGCGGGCGCATCACGACGCGATCATGCTCGGCGTCGGTTCGGTGCTCGCCGATAATCCGATGCTGACGGTCCGCCTGCCGGGAATGGCGCATCGCTCGCCGATCAGGGTCATCCTCGATTCGCATCTGCGCCTGCCGCCGGGCTCCCGGCTCGTGCAGTCGGCAGGCGAGGTTCCGGTCTGGGTGATCGCGGCGGAAACGGCCCCTGTTGCGAACGAGGCCGAGCTGGTCGCGGCAGGTGTCGAGGTCATGCGCGTCTCAGCCGGACCGGACGGTCATCTCGATCTCCGCGAGGCCCTGCATTTGCTCGGCGCGCGCGGCATCAACCGGGTCTTTTCCGAAGGCGGCCCGACGATCGGCGAGAAACTGGCTTTGGCGGGCCTGACTGATGAGGTCATCGTTTCGACCTCGCCGCGTATGCTGGGTTCGCCCGGAATCGTCGCCGTCCGTCCGGCCCTTGCCGGATTGCTGGCCGACCCCGATCTGTACCGGCTTGCGGAGAGTGGCCTGATCGGCCACGACCGTTTCGAGCGTTATGAGAGGATTGCCTGATGTTCACCGGCATCGTCACCGCCATTGGCACGATCGTGGAGGCCCAGAACAAGGGGCCGAGCCTGAAGCGGCTTGCGATTGCGAGCCCGTACGAGGCCGCGGGAATCGAGATCGGCGCATCGATCTGCTGCGCCGGCATCTGCCTGACGGTGACGGCTCTGAAGCCCCGCGAAGATGGCGAGGGGGGCTGCATCTTCCAGGTCGAGGCCGCTGCCGAGACCTTGTCCAAGACCCTCGCCGGGGAGTGGGAGGCGGGCACGAAGGTCAATCTCGAACGCTCGCTGAAAATGGGCGACGAGCTGGGCGGCCATCTGGTGACCGGTCATGTCGACGGCGTCGGCACGATCCTGAAGATCGAGCCGATCGCGGCCGATCCCGACGAGCCCTGGGGCGCAACCGCGCGCTTCCATATCCGCGCGCCGCAGGGTTTGCCGCGTTTCATCGCGACCAAGGGCTCGATTTGCCTCGATGGCACCTCGCTCACGGTCAACAGCGTCGAGGACGATGTCTTCACCGTCCTGCTGATTCCGCACTCCTTCAGCGTCACCACCTGGGGCGAGCGCAAGCAGGGGGACCGCATTCATGTCGAGGTCGATCTGATGGCGCGGTATGCCGCGCGGCTTGCGGAGGCGAGCCCGGGGGGGTAACCAGCCGACTTGAAATCCAACAAGGATAAGAACGATGGCCGGACCCCGGCAGATCTCGGCCGATAAGGCCGCAACTCCCGCCGCTCCCCTGGACGGCGCACGCGTGCTCGTCGTCGAGGCGCGCTTCTATGACAAGCTGGCTGACGAGCTGCTCGAAGGCGCGCTCGCGGTGCTCGACAAGGCCGAGTGCCGCGTCGACGTCGTGACCGTGCCCGGCGCGCTCGAAATCCCGACCGCGATCGTCATCGGCCTGCGGGCCGCCGACGAGGCAATCGACCCCTATGAGGCGGTTGTCGCGCTCGGCACCGTCATCCGTGGCGAGACCGGCCATTACGACATCGTCGCCGGCGAAAGCTCGCGCGCGCTGATGGATGTCTCGGTGGCCTATGCCATGCCGCTCGGCAACGGCATCCTGACCGTCGAGAACGATGCCCAGGCCTGGGCCCGCGCCAATCGTGCCGACATGGACAAGGGCGGCGGCGCGGCGGAAGCGGCGCTCGCCGTCCTGCGTTACAAGCGCTCGCTCGCGGACAAATCCTCATGAGCCGCGCGGAACTGCGTCGCGGTGCACGGCTCTCCGTCGTGCAGGCGCTCTATGAGATGGAGATCGGCGGACGCGGCGTCATCGAGGCGATGGCCGAGTTCGAGGCGTTCTGGATCGGCAAGGAGGTCGAGGATATCGAGCTTCCCAAGGCTGAGATCGCCTTCTTCCGGGACCTGCTCGGCGGCGTCGTCCGCGAACAGCGCCTGATCGACCGCTCGGTCGATGACGTTCTCGCCGCGGGCTGGCCGCTCAAGCGCGTCGAAGCCGTGGTGCGCGCCATCCTGCGCGGCGGCGCCTATGAACTCGCCTTCCGCAAGGATGTGCCGGCGCGCGCCGTGATCTCCGAATATGTCGCGGTCGCCCGTGCCTTCTACGAAGGCGAGGAGATCGGCATGATCAACGCCGTGCTCGACAAGATGGCCCGCGACTTCCGCGCCGACGAATTCGACACGCCGGCCGCCTGACGCGCTGATGGCCGGCGCTCCCCAACGACCCGGCGAGTTCGAACTGATTGCGCGCTATTTCGCGCCGATCGCCGGTGCGGGCGGCCTTGGCCTGCGCGACGATGCCGGGTTGCTGCGCCCGGCGCGCGGCTTCGAGCTTGTGGTCACGACGGATGCGCTGGTCGCAGGCGTGCATTTCCTGCCCGACGATCCGCCAGCCTCGATCGCCCGCAAGGCGCTCGCGGTCAACCTGTCGGACCTGGCGGCCAAGGGGGCATCTCCCTTGGGCTTCGTGCTCTCGCTGGTCCTGCCCAAGGGCTGGACCGAGCCCTGGCTCGCGGGCTTCGCCCAGGGGCTGGGGGAGATCGCGGCCGAGAGCGCCTGTCCGCTCGTCGGCGGCGATACCGTTTCGACGCCGGGGCCGCTGACGCTCTCGATCACTGCCTTCGGCAGCGTTCCGGCCGGGCGCATGGTGCTGCGCTCGGGCGCCAAGCCAGGCGATCTTGTCCTCGTCTCCGGCACGATCGGCGACGGCGCGCTCGGCCTCAAGGTCCATGCGCCGGCCAAGCCGGACTGGGTCGCCGGACTTAGCGAGCCCGATCGCGCCTATCTCGCCGACCGCTACCTGCATCCGCGCCCGCGCCTGGCGCTGGCGGCTGCCCTGCAGGATCATGCCTCGTCCGCCATGGATGTCTCGGACGGGCTCGTCGGCGACCTCGCCAAGCTGGTTGCGGCGTCCGGTATCGGGGCCGAGATCGATCTCGATACCGTTCCGCTCTCGGCCCCGGCCCGCGCCGCGATCATGGCTGACCCCGCTCTGGCGGAACTGGCCTGGACCGGCGGAGACGACTACGAAATTCTCTGCACGGCCTCAGAAAGGGAATTTCCTGCTATGGCTGCTGCGGCCGAGGCGACGGGTCTTGGACTCGCCTGCATCGGCCGGGTCACGTCCGAGCTGGGCGTGGTGCGTTATCTCGAACGGGGCAGGGCGCGCAGCTTCGCGCAAGGCTCCTTCGCCCATTTCTGAGGGCCGCTCGCTCAGGCCGCCCGGTATGTGAACGACGGCCCCAGCGATGAACCAGCATGTTTCCGTGGCCGAGGGCGATGCCCTGGCGAAGCGCAATGCCCTCGTCCTCGCCTGCGCCCAGGCGTTCGGCGGCGCGAACCCGGCGATCGTGGTCTCGCTCGGCGGCATCGTCGGCTCGCAGCTCGTCACCGACAAGACCTTCGCGACCGTACCGGTCAGCCTGATGCAGCTCGGCATCGCTTGCGGCGTCATCCCCGCCGCGATGCTGATGCGCCGGCTCGGCCGCCGCAACGGCTATCTCATCGGGGCGCTGACCGGCGTCATCGCCTCCAGCATCGCCGCCGCCGGCACGGGGAGCCGGATCTTCTGGCTGTTCTGCCTCGGCACCTTCATGTGCGGCCTCTATGGCGCCTTCGTGCAGAGCTACCGCTTCGCGGCGGCTGACACTGCGAGCGAGAGCTTCAAGCCGCGCGCCATCTCCTGGGTCATGATCGGCGGGCTTGCCGCGGGCGTCATCGGCCCGCAATCGGTCTACTGGACCCGCGACCTGACGCCGGACGCGCCCTTCGCCGCCAGCTTCATGGCGCAGGGGCTGCTCGCGCTGCTGGCGATCGGCGTCGTCATGATGCTGCGCGCCCCGCCGGTTGCGGCCGTGCGTTCGAGCGGCGGCCGGCCGCTTTCCGAGATCATGCGCCAGCCCAAATTCATCGCCTCGGTCACGGCTGCACTGGTCTCCTATGGCCTGATGAGCTTCGTGATGACGGCTGCGCCGCTGGCCATGGTCGGCTGCGGCCACAGCATCGGCGATGCTGCGCTCGGCATTCAGTGGCACGTGCTCTCGATGTTCGGGCCGAGCTTCTTCACCGGCCGGCTGATCGCCCGCTTCGGCAAGGAGAAGGTCACGGCGGCCGGCCTGTTGCTGCTGGCCTGCGCCGCCGTCGTCGGCCTGAACGGGCTCAGCGTCGCGCATTTCTGGATCGCGCTGGTCCTGCTCGGCATCGGCTGGAATTTCGGCTTCATCGGTGCGACGGCGCTGGTCACCGACTGCTATCGCCCGGAGGAGCGCGTCAAGGTCCAGGCCGCCAACGACTTCCTCGTCTTCGGCTCGGTCGCGATCGCCTCCTTCTCGGCTGGCGGGCTGCTGAACACCGGCGGCTGGCAGAGCGTCAACTGGCTGGTCTTCCCGCCGGTGGCCGTCGCGCTGGCGCTGGTCGCCTGGCAGGCCACGCAGAAGCGCGTCCAGCTGGCCTGAGGGCCGGCCCGGCGCGTGGCCGGTCGCAAGGCTCCGCAGAACAAGCTTCATCCCCCAGGACCCGGCAGGAGATACGATGCGCCCGCACCAGTTGCCCGTCACGACAGGCCGGTTTCCGCCCGGCGCCATTGGCCATAATCGCGGTGTGGTGCGGCCGAACTATGCGTTCATGCCGCCCGAAGGCGTGCTGATCAGCCGGCTGCCGCATTTCAGCGGGACGATCGTGCGGATCCTGGCTGCGCCGGTGCTGGGCGCCCAGTTCGCGCAGTACCTGCTCGAGATCGCACCCGGCGGCGGCACGCCCGAGGCCTTTCGCGAGGAGGGCATCCAGCATTTCTATTATGTGCTCTCCGGCCAGGGCCGGTTCGTCATGGCGGATGCTCCGGCGCTTGACCTGCGGCCGGGCCACTTCGCCTATGTCCCGCCTGGCACCGCCTTCACGCTGAGCAATACCGGTTTCGAGCCCTTGCGCGTGCTCGGGCTGCGCAAGCGCTTCGAGGCGATCGGCCTGCCAGCGCCCGAGCCGATCCTGTCGCATCGCGACGAGATCCCGGTCACCAACCATACCGGGGCGGAAGGGCGCGGCTTCCAGTTCCTGCTGCCCTGGGGCGACATGCGCTTCGATTTCGAGATGAACCTGATGTGGTTCAAGCCCGGCGCGCATTTCCCCGATGTCGAGACCCATGTCATGGAGCACGGGCTCTATATGCTGGAAGGGCAGGGGCTCTATTTCCTCGGCACCGAATGGCACGAGATCTGGGCCGGCGATTTCATCTGGATGGGCGGCTACTGCCCGCAGCAATTCTACCCGACCGGCTTTGCCGATGCGGCCTATCTGCTTTACAAGAACGTCAACCGGGATGTGGCGCTCTGACGCCCGCATAGACCTCCCGAACGGCCGGCCGCGCCTCGAAGCGGGCCGGCTCGCCCTGACATCTGCGTAAAATTGTCAGCCTCCGCGTTTGCGATTCTGTCGAAAGCTTGGCAGAAAGTTGGCCGGTACTGGCGATGCGCGACGCGGGCGCGATTCCCTCGACCCGTATTCTTCGTCTCCGGACCCAAGAAACCGAATGAATTCGGGGTCTGAAGCCCCGTTGGACGGAAGCTCGAGGTCAGGAATCCCGAATGTCAGCCTTGCTCATCATCATAGTTTTGAGTGCGCTATCGATAGCCTACGGCATCTGGGCCTATGGCGATGTCATGAAGCGCGACGCCGGCAACCAGCGCATGCAGGAAATCTCCGGCGCGGTTGCCGAGGGCGCGCAGGCCTATCTGAAGCGTCAATACGTTACGATTGCCATGGTCGGCGCGGTGCTTTTCGTGGTCCTGACCTATCTGCTCGGCCAATGGGTCGGCATCGGCTTCCTGATCGGCGCCGTCCTCTCCGGCGCGGCCGGCTTCATCGGCATGAACGTCTCGGTCCGTGCCAATGTCCGCACCGCGCAGGCGGCGATGAAGTCGCTCGGTGACGGGCTCGATGTCGCCTTCAAGGCGGGCGCGGTCACCGGCATGCTGGTCGCCGGCCTCGCCCTGCTCGGCGTCGCCGTCTATTACGGCGTCCTGACCTCGTTCCTCGGCTTCTCCCCATCGAGCCGCACCGTCATCGACTCGCTCGTGGCGCTGGGCTTCGGTGCCTCGCTGATCTCGATTTTCGCCCGCCTCGGCGGCGGTATCTTCACCAAGGGCGCGGATGTTGGCGCCGATCTCGTCGGCAAGGTCGAAGCCGGCATTCCCGAGGATGATCCGCGCAACCCCGCGACCATCGCCGACAATGTCGGTGACAATGTCGGCGACTGCGCCGGCATGGCCGCCGACCTGTTCGAGACCTATGCCGTGACGCTGGTTGCCACCATGGTGCTCTCGGCGATCTTCTTCGCCGGCCAGCCGGTGCTCGGCACGATGATGCTCTATCCGATGGCGATCGGGGCGGCCTGCATCGTAACCTCGATCATCGGCACCTTCTTCGTCAAGCTCGGCGCCAACCAGTCGATCATGGGCGCGCTCTACAAGGGCTTCATCGCCGCCGGCGTGTTGTCGGTCGGCGCGATCGCCATCGTCAACTGGCTGATGTTCGGCAGCTTCTCCACCGCGTTCACGACGGGGCAGGGCGTCAGCTTCACCTCCGCCAACCTGTTCGGCTGCGCGCTGGTCGGCCTCGCGGTGACGCTCTTCATCGTCGTCATCACCGAATACTACACCGGCACCGGCAAGCGCCCGGTGGTCTCGATCGCCCAGGCGTCGGT
The DNA here is from genome assembly GCF_056396005.1 of Allobosea sp. 05T439. NCBI lineage: Bacteria > Pseudomonadati > Pseudomonadota > Alphaproteobacteria > Hyphomicrobiales > Alloboseaceae > Allobosea > Allobosea sp. 05T439. Next base: position 270,340 of record NZ_JBFTKP010000003.1, on the reverse strand, counting down.
CACCGGCCATGGCACCAACGTCATCCAGGGCCTCGCGGTCTCGCTGGAATCGACCGCGGCGCCGACCATCGTGATCATCGCCGGCATCATCGTCTCCTACACGCTGGCCGGCCTGTTCGGCATCGCAATCGCCACCACGGCCATGCTGGCGCTGGCCGGCGTCGTCGTCGCGCTCGATGCCTTCGGCCCGGTCACCGACAATGCCGGCGGCATCGCCGAGATGGCGGGCCTGCCCAAGGAGGTGCGCCACTCCACCGATGCGCTCGATGCGGTCGGCAACACCACCAAGGCCGTCACCAAGGGCTATGCGATCGGCTCCGCCGGTCTCGGCGCCCTGGTGCTGTTTGCAGCCTACACCTCGGACCTGAACTTCTTCATCGCCGAGGCCAACAAGGCGGGCTCGACCAGCTTCCAGTACTTCAAGGGCGTCACGGTCGATTTCAGCCTGTCCAACCCCTTCGTCGTCGTCGGCCTGCTGCTCGGCGGCCTSATCCCCTTCCTCTTCGGCGGCATGGGCATGACCGCGGTCGGCCGCGCCGCCGGCTCCGTCGTCGAGGAGGTGCGTCGCCAGTTCAAGGAGAAGCCCGGCATCATGCTGGGTACGGACAGGCCGGATTACGGCCGCGCCGTCGACATGCTGACCAAGGCCGCGATCAAGGAGATGATCGTGCCCTCGCTGCTGCCGGTCCTTGCGCCGATCGTCACCTTCTTCGCCATCAACGCCATTGCCGGCCGCAACCAGGCCTTCGCCTCGGTCGGTGCCATGCTGATGGGCGTCATCGTCACCGGCATCTTCGTCGCCATCTCGATGACCTCGGGCGGCGGCGCCTGGGACAACGCCAAGAAGAGCTTCGAGGACGGCTTCGTCGACAAGGACGGCGTGCGCCACATGAAGGGCTCCGAGGCGCACAAGGCCTCGGTGACCGGCGACACCGTCGGCGACCCCTACAAGGATACCGCCGGCCCGGCGGTGAACCCCGCGATCAAGATCACCAACATCATCGCGCTGCTGCTGCTGGCGATCCTGGCGCATTCCTGAGCCGGTCGGCACGGCACGGAGACACTGCCCCGCGGAGCAATCCGCGGGGTTCTTCTTTGATCGCTCAAGGGCTTTCCCTTGATGTTGCAACGGCTTGGCGGCCCGTCTTGAATCAGGATGGCGACCACTTGAATCAGGATCTGAAGCTACGGCCGGGACCGTAGCGTTCCTGCAAGCTCCGGGCGGCCCGCGATGGCATGGTCTCTCCAACAGAAGGAGAGCCATCATGACGATCCAGGCCGCTGCTGCACCCGCCGAGGTCAAGTCCGGGGAGGTCGAGTCCGGGCACGCCGTCGAGCTTGCCCTGCTGGTCCTGCTCGCCACCCTCTGGGGCGGCTCCTACACCTTCATCAAGATCGGCGTGGAGACGATTCCGCCGCTGACCCTGATTGCCGGGCGTACCCTGATCGCAGGCGTGATCCTGTTGGCGGTCATCCGCTGCTGCGGCCTGAGGCTGCCGCGCGACCTCGACAGCTGGCGCAAGTTCCTGTTCCAGGCCTGCCTGAACAGCGCCGTTCCCTTCACCCTGATCGCCTGGGCCGAGCGCAGCGTCGATGCCGGCCTTGCCGCGATCCTGAATGCGACGACCCCGGTCTTCGTCTTCCTGATCACGCTGGCGCTGACGCGGAGCCGGGAGGTCGACCTGCGCAAGGCCTTCGGCGTCGCAGCCGGGCTTGCTGGCATCACCCTGGTGGTCGGCATGCAGACGCTGGGCGGGTTCGGCAGCGAACTGGCCGCGCAGATCGCCATCGTACTTGCCACGGTCTGCTATGCCTGCGCTGCCCTGTTCGGCCGCAACTTCACCGGCTTCGATCCGCTCATCCCCGCCGCCGGTTCGCTGATCTGCGGGGCAGCCCTGCTCACGCCGGTCGCGCTGGTCGTCGACCGGCCCTGGACGCTGAGCCCTTCGCAGGATTCGCTGATCGCGCTCCTGGCGCTGGCGGCGGTCTCGACCGCGCTCGCCTTCGCCATCTATTTCCGGCTGATCCGGACGCTTGGTCCCGTCGGCACCACGGCGGTGTCCTATCTGCGCGTGCCGGTCGGCGTCGCGATCGGCATCGTCTTCCTCGGCGAGCGCCTGAGCCCGACGGCCTGGGTGGGGCTCACCCTGGTCATCCTGGGCGTGATCGCGATGACGCTGCCCGAGCGCAAGCTGGCGCAGCCGGCCCAGATCGCCGTGCGTCCATTCGGACGCAGGAGCGGCGATCGAGCTCTTTGGTCAAGCATCGGATTTTTCCGAAAACCGGATTCCACCTTTCGGTCCGATGCTCTGGCGAATGCCGCAACCCAAAGAAAAACCCCTGCGGCGTGGGCCGCAGGGGTTTCTCGTGTTCGGTCATTCCGGTCGGGTCGGCTCAGTTGCTGGCCCCGCCCAGGCCGCCGAGCGGCGAGAACTTGGTGACGCCGCGGAAGAGGTTGCGCAGGAAGCTCTGCTCCTCGCCGCCGGTGACGGTGGTGCGGCTGATGAAGTCGAAGATCACGCCGTCCTGGAGGCCGTACTGGGCGATGCGCTCGACCTTGAAGGACTTGTTGAAATAGATCACCAGCACCTTCTGGTCGATGACGCTGGGTTCCTGGAACTGGAAGCGCCGGCGCACCGTCTGGCTGATATAGTAGAAGGTCCGGTTCCCGACGGTCGAGGTCGTCGAGGGCGTGCCCAGTATGGTCAGCACCTGCTGCACGTCCATGCCGGTCTTGATCTGCGCGACCAGGCGCTCGTCCATGACGAAGCCGCGGGTGTATTGTTCGTTCAGCCCCGCCGATGTCGGCAGGACGAATCCGCCCCGATCTGCTCCGCATCCGGCTAGAGCGAGTGACGAGGTCGCGAGAAGGCCGAAGAGGGCCGCGCGGCGGGTCATGTCGATCATGCGGGAGAATCCAGGAGCAGAGTGGGCAAGGAGGTATCCGAAGCCGCTTGTCAAACGGGTAGAGGTTGGCGTAACGCCCGAGAATGGCTTTGGCAAGGCAGTGGCGGCGAGCGGAGATGCGCTGGTGATCTTCGGCTTGTTCGGAAAACGCGCAAAAAGGCTCGCGCCGGTCGAGGCGCTGCTGGCCCGCGTGGCTGACGCGTCGCGCCAGCCCGGTCTTTATATCGGCGGCGGCATCCCCGACACGTTCGAAGGGCGCTTCGAATCGCTGACGCTGCATGCCTTCCTGATTCTGCGGCGCCTGCGCGAACTTCCGGCGCCGGCCAGCGATCTGGCGCAGGATTTCGTCGATGCCTGCTTCGCCTATCTTGAGCTCGGCTTCCGCCAGGGCGGGATCAGCGACATCGCCGTGCCCAAGCGCATGAAGAAGATCGGGCAGAGCTTCTACGGCCGCATCAAGGCCTATGAGAGTGCGCTCGCTGCGCCTGAGCCGGGCGCGCTGGCCGAGGCCTTGCGCCGCAATGTCAGCCCGGGCGAGGGGGCGACAGCCCTGGCCGATTATGTCGGCCAGGCGCTGGAACGTCTGTCGCAGCTCGATCTTGACGCAATTTTGGGGCAGGAGACTCTCTTTCCTGCATTCCCGGTTCACGAAAGTACCCCCAGTGTCTGATTCCGCTCGTGCCTTGCCGCTGAGCCAGCCCGTCCGCGTCGAGACGATCAAGCCGCGTGGCACCCATATCGTGGTCAGGCCCGAGGGCTCTGCGCTCGTCGGGCTCGCCCGTGCGCTCGACCTGCCTTCGATCGAAGCGCTCGAGGCGCGCTATGAACTCGCCCGCAATGGCGAGCGCGTGAAGCTGGAGGGCGAGATCGCGGCGCAGCTGCATCAGACCTGCATCATCACGCTCGAGGCCTTCCCGGTCAGCATCAAGCTGCCCGTGAAACTCGATTTCGCGCCGGAGGCCGAGGTTCTCGCCGCCGCCCGCCGCGAGGAGGAGGACGAGAAGAAGGGCGAGATCGACATCGAGGTCATGCTCAACGAGGAGGACCCGCCGGAGCCGATCATCGACGGCATGATCGACCTTGGCGCGATCACCCTCGAGTTCCTGGCGCTCGGGCTCGATCCCTATCCGCGCAAGCCCGGAGTGAATTTCGAAGCGCAGGTCGACGACCCGGCGCTTGCATCGCCCTTTGCGGCCCTGGCCAAACTGAAACGCGGCGAATGACGGCTTTACCGGCACGCGCAGTGGCTTGCGGCGGCTCGCCAAGTCGCTATTGTCCGCCGCCGCCCTATTTTGCGCCACAGCGGCCGAGCCCCTCGGGAACAATCAGCACCCAATGAAACGACCAGTTACAATCGCGCTCGATGCGATGGGCGGGGACCATGGCCCTGCCGTCGTCGTGCCAGGCGCGGCGCTGACCCTCGAGCGGCGGCCCGACGCGCGCTTCGTCATCTTCKGCGATCAGGCCCAGGTCCTGCCGCTTCTGGAGGCCCACCCGAAGCTCAAGGCGGTGACGACCTTCCACCACACCGAAGTGTCGGTGAAGATGGACGACAAGCCGAGCCAGGCCCTGCGCTATGGCCGTTACAAGTCCTCGATGTGGCGTGCCATCGACGCGACCAAGACCGGAGAGGCCGATGTCACGGTCTCGGCCGGCAATACCGGCGCGCTGATGGCGATGTCGAAATTCTGCCTGAAGTCGATGCCGCAGGTCGACCGCCCGGCGATCGCGGCGCTCTGGCCGACGGTGCGCGGCGAGAGCGTGGTGCTCGATGTCGGCGCGACGATCGGCGCCGATGCGCGCCATCTCGTCGATCTCGCGGTGATGGGCGCGGCCATGGCCCGCGTCGTCTTCGATCTCGACCGGCCGACCGTCGGCCTGCTCAATGTCGGAGTCGAGGAGATCAAGGGCGTCGAGGCCGTCAAGGAGGCCGGTCGCATCCTGCGCGAGGGCAACCTGCCGCATCTCGACTATCGCGGCTTCGTCGAGGGCGACGACCTCGGCAAGGGCACGGTCGACGTCGTGGTGACCGAGGGCTTCACCGGCAACATCGCCCTGAAGACGGCCGAGGGCACCGCCCGGCAGATCGGCGAGTATCTGCGCGCCGCGATGAGCCGGTCGCTGATGGCCAAGATCGGCTATCTCTTCGCACGTGGCGCATTTGCCGCGTTGAAGGACAAGATGGATCCGCGCAAGGTCAATGGCGGCGTCTTCCTCGGGCTCGAAGGCATCGTCATCAAGAGCCATGGCGGGACGGACGCGATCGGTTTCGCCAGCGCGACCGAACTGGCTTATGAGATGGCGCGCGATGACCTGATGGCCAAGCTGCGCGAGATGGTGGCTGCCTCGGTGCAGCCGGAGACGGCGCCTCAGGCCGCTGCCGTCGAATAGGGATCTCTGACTTGTCCATTCTGCGATCTGTGGTTTGCGGATGCGGCTCCTATCTGCCGGAGCGCATCGTCACCAATGCCGAGCTTGCCGAGCGCGTCGACACGACCGACGAGTGGATCGTCCAGCGCACCGGTATCCGCCAGCGCCATATTGCGGCCGATGACGAGCCGACCTCGGTCGTCGGCCTCAGGGCGGCGCAGGCGGCCCTGGCCGATGCCGGCATGGATGCCTCCGAGATCGACCTGATCATCGTCGCGACCGCGACGCCGGACCATACCTTTCCGGCAACCGCGACCCAGATCCAGGCGGCGCTGGGCATCACCGAAGGCGCGGCCTTCGACCTGCAGGCGGTCTGCTCCGGCTTCGTCTTCGGCCTCGCGACCGCGGATAATTTCATCAAGACGGGCAGTGCCCGCGCCGCGCTCGTGATCGGCGCCGAGACCTTCTCCCGGATTCTCGACTGGGAAGACCGCACCACCTGCGTCCTGTTCGGCGATGGCGCCGGTGCCGTCGTGCTCAAGGCGGAGCAGGGGGAGGGCACGCTGGCCGACCGCGGTGTCCTGACAACGCATATCCGCTCCGACGGGCGCTACAAGAACAAGCTCTATGTCGATGGCGGCGCAGGCTCGACCAAGACGGTCGGTTTCCTGCGCATGGAGGGCAAGGAGGTCTTCCGCCATGCGGTGCAGAACCTCGCCGATACCGTCCGCCACACCTTCGCCGCGACCGGGCTCAGCGGCAACGACATCGACTGGTTCGTGCCGCACCAGGCCAACCGGCGCATCATCGATGCCACCGCCGACAAGCTCGGCATCGCGCATGACCGCGTCGTGGTGACCGTCGACAGGCACGGCAACACCTCGGCCGCCTCGATTCCGCTGGCTCTGGCGGAGGCCCATCACGACGGGCGAATCCAGCCCGGCCAGCTCGTCCTGATCGAGGCGATGGGCGGCGGCTTCACCTGGGGGTCGGCCTTGATCCGCTGGTGAGCATTTCAGCTGAGAACGCTGGCACTTAGGACAGTTTCTCTTCCCTTTTTTTGCCATTTCGACCGAGGGCGCTACTAAACGGCGCTCGAGGATTGACCGGACCGTCCGGGACGCATAGCGTCCGGCGTCCGTAATGGCGCAAGGCTGGTGACGAGGTCACCGGCCCATGAACGCCTTGGAGGCTATGAATGGCGGGGCAAACGGTCACTCGCGCCGATTTGTGCGAGGCTGTGTATCAGAAGATCGGTCTGTCGCGGACAGAGTCGTCGAAACTTGTCGAAGCGGTGCTCGACGAGATCTGCGATGCGGTCGCGCGCGGCGAGAATGTGAAATTATCGTCCTTTGGCTCGTTCGTCGTGCGAGACAAAGGCGAGCGAATCGGGCGTAATCCGAAAACGGGCGTTGAGGTCCCCATCGAGCCGCGTCGCGTGATGGTGTTCAAGCCTTCGAATGTGATGAAGGCGCGCATCAACGGGCAGGCGGGCGAGGGCGACGAGGAGTGAGTCTGGAGTTCCACACCGGCAACGTAGAGGCCGAATTGGACACCAAGAGCCCAGATGCCTTCCGGACAATCAGCGAGGTCGCAGACGACCTCGACATCCCCCAGCATGTCCTGCGTTTCTGGGAAACGCGCTTTACCCAGATMAAGCCACTCAAGCGCGGTGGCGGCCGGCGCTATTACCGGCCGGACGATGTCGCCCTCCTGAAGGGCATTCGCCGGCTGCTTTACGGCGAGGGCTATACCATCAAGGGCTTGCAGCGGATCCTGAAGGATCAGGGGCCGCGCCATGTCCAGGCCATTGGCCGGGGCGGGCCGATCGGCGGGCAGGCTCCCGCCGCGGTTGCCGCACCCGTGCCGGCGCCGCGTCGGCCCGCGCCGGCGAACGCACCGGAAGGCTCCGACGATGAATTGCCCTGGCAGCTCGATATGGAGCCGGCGCAGCCGGAGGAGCCCGATCACCGGGCCGAGTTCGGCGAGGATCTTGTCCTGCTGAGAGCCGCGCTCGTCGAAATGACGGAATGCCAGCGCGTCCTGCGCGGCGTGCTGCAGCCGGAGCTCGGCGGCGACGCGGGCTGAGAGGCCCGCATCGCGATTGGCTGTCTTCCCAGAGATCAGGAAACCGGCGTGGCCCGTGCCGCGCGCAGGCGGCGGCTGAAGCGCGAGCTGCGCGTGCGGCTTTCGATCCTCGAGGTCGGCACCAGCGTGGCGACGACGGGATTGGGATAGTGCTCCAGCGTCGAGCCCGTCGCGGCGTCGACGCCCATTCCGACGATGCCTCCGACGATGACGTTTCCAGCGAAACCGGCGGCCCCGGCCCCGGCGACCCGGGTCGCGACCGGAATCTGGGCGTCGTGGAAGCCGCGCTTGCTGTAGCTGACCGTGAACTCCGACTTGCGGCTGACCTCGATCGTGCAGGGCGTCGATGGGCAGCTATGCCCGGTCGAGGTGCGTGCGTCTGCGCCCGGCGGAATGCTGTCGATCGTAACCTGGCTTGTCGTACCCCGTGTGACGGTGGCGCAGCCGCCCAACGCCGCGGCGACCGCAATCAAGCCCACCCATTTCCCCAGATTCATCTTTGCTTGGCCCCTTGTTGCCCCCACCGGCAATGCCGGTGCAATGCCCGTAGTCAGCGCCCGAACGGGGCGCCATGCCGCAGGCGGAACTCCTGGGGGCGGCACGAGCCTTATGCACAAGACTAACGTAGGGGTATGTCGGTCGGGCTCCCGCGAAGGAGCTGGCCATGAGAGCCATGCAGAGGTCAGCGGTGGCGCGCTCCTTCCCAACCGGCAGAGGCGCGGCCTAGTTTGGGCTAAGGGYGGCGTCTCCTGCCGCGTCCCGGGGCGTGGACGACCTCGCCTTGTTTCGACTGGCCCCTTCTCATGCGGAGCGCGCTGCCATGGCCTGGCTCTATCTCTTCGTCGCAGGCCTGTTCGAGGTCGGCTGGGCGATCGGCCTCAAATACACGCAAGGCTTCACCCGCCTCGTCCCGACCCTGCTGACGCTCGCCAGCATGGTCGTCAGCCTCGGCCTGCTCGGTCTGGCGCTGAAGACGCTGCCGGTAGGCACAGCCTATGCGGTCTGGACGGGCATCGGCACGATCGGGACGGCGGCGCTCGGCATCGTGCTGCTCGGCGAGCCGGCAGGCGCCCTGCGGCTTGCCTGCATCTCGCTCATCGTGGCGGGGATCGTCGGGCTTAAGCTGGTCTCCTGACCAGCGTCACGTTCTGGCCAGCGTCACCGTCTGACCGGTGTCATCTGCGGAAGGCGTCAGGCCAGTTGCCGCTTCTTTCGAGCAGCACGATCAGCAGGACCACGGCGAGCGTGATCGCCAATGTGATCAGCTTGGCGTTCCAGGGCGCGCCGCGGCCGATCAGCCAGATCAGGCTGAGCCCGATCGCGAGGGGGATAAGCATCTCCATGACGAGAGCCTAGCGCCGGCTGCGCCGTAAGGGAACCCGACTGTGCTCCTGAACGCGGCTCAGCCGCCGCGCGCCGCGACGGCCCGCTCGCCTTCGATCAGCGGCTTCATCCGGCCGATCTCGGCCGCCATGAAATCGAGGAACAGCCGCACGCGCGGCGAGTGCCTGAGATCGGGATGGGTCAAGAGCCAGAGATCGGCCGCGAATTCGGGATCGGGCGCCGCCAGGCGGACGAGGGCCGGCTTGGTGTCTGCAATGAAGCAGGGCAGGAAGCCGATGCCGATGCCCGCCTCGACGGCCTCGGCCAGGCCGAGCACCGTGTTGACCTTGTAGACGATGCGCTCCGGCGGCACGTAATCCTGCAGGAAGCGGACGGCCTTCAGCCAGGCGAACTGGTCGCCGAGCGAAATCCAGTTCTGGTCCCGGAGCGTCTCCATGCTGGTATCGGCATCGGGCKGGAAGCGGCTCGCCAGCCCGTAGAGCGCCCAGGCGATGCGGGCGCCGCGCCGGCCGACCAGGGTCTCGGGCGGATTATCGGTCGCCCTGATCGCGACATCGGCGTCGCGCTTGGAAAGGTTGAGCGCCTGGTTGCTGAGCAGGATGTCGAGGCGGATCTCGGGACATTGCTGCAGGAAGGCCGCGAAGACCGGGGTCAGCAGGTCGACCAGCAGGGTGTCGTTGGTGGTGACGCGCAATTCGCCGGCGGGCTGGATTTCCTGCCCGGCGAGCTTGCGGGTGAAGGCGGTAATGTCCTCGTCCAGCCGCCCGGCGAGCTGCACCATTTCCTCGCCGGCGGGCGTCGGCACATAGCCGCTGCGGTGCCGCTCGAACAGTTTCAGGCCGAGCCCGTCCTCGATCTGGCCGAGGCGGCGAAACACCGTGGAATGGTTCAGGCCGATCAGGCTGGCGGCGGCCGGCAGGGCGCGGGCTTCGGCGATCGCCTTGATCAGCCGGAAATCGTCCCAGGCGAGGGTCTTGCTCGTGCCGCTCATCCGCTTTTCGTCCTTTCATGCGTCCGCCGCCGTCATGGCGCCAGAGCATCGGCCCGGGAATTGGATACCGGTTTTCGGAAGAAGCCGATGCAAGAACAATGCGCTACAGCATCCGGCCGGATGCCCGGTCGGATGCTGTAAGCCATGCGGCGGCGATCGGGAAGACGTGGCGCGGGCCCTTGGGCCGCGCTCACCGATAGTCGACTGCGCTCAGGCGGTGGCGACCGCAGCGCGGGGGCTGAAGCGCACAGGGCGCAGGGCCAGGGCGCCGTCGCCGATCAGGCCGTGGGCCAGCGCCGTCAGCGCCAGGAAGGCGGGATATTCCCAGCCGCCATTGGCCGCGGTGAAGAGCCAGCCATTCGGAGCATGCACCATCAGGGCACCCAGCAGGACCGGCAGCAGTGCCAGCGAGACGAGACGGCCGTAGAAGCCGGTCAGGATGGCGACGCCGCCAATGAACTCGGCCAGGATGATCGGCCAGGCGAGGAAGCCGGGCAAGCCGACCTGGCCCAGAAAGCCGGCGAAGCCTGCGGGAGTGAACACGGCGAGCTTGAGATAGGCATKGGCGATGAACATCAGGCCGAGCGCGACACGCAGGCCGAGGGCGCCGTAAGGGGCGAGGCGATTGTCGATCATGATTGCATCTCCAGAAGCAGGGGACCGGGTTGGTCTCGGCACTGAAAATGCCCTCTCTCCGGCGCAATGCAAATTGTTAGATGCCAAGACGTTCATTGCTTCCGTGCAATGATACCGGGCTGGTGCTTTGCCTGCCGCACTCCGATCTTTGGCCGGAACGAGGCGCCCCGCCTCAAGCCCTTTCGGAGGACAGGCCATGCAGATCAACGGCATCCACCACGTCACCGCCATTTCCGGCCCCGCGCGCCGCAATCTTGATTTCTACGGTCGCGTGCTGGGGCTGCGCCTGGTCAAGAAGACCGTCAATTTCGACGATCCGAGCAGCTATCATCTCTATTACGGCGACGAGGGCGGCTCGCCCGGCACGATCCTGACCTTCTTCCCCTGGGAGCACGCCGCTCCGGGCCGGCTCGGCGTCGGCGAGACCCAGGAAACCGCCTTCCGCGTGCCGGAGGGGGCAATCGGCTACTGGACGCATCGCTTCGTCGAGCTTGGCGTCGCCCATGAGGCGCCGCAGAAGCGCTTCGGCGACACCGTGCTGCCCTTCCGGGATCCGGACGGGATGCGGCTTGCCCTGATCGGCCTGCCCGGCATTGCCGCCGAGCCGGCCTGGACGGGCGGCGCGATTCCGGCCGAGCATGCGATCCGCGGCTTCCACTCCGTCAGCCTGCTGCTCGAGGATGCGGCGCCGACCGGTGCGATCCTCAGTGACATCTTCGGCTTTGCCGAGATCGCGAGGGAAGGCAGCGTGACCCGCTTCCGGACTGAGGGCGCGGCATGCGGCGGGATTGTCGATCTGCGCACCGCCGGTGGCTTCCTGCCGGCACGCCAGGGGGCCGGCTCGGTGCACCATATCGCCTTCCGGGCGGCGGGTGATGCCGAGCAGGAAGCGATGGTGCGCCGCCTAAAGGAGAACCATGGCATCCGCGCCACGGAGCAGCGGGACCGGAACTATTTCCGCTCTGTCTATTTCCGCGAGCCCGGCCGGGTCCTGTTCGAGATCGCCACCGACGCGCCGGGCTTCGGCATCGACGAGGCGAGCGAGAGCCTCGGCCAGGCGCTGAAGCTGCCGCCGCAATACGAGGCGCAGCGCAGCCGTATCGAGGCCGTGCTGCCGGAACTCGCCTGACGACACCTGACCAAACAAGACGCCCTGCCTCGCCGCGCTGACGGGGCAGGGCCGTCCCCTGCATTATCGAGGAGTGACCCATGCTGGACGCCGTCGCGACCACACCCTTCATCCATGCGTTCGAGCCGGGCAGCGATACCGCCCGCAAGCCCCTGCTGCTGCTCCATGGCACCGGCGGCAACGAGCATGACCTGCTGCCGCTCGGCCGCATGGTCGCGCCCGGCGCCGCCTTGCTCTCGCCGCGCGGCCAGGTGCTGGAAGGCACGATGCCCCGTTTCTTCCGCAGGCTCGCCGAAGGCGTCTTCGACGAGGCCGATCTGAGCCGCCGCACCCATGAGCTGGCGGATTTCATCGAGGATGCGCGCCGACGCTATGATCTTGCCGCGCCGATTGCCGTCGGCTTCTCGAACGGGGCGAATATCGCGGCGAGCCTGCTGTTGCTGCGCCCAGAGGTGCTGGCCGGGGCGGCGCTGCTGCGGGCGATGTCGCCCTTCCGGGAGCCACCAAAGGCCGATCTCGCCGGCAAACGCGTGCTGATGCTGTCGGGAGCGCAGGACCCGATCATTCCGGCCGCCGACGCCGCACGGCTTGCCGCGACTCTGTCGGGCAATGGCGCGACGGTCGAGCACCGCATCCTACCGGCGGGCCATGGCCTGTCGCAGGCCGATATCGGCCTGCTCACCGCCTGGCTCGACCAGGCCTGAACGCCTCGGCGAATCGGCGCTCTGCATTGGGGGCGCCGTTCCGGCACAAACAAAGACCCCGGATCCGTCGCAACGCCCTGCGGCGTTCGATGGATCCGGGGCCGAATCTCGTAACTCCCGGGCGTCCGGATGACGGCCCTGCTGCCGTTCGAGTCAGTCCTAGGGCGCTGTCGCCTTCGGCTTGCTGCGTGCAGCCGGCTTGGGCTCGGGCGGCGGCTCAGTTGCTTCCTTCGCCAGCCGCTGCGCCCGCAAGGCCTCGATCTTCTTGCGTGCCGCAGCCTCTTCAGCTGCGATTCGCCCGCTGGCCTTCTGCCTTTCGCGCGGGGCCTCCTGCACGCTGTGTACGTCATGCCAGACGCGTGGCCGACGGTCGTCACCTGCCATCTTCTTCTCCCACCGCAGTTTTCCCCTGGTCGTGAGTGTACGCCTGATTGTGGCGGGATACGAGCGCGCGATTACCGGGAGCAGGCGAGGGCTCAGCGCTCGACGCGGGTCGAGAGAATGATCGACGACATCGTCCGCTCGACACCGTCGAGCGCGCCGATCCGGTCGATCAGCTCGTCGAGTTCGCCGATCGACGGCGCGATCACGATCGCGATCATGTCGAAATGACCGCTGACCGAATGAAGGGTCCGGACCTCCGGAATGCGGCGCAGTTCCGCCTCGACCCTGGGAGCGAGCTTGGTCAGTGCGGTGATCAGGACATGGGCCTTGACCTGCCCGCGCTCATGCTCGTCGGAGAGCCGCGCCGTGTAGCCGGTGATGACGCCGCGCCGCTCCAGCCGTTCGATCCGGCTTTGCACCGTCGTGCGTGAGAGGCCGAGCTGGCGGCCGAGCTCGGCCACCGGCGCCCGGGCGTTCTCGGTCAGCAGGATAAGGAGCTGTCTGTCTGTGCGGTCGATCGGCATGATGCTGAGTACTTACGGCAGATCGCCGTAAAATCCCATATGAATCGTCGTGATGGCCGCTTCTATTCGACGAAATCGTCAGCCAGCATAGGACATCAACGAACGCACGGAGCGCCACAATGAAGGAAATCGTCGTTATTGGCGCGGGTAAGATCGGCCAGACCATCGCCGACATGCTCGGCAGCAGCGGGGATTACCGCGTCACGGTCGCCGACCGCTCCGAGGCGCAGCTCGCCGGCATCCGCACCAGCGCCACGGTTTCGACCCGCAAGGTCGATATCGCCGACAAGGAGGCGCTGACCGCCCTGCTCGAAGGCCGTTTCGCCGTGCTGAGCGCAGCCCCCTTCGATCTGACGACGCGGATCGCCGAAGTCGCGGCCCCGCTTGGCGTCCATTATCTCGACCTGACCGAGGATGTCGCCAGCACGAGGCGCGTCAAGGAACTCGCCAAGACGGCGAAGGCAGCCCTCATTCCGCAATGCGGCCTGGCGCCGGGCTTCATCTCGATCGTCGCCGCCGATCTGGCGCGTGATTTCGACACGCTCGACAGCCTCAGGCTGCGCGTCGGCGCCCTGCCGCAATACCCCTCCAACGCGCTCAACTACAACCTGACCTGGAGCACGGACGGGGTCATCAACGAGTATTGCGAACCCTGCGAAGCGGTCGTCAACGGCGAGTTGACCCTCGTCCCGGCGATGGAAGAGCGCGAGGAATTCTCGCTCGACGGCGTCACCTATGAGGCGTTCAACACCTCTGGCGGCCTCGGCACGCTCTGCGAGACGCTGGCCGGCAAGGTCCGGACGCTGAACTACCGCACGATTCGCTATCCCGGCCATTGCGCGATCATGAAGGCGCTGCTCCAGGACCTGCGCCTGGCCGATCGCCGCGACGTGCTGAAGGACATTTTTGAGAACGCCCTGCCGAGCACCCTGCAGGACGTCGTGGTGATCTTCGTCACCGTCAGCGGCATGAAAGATGGCCGCCTGCTGCAGCAGACCTATGCCAACAAGGTCTACAGCGCGACCGTCGGCGGCGTGACGCGCAGCGCCATCCAGATCACCACCGCTTCGGGCATCTGCGCGGTGCTGGACATGCTGGCGCAGGGCAAGCTGCCGCAGCAGGGATTTGTCCGCCAGGAAGAGATCACGCTCGATTCCTTCCTCGCCAACCGCTTCGGCAAGGCCTATGCGCGGGCCGAGGACGGCACCCCGGGCAAGGGCGAAATCGAGCGCAGCCGCGCGGCCTAGAGCATTCTGCGAAAAAGCGGCAACGGTTTTTCGCATGACTATGAGGTTCGATCACGTTTTCTGCGTCTGGGCGATTTCGTCCAGACGCAGCGCGGCCTAAGGCCGCGCTTGCGACGAACGGCAGGCGCTCCACGCAGGGAGCGCATGCTGTATACACATCTGGCATAGACCCGAACGACCGTTAAAAAGAGTCGAAAAGGGTCCGGGAGGGACACGAGGATTATGGCACGACGCGTTCTGGTCGCAGAGTTCATGCATGAGACGAACACATTCAGTGTTCAGCTCACCGGAGAAGAGGTCTTTCGCAACGCCGGCCTCTATCTCGACAACGAGATTCCCCCGGCTTTCAGCGGCACGCGGACATCGCTCGGCGCAGCCTTCGAGGCGGCCGAGAAGTTCGGCTGGAGCCTGACCCACCCCATCGTCGCCCATGCCAACCCTTCAGGCCGCGTCACCGATGCGGCCTTCGAGCTATGCGCAGGCAAGATCGTCGCGGCCTGCGCCGGCGTCGACGGTGTGCTGCTGCATCTCCACGGCGCCATGGCGACGGAAAGCTCCGATGACGGTGAGGGCGAGCTGCTCTCCCGCATCCGCGCCAAGGTCGGCCCCTCCGTTCCGGTCGTCGCGGTGCTCGATCTGCACGCGACGCTCACCCAGCTGATGGCCGACAGCGCCAATGCGCTGATCTCCTACCGGACCTATCCGCATATCGACCAGTATGAGCGGACCTGGCAGGCGGCCGAGCTGCTGCAGAAGGCGATGGATGGCGAGATCACGCCGACCGCCGCCGTTGCCCGCCGGCCCATCCTCTACGCTCTCGATGGCGGGCGCACGACCTCGCCCCCGTTCAAGGAGCTGCTGCGCCGCGGCGACGAGCTCGAGGCGAAGGGCGAGGCGCTGGTCGTCAGCGTCCAGGCCGGCTTCTCCTCGGCCGACGTCCACGATATCGGCCCCTCCGTCGTCGTCACCGCCAATGACCGCAACAAGGCCCAGGCCATCGCCGAAGAGCTGATGGATTATGCCTGGGAGCAGCGGCATTTCTCCTCGATCCATTTCACGCCCGTGGCCGAGGCCATGGTGAAGGCGAAGAATGGTGAGGGCCAGAACGGCGAGGGTAAGGCCGGCAAGCCGCTGGTGATCTCCGATTATTCCGACAATCCCGGCGCCGGCGCCTATGGCGACGCCACGAACCTGCTGCGCGCGGTCCTGGCCACCGGCCTGGAGAATGTCGCTTTCCACGCGATCTGCGACGGCGAGGCTGCGCTGCAGGCGCAGGCTGCCGGCGTCGGCAACACCGTGACGCTGATGCTCGGCGGCAAGGTCGATCCGAACATGGGCGGCGGCCCGCTCGAGGTCACCGGCCGGGTCGTCTCGATCACCGACGGCCATTTCATCGCTTATGGCCCGATGGGCGGCGGTGCCTGGCGCAGCTACGGGCTCAGCGTCATGCTGCGCATCGGCGGCGTCGAGCTCGTCATCATCACCCATAACGGCCAGGCGACCGACCTCGCGCAGTTCACCTCGCTCGGCGTCGACCCGACGCGGAAATCGACGGTGATCGTCAAGTCGATGCAGCATTTCCGGGCCGCCTTCGAGCCGATCGCCCGCGAAGTGGTCGAGGTCGATACCGGCGCGCTGGCGACGCGCAATTTCAAGGAGCGCCCCTACAAGAGCGTTCGCCGGCCGATCTTCCCGCTCGACGACATCTAGCGCCTAAAGCATCGGCCCGAAAAGTGGATTGCGGTTTTCGGGAAAACCGATGCGAACACAGAAGGTTAGATCATCGAACCGAATAGGAAATCCGGTCCGATGATCGAGCCGGGGGCTTTGGCCTCCGGCGTGACGTTCGGACTAAAGCCCTGACATGAATTCGGAGTTTCCATGACGCTCTCCGCTCAAACCCCGGCTCACCGCGCCCGGCCGCAGGCCGATCTCGTCCTCAGGAACGGCCCGATCTGGTGCGGCCGCGAGGACGGGGTCGTCGAGGCCCTGGCGATCTGGCAGGGCAGGGTGCTCGCCACCGGCAGCGATGCCGAGATCGCCGCCCTGATCGGCCCCGGGACCAAGGTGATCGATCTCGAGGGCCGGCTCGCCACGCCCGGCCTGAACGATTCCCACCTGCACCTCGTCTCGCTCGGCATGACCATGGACTGGGTCGACGCCCGCCCGGCGGTCGCGCCCGATCTCGCCTCCCTGCTCGATGCCATCGCAAAGCGTGCCGCCGGCACCAAGCCCGGCGACTGGATCCTGTCGCGCGGCTACGACCAGACCAAGCTCGATACCGGCCGGCATCCCTATCGCGAGGAACTCGACCGCGCCGCGCCGAACAATCCGGTCATGCTGATCCGGACCTGCGGCCATGTCTCGATCTGCAATTCGATGGCGCTGGAGCTCGCGGGCATCGACGAGGCCTCGCCGACCCCGCCCGGCGGCCTGATCGAACAGCAGAACGGTCGGCTCACCGGCATGCTGGCGGAAAACGCCCGCGCGCCGGTCTGGGCCGCGATCCCGCGCCCGACCGAGGAAGACCTCGTCACCGGCATCGAACGCGGCGGCAATTACCTGCTCTCGCTCGGCATCACCAGCTGCATGGATGCGGCGGTCGGCCAGCGCGGCGCCTTCGGCGAGATCTCGGCCTATCACCGCGCCAAGCGCGACGGCCGCCTGCCGGTGCGGACCTGGCTGACCCTGCTCGGCGACGAAGGCCGCTCGGTGGTGCCGCAATGCTACGAGGCCGGGCTGATCTCCGGCACCGGCGACGACATGCTGATGGTCGGCGCGGTCAAGCTCTTCCTCGACGGCTCGGCCGGCGGGCGCACCGCCTGGATGAACGCGCCCTATCTCGGCGAGGACAAGACCACCGGCGTGCAGATGTGCTCGAACGCGGATGTCGAGCGCCAGGTCATGGACGCCCATGTGAAGGGCTATCAGCTCGCCTGCCACGCCATTGGCGATGCCGCGATCGAGCAGCTGATCACGGCCTATGAGAAGGCGCTCGCCGCCCATCCCGATCCGGACCGCCGCCACCGCATCGAGCATTGCGGCTTCTCGACGCCCGAGCAGCATGAACGCATGGTCGCGGCCGGCATCTATCCCTGCCCGCAGCAGGTCTTCATCTACGATTTCGGCGATGCCTATGTGAAGGTGCTCGGGCGGGAGCGGGCGCTGTCGAGCTACCCCTTGCGGACCTGGTTCGATCTCGGCCTGAAGCCGGCGACGGGCAGCGACGCACCGGTCTGCGACCCCAATCCGTTCCCGAACTTCTACACCATGCTGACCCGCAAGACCTGGCGCGGCACGGTGATGGATGAGGCCCAGTGCGTCTCGATCGACGAGGCGCTGCAGGCCTATACCGAATTCGGCGCCTTCTCGCAGAAGCAGGAGGCCGTGAAGGGCCGGCTCGTGCCGGGCTATCTCGCCGACGTTGCCGTGTTCTCACGCAACCTTTTGACCGCAGCGCCCGAAGAGATCCTGAAGGACACGCGCTGCGATCTCACCATCCTGAACGGCAAGGTCGTGTTCGACCGCGCCGCGCAGAATGCCTGACCGGATAATTGCTCGGGGACAGCCGGCTAGACGACGGAGACAGACCGGAAAAACCAAGTAAGGTTCCGTACGGGACTGACCGGCGCCGCCCTTGAAAAGGGGGGCGCCACCAAAAAGATCAACGGGAAATTTGGGAGGATTTGACGTGTTGAAACGACTGGCTTTGACCACTGCCCTGACGCTGACGATGGCGTTCTCGGCCCAGGCGCAGGAACCGCGCCGCGGCGGCACGATCCGCTTCACGGCGCCCTATGCCGCATCCTTCGTCAGCAATGACAGCCATGTCTCGAACCAGATCCAGGACGAGATCTATGGTAACGCGCTGCACCGCGCGCTCTACAAGTGGGACTCGACCAACAACAAGCCGGTGCTGGAGCTCGCCAAGAGCGTGACCGCCTCCGCCGATGGCACGGTCCACACCTTCAAGCTGCGCGACGACGCGCTTTTCCATAACGGCCGCAAGATGACGGCTGACGACATCATCTGGACCTACACCCGGCTGATGGATCCCACGAAGAACTATCCCGGCGCGGCCTTTGTCCGGCGCGTCAAGGGCGCCCAGGAATTCCAGAAGGGCGAGGCCAAGGAAATCTCCGGCCTGAAGAAGATCGATGATTTCACCCTCGAGATCACGCTGATCGAGAAGGCCGATCCCGGCTTCCTGTTCCGCACCGCGATCACCTCGATCTTCCCGGCCAAGGAAGCGCAGGAACCCGATTTCTTCAACAAGCCGATCGGTCTGGGTCCGTTCAAGTTCGTCGAGCATGTTCCGGGCTCGCGCATGGTGCTGGAGCGCTGGGAGAAGTTCTACCAGGCCGGCAAGCCCTATGCCGACAAGGTCGTGATCTCGCCGATGGGTGAGGCGGCTGCCCGCGACATCGCCTTCCGCAACAAGGAGATCGACGTCTCGATCCTGGGACCGACGCAATATGTCGCCTACCAGGCCGATCCGAACCTGAAGAAGGGCATTCTCGAAGTCGCGGAAGTCTTCACCCGCAACATGGGCATGAACCCGAACTTCAAGCCCTTCTCCGACAAGCGGGTGCGCCAGGCGATCAATCACGCGATCGACAGCGACCTGATCATCAAGCGCCTCGTCCGCGACAAGGCCTATCGCGCCACCGGCTGGCTGCCGCTCTCCTCGCCGGCCTATGACAAGGACATGAAGCCCTACGACTTCAATCCGGAGAAGGCGAAGAAGCTCCTGACCGAGGCCGGCTATCCCGATGGCTTCGAGTTCGAATGGACCGCTTCCCCGAACGAGAGCTGGGGCGTTCCGATCGTCGAGGCCGTGATCCCGATGCTGGCCAAGGTCGGCGTCAAGGTGAAGATCAAGCCGGTCGAAGGCTCGGCGCTCGGCGGCATCGTCTCGAAGGGTGATTTCCAGGCCTATATCTGGTCGAACACCTCTGGTCCCGATCCGCTGACCCAGATGAAGTGCTTCTACTCCGCGACCCCGCAGAGCGCCTGCAACTACACCACCTACAAGAACCCGGCCGTCGACAAGCTGATCGACGAAGCCGCCGCGACGGACGATGCGGCCAAGCGCATCGACCTGCTGAAGAAGGCCAACGGCATCGTCTATGAAGACGCCCCGGTCTGGTTCTTCAACTACAACAAGGCAGTCATGGCCTATCAGCCCTGGCTGAAGGGCCTGCAGCCCAACGCGACGGAACTCGCTCTGCAGTACTACGAGGATCTCTGGGTCGACGCGTCGTCCCCGGCCGCGAAGTAATCTCCAAACCCCGGCGCCCGGCGGCCTTCGCTGCCGGGCGTTCGCGGCCAAGAGTTCGCGGCCAAGGGTTCGTGGCCAGGAGTTCTGCATGCTGTCTTATGTCTTTCGGCGCCTGCTGCAGGCGATCCCGATTCTGCTTGCCGTTGCGGCGCTGATCTTCCTACTGTTCAGCGTCATCCCCGGCAGCTTCGCCTCCAGCCAGATGGCTGACGGACGCACCGTCATGGATGCGGAAGCCGTCTCCCGCATGAACCAGCAATTCGGGCTCGACCAGCCCGTCGCGACCCGGTTCGTGAAATATATCGGGCAATTGGTGACGCTCGATCTCGGCACCTCGTTCCGCACCCGCCAGCCGGTCTGGCACCTGATTGCCGAACGTCTCTGGCCGACGCTCCAACTCGCCTTCGCCTCGATGCTGTTTGCGATCGCGATCGGCGTCCCCCTGGGGTTTCTGGCGGCGCTGCGGCCGGGCAGCTGGATCGACATGGTCTCGATGGTGGCCGCCGTTTCCGGCCTCTCCCTGCCAAAGTTCTGGCTCGGCCTGATGCTGATGTATCTCTTCGCGCTGACCCTGGGCTGGCTGCCGAGCTTCGGCTATGGCGACGGCGCGATGAAGAACCTGATCCTGCCCTCGATTGCGCTCGGCGTCGCCCCGCTCGCCCTGCTGGCCCGCACCACGCGCGCCTCCGTGCTCGAGATCATGAATGCCGATTTCGTCCGCACCGCCCGGTCCAAGGGCATGAGCGAGCGCCGCGTCGTGCAATGGCACCTGGCGCGCAATGCGCTCGTCATCGTGCTCACCACCGTCGGCCTGCAATTCGGCTCGGTGATCGGCCAGGCCGTCGTGGTCGAAAAGCTCTTCGCCTGGCCGGGCCTCGGCTCGCTGCTCGTCGACAGCGTCTCGCTGCGCGATATCCCGGTGGTGCAGGGCTGCATCCTGGTGATCGTGCTGTTCTTCCTGCTGGTCAACATGCTCGTGGACGTTCTCGCCGCGATCATCGACCCCCGCATCAGATACACCTGAGGGTGCCGATGAAATTCAGAGCCAATCTCGTGATCGGGGGCGTGCTGTTCGCGGCCGTCGTCGTCGCCGGTACCTTCGCCCCGTTCCTCGCCCATACCGACCCGGTCATGGACGCCAACCTGATGAATGCCGAGGTTCCGCCCGGCAGCGAATTCTGGTTCGGCACCGATGCGCAGGGGCGCGACATCTACAGCCGCGTGCTGCACGGCGCCCGCATCTCGCTGACGGTCGGCATCGTCTCGCAGCTGATCAACACGGTGATCGGCGTCGCACTCGGCTTGTCGGCCGGCTATTGGGGCGGCTGGTGGGACGATCTGGTCAGCGGCCTGACCAACATGATGCTGGCGATCCCCTCGCTGATCTTCGCGCTGGCGATCATGGCGATCCTGAGCCCCGGCCTGACCAGCCTCCTGATCGCGCTCGGCCTGACCAACTGGTCCTATACCTGCCGGCTCTCGCGCGCCTCGACGCTCTCGCTCAAGAACCAGGGCTATGTCCAGGCCGCCAAGGTGCTGGGCTACAGCGATATCCGCATCATGGTGACGCAGATCCTGCCCAATATCCTGGGGCCGATCATCGTCATCGGCACGCTCGGCATGGGCGGCGCGGTGCTGGCCGAGGCCGCGCTCTCCTTCCTCGGGCTCGGCATCCGTCCGCCCTTCCCGAGCTGGGGCAGCATGCTCTCGGATGCGCGCGACCAGATCACCACCGCGCCCTGGATCTCGGTCTTCCCGGGCCTGGCGATCTTCGTCACCGTGCTCGGGCTGAACCTGCTCGGCGACGGCCTGCGCGACATCCTCGATCCGCAGTCACGGGCGCGACGCGCATGAATGGGACGGGCATGAGTGGCGAGGCGCTTCTCGAAGTCGAGAACCTGCGGCTCGACCTGATCGTCGGTGCGAGGCGCTTCCCGGCGGTGAAGGATGTCTCCTTCACCATCGGCCGCGGCGAGACGCTCGGCCTCGTCGGCGAGTCCGGCTGCGGCAAGAGCATCACCGCGCTCTCGCTGATCGGCCTGCTCAGGCATCCGCTCGCGATCGGCGGCGGCACAATCCGCTTCAAGGGCCGCGAGATCCAGAACCTCTCGGCGGGCGAGATGCGCAAGCTGCGCGGCAACGCCATCTCGATGATCTTCCAGGAACCGATGACGGCGCTGAACCCGCTTTCGCCGGTCGGGCGCCAGATCGCCGAGATGTTCGTGCTGCACAAGGGCGCGACCTGGCACGAGGCTGAAGCCAAGGCGGTCGAGGCGCTCGCCAATGTCCGCGTCCCGGCGCCGGACCGGCGCGTCAAGGATTTTCCGCACCAGCTTTCGGGCGGCATGCGCCAGCGCGTGATGATCGCGATCGCGCTCGCCTGCCGGCCGGACCTGCTCTTGGCCGACGAGCCGACGACGGCGCTCGACGTCACCGTCCAGGCCGAGATCMTCGACCTGATCCGCGATCTCTCGGCGGCGCAGGGCACGGCGGTGCTGATGATCAGCCATGATCTCGGCCTGATCGCCAATATGTGCGCCCGCGTCGGCGTGATGTATGCCGGCCGCCTCGTCGAGCAGCGCCCGGCGCAGGAGGTTTTTCGCACGCCGAGCCACCCCTATACCAAGGGCCTCGTCGCCTCCTTGCCGCTGCTGGGTGCGCGCGCCCGCCATGGCCGCCACAAGCTCAAGGAGATCACCGGCGTCGTGCCGGCGGTGACGGCTTTTCCTGACGGGTGCCGCTTCAACCCGCGCTGCTATGCCAGGACCGAGATCTGCGTGGCGCAGGATCCCGGAGTGACGCCGTTGCCGCAGGACGGCCTGGTGAGGTGCCATCATCATGAGTGACACGGGCGACCAGACCATCCTCAAGGTCGAGGACCTCGAGGTGAAGTTCGATCTCGGCGGCGGGCTGTTCGGTGGCAAGCGCCGCACCGTCCATGCCGTCGACGGTGTCGATCTCGTGCTGCGCAAGGGCGAATGCCTTGGGCTCGTCGGGGAATCCGGCTGCGGAAAATCGACGCTGGCGCTCTCGATCCTCGGCCTGCAGGCGCCGACGCGCGGCCGCGTCATTCTCGACGGGCAGGACATCGCGGCGCCCGGCGTCGACCGCAAGGCCCGCGCCCGCATCGCGCAGATGGTGTTCCAGGACCCGTATTCCTCGCTGAACCCGCGCCAGTCGGTGCGCCGGACGCTGGAAACGCCGCTGCGCATGCATGGCGTGACGACGAAGAGCGAGGTCGACGACCGCATCGCCGAGATCATGCGCCATGTCGGCCTGCGGGCGGAGCAGGCCGAGCGCTATCCGCATGAATTCTCCGGCGGCCAGCGCCAGCGCATCGGCATCGCGCGTGCGCTGATCCTGAAGCCGAAGATCGTGGTGCTGGACGAACCGGTCTCGGCGCTCGACGTCTCGATCCGGGCGCAGATCATCAACCTGCTGCTCGAGCTCAAGGACACGCTCTCGCTCTCCTACATCATGATCAGCCATGATCTCGGTGTGGTCGAGCATATGAGCGACCGCGTCGCGGTGATGTATCTCGGCCGGATCGTCGAGACCGGCGACTGGCACACGATCTTCACTGAGCCGCGCCACCCCTATACGCGCGCGCTGATCGCCGCGATCCCCGACCCGTTCAACCACGGGCTGGCGGTAAAAATGTCGGGCGAGGTGCCGAACCCGCTGGAGCCGCCCTCCGGCTGCCGCTTCCACCCGCGCTGCCCCGAGATGCGGGAGGGCTGCCGCGCCCTGCCGACGCCGCCGCTGGCCTCGATCGGTGGCGCGCACGCAGTCCCGCACGAGGTCCGCTGCATCAGGGCCGCAGAACTGGTCTGAGCGGCCTAAGCATCGGCCCGAAAAGTGGATTGCGGTTTTCGGGACAAAGCCGATGCAAACACAAAGGACTAGATCGTCGGACCGGATACGATTTCCAGTCCGATGATCTAACCGCGTCAGCATTATTGATCATCCGAAGGACAAGACCCATGGCCAAGCCCATGCCAAACCATTCCGCCCCGGCTCAGGCCGCTGCTGGCCTCGATGAGGGCCCGCTCGAGAGCATCCGCTTCACCGGCCTCAACGCCGGCCCAAAACTGATCGTGCTCGGCGCCGTCCATGGCAACGAGACCTGCGGACCCAACGCCATCCGCCGGATCATCGAGGAGTGCCGCTCCGGCAAGCTGGTCATTCGCCGCGGCGAGGTCACCTTCCTGCCGATCGCCAACCCCAAGGCCTACCGGCTGAAGACCCGCGAGGGCGACCGCAACCTCAACCGCGACATGCGCGAGAAGCCGCTGCCGGCGAATTACGAGGACCGGATCGGCAACCACATCTGCGCGCTGCTGCGCCAGCATGAGGTCCTGCTCGATGTGCATTCCTTCCGGGGCGAGGGCGAGCCCTTCGTCTTCTTCGGACCCGAGGACAACCGGGGCGAGCTCGAGCCGTTCCGCCAGGCGCAGGCCGAGGGCGCCTTTGCCGCCTGCCTCGGCGTGCCGGTGGTGATCCATGGCTGGCTCGACAATTACGCCAGGCTGATCGCGGCCCGCGAGGAGCTGAACCTGCCGCGCCTCTCGGTCACCGAAGGCTATGGCACGACCGAATATATGCGCTTTGCCGGCGGCTATGGCGTGACGCTCGAATGCGGCTCGCATGACGACCCGGCCTCGATCGAGATCGGCTATGCCGCGATCCTGAACGCGCTCGCCCATCTCGGCCTGATCGATGCCCCGGCGCCTTCAACCGCTGGCCGGACCGTCATCCACATCACGCAGGTGATCATCTGCGAAGCCGAGGGCGACAAGGTCGAGGGCGACTGGAAGACCGGCGACGCGCTCGCCAAGGGCCAGGTGATCGCGCGCCGCGCCAATGGCGCGGCCGTGACCGCGCCGGAAGCCGGCTACATCATCTTCCCGAGCACGACGGCCAAGCCCGGCGAAGGCATCTGCTATTTCGGGGTGAAGAGCGCCAGAACGCTCTGATGCTATCGGCCGGGCAGGGGGGCGCCGCCTTCTGCCCGGCCTCAGAAGCAGGTGAAGGAATAGGTTTTCTGGGTCTGCAGCAGGCGGTCGGTCAGGCCGCCCGGCGGATCGGAATTGTCGTTGAAGTCGAAACCGTATGGACAGATCGTCGACGCATAGCGGTTCGCGAAGGAATCCATGCGCAGCACCACCGAGGCGCGCGGCTCGTCAAACTCGCGCTTGGTGTGGATCTTCAGGAGATGGCTGTAGAGGCCGAGTTTCTCGACCGAGTACTTGATCGGCCCGGTCGGGGCGTTGATGCCGTCGGGAATATCAATCAGCACGGAATTGGCGCAGCCCGACAGGGCGGCCCCCAACGCCAGCGCGAGCAAGGCCTGACTTCTCATGGCGACTCAAGCCCCCGCGACCCGACAGCGACAAGCTCAGCATAGTCCGGTGCAACTGTCGATTTTCAAAGCGGCTTCAGGGGATATACGACGCGGCCCTTGATACGGCCGGGAGCCGTTGCAGTCTTGCCACGCGCATCGGCACGTGCCCGCTTCGGGTCGGCCTCACCTGCGTGGCAGCCTCGCTGCGAGATCAGTCGATGATTTCGTCGGCCAGGGCGATCAAGGCATCGGGTATGATCAGACCGATCTGCCTTGCCGTCCTGAGGTTGAGCACGAGTTCGAACTCGGAGGATCGTTCAACCGGCAGCTCGGAGGGCTTGGCTCCCTTGAGGATGCGAGCGGCATAATAGGCCAGCCTCTTGAAGCTCTCCTCGAGGCGAGGACCGAAGGTCAGGAGCCCGCCACTGCGGGCAAACGTGCTCCAGCCGGATAGGGCGGGGATCCGGTGCGCCGAGGCGAACGCGGCAATCTGCTTCTGGCTCTGCAGCATGACGCTGTCAGGCAGCACCACGAGCGCGTCCGGCGGATGCCCGGCGAGGCTTGCAAGCAGGTCGCCGACCTCCTGGACATTGCGCGTCGGAACCCACCGAAGCTCCATCCCGAGCTGGCGTGCCATGGCCTGGGACGCGGCGATTTCGAGCGCGGCGCCGGGATGGACGGGGTCGCCCATGAGGACGACCCTCCTGGCCTGTGGCGCGGCCATCCGCAGGAGATCGAGCCGCTTCTCGTTCAACTCGATCGCCATGAAGCTGACGCCCGTCAGGTTCCGGCTTGGGCGGGCCAGGCTGTCGGTGAGTTCAGCCGCGACGGGGTCGCCGCTGAAGCCATAGAC
The DNA here is from genome assembly GCF_056396005.1 of Allobosea sp. 05T439. NCBI lineage: Bacteria > Pseudomonadati > Pseudomonadota > Alphaproteobacteria > Hyphomicrobiales > Alloboseaceae > Allobosea > Allobosea sp. 05T439. The sequence continues at coordinate 244,538 of NZ_JBFTKP010000003.1, read as the reverse complement.
GACGGGGATCTCGGTCAGCCCCCGCAGGCCGAAAATGGCCGTGCCTTGAGCGATGATCACATCGGGCCTGAGGCCGATGAGCTCGTCGACGACGGCCGATAGCCGTTCCGGATTCCCGTCGGCCGAGTGCGCGAGGACTTCGATGTTCCGGCCCTCGATATAGCCTTCGGCCGCGAGGCCGCTTCGGAAGGCGCCAAGATAGCTCTCGACCTGAGCCAGCGGAAACAGGGAAATCCAGCCGATCCGGGCGGGCTTGCGCCCCGTTTGCGCATGGGCGGAATTGCCGGGAAGAACGAGGCTGACCAACAGAACAAGGCCGGCCAGGAGGACGGGGCTGAAAGCGAGACGCCAGCTTGGCTTCATCGGTCACTCCACAGGTCTCAGCCTTGAGCAGGAGCAGGCCTCTCGTCGACGGATCGGCCGGACACKAGCGGCTCCCCATCATACGCATCAATGCGCCGTTTGGTAGCAAACCCTGCCGGGGGCCGCGGTTGCGGCGCGCCGCCGGAATGGCCAGGGGGACCCGTCGCGCCGCGCTCATTCGCCCGCATCGCGATAGCGCTGGTCGAACCGGCGCTCGTCGCCGTGCTGCGACCAGTCCTCGTCTGGGATCGGCTTCCAGAACAGCACGCGGATGAACAGCATCATCAGCGCCCCCAGGAGGATCAGGGCGACCAGCGCGGCGATCAGATATTCCAGGATGGTCGGTGCCATCGGTCAGCCTCCAAGCGGCAGTGCGTGGGTGATGTCGGCGCGGAACGGCACTGGCAGGCCGGCGGCTTGCGCATTCGCGCCCGTGATAGTGATGATCCGGAACGGCCCGCCGGCCGCGAGCCGGGTCGCTTCCGCGCAGGCCAGCGCGCCAAGGCGCGCGATCTGCTGCTGGTCGAAGCCGGCGCCGCGCAGCGCCGCATCAGCGCATTCGCCCTGGTCGCCGGTGATCTCGATGATCGCGAGCGCCATCCTGCGGATGCTGTTTGTGTCCGCGAGCGAACGGGCCTGCGCCCAGTTGCTGCGGAGATCCTCCAGCGCCTCGGCAAAACTTGGGCCCCGGCCATGGATGCAATGGCCGGCAGCGATCCCCCCGGGGTAGAGCACGCCGCGCACGGCGGACTCATCCGGATGCTCCGTGCTGACCGAGAGATCGGCCCAGGCCGCCGGCCCGGCTTCCCCCGCAATCGTGCGCAAGGCCTCCCTGATGGCGATCGGGGTCATCTGCGAATCCTCGGAGGCGATGGGTTTGGAAAGGCTGGTCGTCGCCATGGCGCTCACTCCGCGGCCTCAAGGCGCCGGGCGCGGGTGAAATCGGCATAGGCTGCGGCGCGGGCATCGGGGCTGGTCGCCTCGATCATCGCCTCATGCAGCTGGCTGAATTTGCGCAGCGCCTGGATCGCGATCCATTCCTGCGCCATGCCCCAGCGCCATTCCCCGGAGCGCACCGTCTTGCCGTCGCTGGTCATCGCCTGGAGATCAAAGAAGGTGGCCTCCGCATCGGTGCCGACCACCAGCTCGTAAAACCCCTCCGACCGGTCGTCATGACCGAGTTCCAGCGTCTCGATACTCACCGGGAAGTTGCGGGCCATCTCAGGCCCCCGGCAGCGTGGCCGCGGGCTTGGCGCAGCGCGGCGAGAGGTCAGCCGCTGGCTGCCCGGCCGCGCCAGCGCGTTCGCCGCTCCGCCGGATGGTCTCGCGATCGCCGTCCGTGCTGACAAAACTGATCTCGCTMATCCCCGTCATCCCGCTCTCCCTCCGGGGAGGGCGCTGCCAGCCCGATGGGCGGCGCGCCTCTCCGTTCGATACTGGAACGATAACTTAAATTATCATCGTGTCAATAATGAAAGTTATCGAAATCGCCCGGGGCGCACCGTCGATCGAGACTCGACTTGTCCTCCGCCCTCTGGCTTAAATGAGAACATAACACGAACAGAAGGGATGTGTGATGAGCCTGGCCTATTCGGGAAGTGGTGAGCGGCCCGAACTGTCTTACGTCGCGTCGCTGGACATCCAATGCGAGGATTGCGGGCGCACGAAGCGGATGTGGCCGGGCGCGATCCAGGAGGTGATCGGGCAGGGGACGCGCACCCTGATGGGCCTGCACAACCGGCTGTCCTGCTCGGTCTGCCGCGAGCGCGGCGGCCTCGGCAAGAACATCAACCTCGTGCCGATTTTCAGGAGGAGCGCATGACGATTCCAGCGAACCGACGTCAGGCAACCCAGGATCGGAACATGGCCGGCGGCGCCCTGGCGCGCCCTACAACAGGATCGTTAGATACTGTTGTATGTGATTGTGATTGTGATTGGCATGCCTGCAGCATCTGCCGCGGCAATGCCCCAGCACATGCTGCAGCATGTGCCCCGGCATATGCCGCAGCTATGCAGCAGCATCCCGCCGATCGATCAGACACCCCTGGCGTTTGCACCGTTCTTCCGGGGCTTCATGCGCGAGACGCTTGGCCTGTCCGGCGAGGCACGAAGCGCCCTCCGTGAGCGCATCCGGACCAGCCTCAGTCTCGTGGGCGAGGATGCCAGCGGAGGGCTGAAGACGCCGCCGGCAATGGCGCGGCTGCTGGAGATCAGGGCGGGGGCGTTGCTGGACATTCCATGCGAGGATTGCGGGCGCACGAAGCGGATCTGGCCGGGCGCAATCCAGGAGGTGATCGGGCAGGGCACGCGGACCCTGATGCGCCCCCGACAACCGGCTCTCCTGCTCGGCCTGCCGCGAGCGCGGCGGGCTCGGCACGACCATCACCCTCGTGCCGAGCTTCAGGAGGAGCGCATGAACCGCCATTGGACCGAGGGGCTCGAACACGCCACGCAGTTCGTCATCTTCCCGCCGCTCGGCCGGGAGGCGGAGTTCGGCGCGGCCAAGCCTCGCCTGCTCGCTCATCTCAAGGCGCGCTTCCCCGATTACAGCTTCGGCCTCACCGCGATCGCCATGGACGACGAGATCAGCATCCTGCCGGTCTGCGGAACCGTGGGGGACGATGCCAGCGGCAGGCTGAAAAGGCCGCCGGCGATGGCGAGGATGCTTGAGATCAAGGCGGCGGTAGGGGCGTTCGATCCCGGGCGGGCGGGGCTGAGTTAGGGGCGCGCGGGGAGGGCAATGGGGACGTCAATTTATCGGAGACTCTTGAGGAGCGGTGTCTGGTGACCGGAGTAGGCCCAGAGCCGGCTTCTTGGATGTCCGCTGCTGGGAGTGATACTTCAGCGGCAGCCGGTGTTGGCTCATTGCCGCTGCTAGGAACATCCGCTTCCTGAGAGTTGGCTGATTACGCTCGAACTACTGTCAGGCGGCATTGGGACCAATCGCGGTGCCCAGGCCGATTTCAGAGCGAAGTTCTTCACCTTCATGCCGCCGTTACGAACACATCGGAGGCAACGTCGCTGGCAAAGAAGGTCCTTGCGATCTCCCGGCTCGGGATCTCGACCTGCGCCCGGTCGAGGTCGCAGCAGGCCAAGGCGTCGACGAGCGCGTTCATGATCGGGTTGTTCGCCCAAAGTCCGCCATCGACCATCACGTAGCCATTGTTCGGCAGGGCTTCGAAGTAGGCCGGGGCCGCGGCGGTCGAGAGGCCCACCTTCACCATGCGCTCGACCCGATCGCGCTTGTAGTCGGGATGGTGCGGGGTCTTGAAGATCCACGGCTCGCCGTGCCAGCCCTCGAAGGCGAGGTGCGCGGCTGAGCTGGCGAGCGCGTCCATAGTGGCTTGCGCAGTTGACCGGTGGTATTCGCACGGCGCTACTTCACGCGGTGAACCCGCCGTTCCTGCACGCAGATGACCATCCCCGAATATCTGATGATCGTCGGCACGAGGTTCGAGGAGTTCCACCTCCAGCGCCGGCGCGAGAAGCACAAGGCGTACGGGCGGCTCGAGTCCGACATCAGGGACGGCGCCCTTCTTCCCTCAATCACATTGGCGGTGAAGCCGGAGATGGTCGCCGCCATCCTGCCTGCGTACGAGGAGTACCGCGAGAACCCCGGCAAGGCCGGCGCGCTCGCGGCACTGTTGAACACGCCTGAGACGGTCGACATCCTGGACGGGCTGCAGCGCACGTACATCATGCGGGATCTCGCCAATCAGGGTGAGACGTTCAAGCAGGATCAGAGGATACTAGTCGAGTTCTGGCTCGAGCGGGACCTACACAACCTCATTTACCGCATCATCGTGCTAAATGCCGGCCAGAAGCCGATGTCGATCCGGCACCAGCTCGAACTGCTCTTCGCGTCTCTGCAGGAGTCAATCCTGAAGCGGCTGCCAGGCGTGGAGATTTACCTCGAACGGGACAACACCCGGCGCACGCGCCCCAAGAAGTTCGCCTTCGATGTGGTCGTGACCGCCTATCAGGCGATGATCACTGGTTCCCCTGAGATCCAAAAGGCCAACCTCGTCGCCAACGAACTCATCGAGAGCAGTGCACTCGATCTTGGCGAACAGGGGGTCTCCGAGCAGTTCGACCGCTTCGTAGAGATGCTGAAGCGGTACGTCGAATTGGACGAGCAGACCGCCCGGATCTACGAGGGAGGACCGGCCATTGCTGACGTTGATGACGACGCGAACCCGGGCGGGACGGGTCAGAAGGTCGCGGCGGGAGTCGCGAACTGGTTCGCGACGAGCAACGTCATGGCGGCCTTCTTCGCCGCAGTCGCGCAGTTCGGCAAGGGTGAACACCGCAGGCGCCGCGTAGACCAAGCGCTAGATGCGCTGAGGCGCATCTTGGAGAGTGCGCCGGAAGCGTCGGACCCTCTTGGGCTCGAGGAGTTCGCGAAGCTCAGGTCCGGCTTCAATCCTCGCAAAGTCAACGTTGGCCTCGCCACGCGCCGGCTTCTCACCAACGGTTTCAAAGAGTTCTTCCGCGAAGGCGGCGAAGTTCCGCTGGCCGGATGCTGGACGCTAGCGGCGGAATGAATGGACGCCACTGAGATCGTTGCAGCTGCGGCGGCTGGACTCCTGCCGCAGGTCGAGGACGTTGACCCCGCAACGGCCCGCATGGAGGGCGACTGCCTGGTCGTCAGCGGTCGCGTCGCCATGCCGGTTCACGGCGTCGCCTGGACGCTGGATCGGGCGAGCGACCTTCCGATCCGCGACGAGCTCAGCGCCCCGCTCGGCGTTCTCTGCCTCGTCGCCGGGCGCTCAGCGAGGCATACGGAGGAGCTCACGCGCTACCAATATACGGCGCTGCTGGCGGACGCATCCAGCCCGGATGCCCTGATAGGACCGGCGCTCTTCTCGCGCGACTACGCGATCATCGAAGAGAGCGAGTTCGGCCGGTATCTCGAGCATTACCTGACAGGCTCGGCGATCTGGGGTGGGTTCAGTCACGGCATTTCGCCAGCGGAAGGTTCGGGCAGCGTCGCAGAGATCCGGGCCCGCAGAGACGTCATTGCACCCACGCCGCACCACGTGAGCTCGTTCCGGCGCCTGACACGCGCGACAGGCCCGCGCGAGCAGTTCCTTCGAACTTATCACACAGTGGAGCTGCTGTTCGACTACATCACCTACCGCCACCTGGTGAGGGCGGGTGACGACCTCGTCGGCTTCGGGAAGATCATGTCGGCCTACCAGCGTGTCGAGCTCGCGCGGCTGAAGGGGATCGTTCGCGAGTTCTGCCGGGACTTCGACGCGATCGCAGCGACAATGTCCGCGCTCGAACCCTATCTCGACCGGGCGCAGGAGATGTTCCAACTACACGGCAAGGACGGCAATCCGCTGTCGGAAGACGCGAAGTGGAGCACGTTCCGCGGTCTTGTTGAGACCGGTCCGGTGGAGCGCGCAAATGTCAAGCTTGCCAAGCTGGCGAAAACTGACAAGGACTTCGACGACTTCATGGCCCACCTCGCCGCCTACCAGATCTACCGATTGAGGAGTTCGATCGCGCACAGCCGCATTGGCGAGTATCTGCTGACAGACGCGGACGACGCGATGATCGCGGGCTTTGGCCTGCCTCTTCTGCAGGAGATCGCGGTCCAAGTGTTCAGCAGCTCGGAGCTCGCCGCCCTAGTCGCTTAGCGGGCGGCCGGCCGAGGCTCCATCGCGGGCTTGACGCTAGATTGACGCGTGGCGCTGCTCAGCCCGTGTTGCGCACGCCTCCCGCGAATACCGGCTTGAATCTCCTCGGCCGCGCGGACAGCCTCTCCTAGACGAGCGCAGATCAGGCGCCCCCGCTGGGCGGGTGGTCCTGGCGCCGCTGGTTGCACCCGAGGTGTTTCAGCAGGCGTCCGCAGCCCGTCTGCGCTTCGCGGCACGACGGCGGTCGAAAGTCGGGGATTCCGGATGGTACCGACCCATCCGGCGGCGCTAGGAACGTGTCGGCCGCAGCGGGCGCAGATCGAGCGCTGCCCATTGGAGGGCGCTACGCTGCGCGGCGGATTAGGTCACGCCGCCAGGTTCGACGTTGGCTCGCGGCTCACGCGCGGCGCTTCGTAGGTCAGCTTTCGGGCAACTAGCCAGAGTCCGCTCCTGGCGCGAAGCAGCAGCCAGCGTTGGCGGCCCCGAAAGGGCCGCGCGGCTATTCCCCGAGCCGAAGACCACCCCCAATCCCTGAAACCAGACCAATTCGAATATCGATATACGCGCCCGCCCTGTGCCCATATTATCGGCGGGAGAGCAGAGTCGGCTCGTCAGCGAGCGGGGTGTCGGCGTGAAGACAGGTCTATCCCGCAGAACCGTCCTCCAGGCCGCAGCGGCCGGCGTCGCGATTAGGATTTCGCTGCTGCCCTCGGCCACCCGGGCGGAGCTGATCGAGACGCCGCCGCATCCCGGGGCCGATTGGCTCGAGGCCGGCGGCAAGCCGAAATACCGGCTCGACGCCATCGCCAAGGTCACCGGCGGCAAGACGTTTACGCGCGACTACCGCGCCCGCGACCTTGCAGGCTGGCCGAAGCAGCAGGCGCACGCCTTCATGCTCCATGCGACGCGGGTCGACCGCGTCTTCGATGGCGTCGATCTTAGCCTGCTCGGCGAGGACCTCAGGCCGGATCGGCTGGTGCTGCACGAGGACCTCGTCGCCGACGGCGTCGCGATCCCCGCGCCCGGCTTCTATGGCGATGTCTTCTTCGTCCCCAAGGGTGAGACCGCACGCCTGCTCGGCCAGCCGGTCGCGCTGCTGATCTATCACGATTTTGCCCGCTATGACGCGGCCAAGCGCAAGCTGCGCTTCAACGACAGGGTCGTGCGCTACGGCGCGCAGGGCCCGTCCACCACGCCCGGCCCCTATGGCGCGGCGCGCTATGTCCGGATCGATGGCGGTACTCCAGAGGCCGAAGACCGCTATTCCGCGCTCAAGGACACGACGATCCGCACCGGCTTCAAGGGGGAGGAACCGCAATGGCCCGCCGCCGGAGACGGTGACGCCATGGCGCGCGGCATGGCGGCCGCAGCCGAGATCGAGCGCGAGATCGCCACTGCCGGGGACGACGTGCTGGTGCTGCGGCGTAGCTTTACCAGCCAGTCGGCCGATGCCTCGGCGATGGAGGCCGATAATGGCAATGTCTGGTACGAGCGTTCGACCGGCATCCTGCACGCCCTGATCGCCACGCAGTCCCCGCACGAGGTCGCCGAGATGGCGGCCCATATGGTGTCGAAGTCAAAATTCCCGCTGAACAGCATCGATCTCAAGATCGGCTACACCGTCGGCTACGGCACCAAGGACCACGCGATCTTCCCGTTCTACTGCGTGCTCGCCGGCCTCTATGCGGACGGGCGGCCGGTCCGGCTCGCCAATGACCGCTACGAGCAGTTCCAGACCGCGCTGAAGCGCCATGCCTTCGAGATGGACAAGGTCATGGTCATCGACCGCAAGACCGGACAATTCCGGGCGATGACCGGGCGCTATCGCAACGATGGCGGCGGGCGCGAGAATTTTTCGGTCTCGGTCGGCACGGTCGGCGCGACGGCGGCGCAGTCGATCTATTACCTGCCGAAGAGCGACTTTTCCGCGACGATCCTGTCGTCGCGCGCCGTCGATGCCGGCTCGATGCGCGGCTACGGCACATTGCAGACCATGGCGGCGACCGAGATGATGGTCGACGAGGCGGCCGAGGCGCTGGGCCTCGATGCCATGGAGTTCCGGCGGCGCAATGCGCTGAAATCGGGCATGAAGAACTCGCAGGGCGCGATCCCCTCAGGTGCGCTGCGTCATGACGAGATCCTGGCGCGGGCGGAAAGGCACCCGCTCTGGGCCGGGCGACAGGAGCGCAAGGCCGCTTTCGAGGCCGCCAATCCCGGCAAGAAATACGGCGTCGGCTACGGCCATGTGCATAAGGATTACGGCACCGGCGCCGAAGCGGCGCTCTGCGCGCTCGCCTTCGACGCAGGCGGCCGGCTTACGCTCTCGCATGTCGCGCATGAGATCGGCACGGGCGCCACGACCTCGCAGGCGGTGATGGCCGCCGGCATCCTCGGCCGGCAACCCGACGAGACCGAATTCGGCAAGGTGCGCTGGCCGCAGATGCCGCTCGAGACCACAGACGAGCCCTATACGCTCTCCCAGGAGGAGGAAGACCGGCGCATGGCGAATCCGCGCTGGACGCCGAGCTTCACCTCGCCGATGAGCGCCTCCAACAGCGTCTACTATCTCGGCCATGCGACGCGCGAGGCGGCCCGCGCGCTTGTCGACCTCGCGCTCTGGCCCGCCGCGCGCTCGCTCTGGTCGCGCGGCATCGGCGGCGGCCAGCTGGCGCCCGAAGTGGTGCGCCGCGAGGATCTGCGCATCATCCGCGGCACGGTCAATGCGGCGGCCATGCAGCCTTTGTCCTTTGCCGAGGTCGCGGCCGAGGCGCACCGGCTCGGCCTCGTCACCGGCGTCACCGTGCACAGCTTTAACCGCTGGCAATGGGCCGAAGCGGAGTTCGAAGTGTCGGGCACTGGGCGCCGCCGCTTCGCCATCGATGCGCTGGCGGTGCAATACGGCGAAGGAGCACCAGTCGAGCGCAAGGCCCTGATGACGGAAGCAGGCTGGCACTTCGTCGACCGGGCCTCGGTCTCCTACCCGCCGACGCAGCGCAACAATGCCGGCGTCACCTATTACGCGCCGATGGCGACGCTGGCCGAGATCACCGTCGATACCGGCAGCGGCGAGGTCAGCCTGCTGTCGCATCACTCCATCCTCGAATGCGGCAACCAGATCGTGCCGGAGCTGGTCTCCGGCCAGATCCAGGGCGGGCTCGMCATGGGCATCGGCCACGCCCTGAAGGAGTATCTGCCGCTTTACGAGGACGGGCCGGGCAACGGCACCTGGAACTGGAACCGCTACGAGCTGCCGACATCCAGGGATGTCGCGGTCTGGTCGCAGACGGCCGAAATCCTGCCGCCGCTGTCGGAGACCGATCCGCCCAAGGGCATGGCCGAGGTGGTGATGATCGCGGTCGTGCCGGCGATCGTGAACGCGGTCGCCCACGCCATCGGCAAGCGCTTCTACAGCCTGCCGATCACGCCCGAGAAAATCCGAGAGGCGCTGGCATGACCATCGCGACCCGCACGCTCTCCCTGACCATCAACGACGAGGCCGTCGGTCCCATCGACGTGCCGGAGACGATGATGATGCAGGATTTCCTCTACGAGTATCTCAACCTGACCGGCTCGCGCATGGGCTGCGGCCAGGGCATCTGCCATGCCTGCACCGTGATCGTCGAGAAGGGCGACGGCTCGCTCGAGGAGATGCGCACCTGCATCACCGGCGCCCACTGGTTCACTGGCCGCAAGGTGAGGACGGTGGAGGGCCAGGCCAGGCGCGACGCCACTGGCGCGATTACACAGCTCTCACCGGTCCAGCAGGCCTTCATCGAGCATTTCTCCTTCCAATGCGGCTACTGCACCCCCGGCTTCGTCACCGGTGCGACGGTGCTGCTCGACCAGTTGAAGCGCAACCCGGTCCGGCGCGAGGCGCTGGAACAGGTGATCGGCGAGGCGCTCGACCGGCATATCTGCCGCTGCACCGGCTATGTCCGCTATTTCGAGGCGGTGCGCGATCTCGTCCTCAGGACACCCGGCTTGGTGAAGGCGTAGCGCGCATGGCGAGGAAGCTGCTTCTGGCCGTGCTGACGGTCGCCTTCATCGGTGCGCTCGCGGCGGGAGCCGTCTTCCTCGGCCTGTTGGAGCGCAGCGTCGTTTCCCGGGATATCGAGCAGCCGCTGACGGCGGAGCAGATGAAGGGGCTCGTCAAGCGCGGGGCCTATGTCGCCGTCGCCGCCGATTGCTATGCCTGCCATGTCACCAAGGGCGGCGCGCCCTGGGCCGGCGGGCTGCCCTTCGAGACGCCGTTCGGGACGATCTACTCGACCAATATCTCGCCCGACAAGGAGCACGGCATCGGCGCCTGGACGCGCGCCGAATTCCACCGCGCGGTGCGCGACGGCGTCGGCAAGAACGGCCATCTCTATCCGGCGATGCCCTATGCCTCCTATCGCAAGCTGACGGCCGGGGATGTCGACGCGGTCTACGCCTTCCTGATGAGCCGCGAGCCGATGAAGGTGGCAAACCGCGCCAACCACCTGCCGTTTCCCATGAATATCCGGCAAGGGCTGACCTTCTGGAACCTCGTCAACCTGTCGGGCGACACCGGGACGGAGGTGGCCGGGCGTTCGGAGGCCTGGAACCGCGGCCGCTATCTGACCGACGCGCTCGCCCATTGCGGCGAATGCCATACGCCGCGCAACCTGACGATGGGCATGAAGGAGAGCGCCTATCTCCAGGGCTCGGAGCTGGAAGGTATCGTCGCGCCCGACATCACCAAGGCCGGGCTGACGCGCATGGGTTTCGATCCTCTGGTCTTCGCAAACTTCATGAAATCCGGCATCTCGGCGCAGGGCGCCATGACCAACCAGATGTTCGAGGTCGTGCATTTCTCGACGCAATATCTGAGCTCCGACGACCTTGCGGCGATGTCGGCCTATCTGTTCGATCTCGACACACTGCCGGAGCGCGCGACCCCGCCGGCGCCGCCTCAGCCGGTTGCCGTTGCCGCCGGGACCGCAGCATCGGCCCGCGCCACCTATCTCGCCGTCTGCGCCAGCTGCCATGGCGTCGAGGGGCAGGGCATCCCGCATGTCGTGGTGCCGCTGGCGACCAACGCCTCGCTGCGGCTGGCAGATGCGCGCAACCTGAACCGGGTCATCCTCTCCGGCATTCCGGCCCAGCGCTTCCCCGGGCTCGAGCGGATGCAGCCCATGCCGGGCTTTGCCGCGCAGCTCAGCGACCAGGAGGTCGCCGACCTCTCCAACTGGCTGCGGGCGAACTGGGACGGCCAGAAGCCGACCGTGACGGTGGAAGAGATCCGGCGGCTGCGCTAATCGGCCAGCCGTCTGCGCAATCTGCGGGCGACGAACTGGGCACTCAGGTCGGCGCGGGCTTCGTTCCTCAGCGCCGGGGCTTGGCCCCGAGCCCCCGCAATGCATAGGCGATGACCTGTTCGATCTCGGGCCTCGCATGCTCCGCGCTCAGCGCCATCATCGTCGGGTGCATGAAGCAGACCATGGTCGTCTTCACACAGGCTGCCCCGGCTGCCGCATCCTCGACGCTGAAATCGCCTGAAGACTGGCCGTCCTCGACGATTGTCCTGATCAGGCCTTCGACGCGCTGGATGTAGCGAAGACAGACGCCCCAGCTTTCAGCCATCGCGTCCTCGACCATGTCGTTCACGCGGCTATTGGTCATGAAATGCCGCTCGCTGAGCTCCGAGAGCGCAAGCAGGAAGGCGGCAAGACGCTCGGGAGGGGACGATTGTCCGGCGGCGATCACCGCGAGCTCGTCGCCGATCTKACTGAGCAAAAGCTCGGCCACGGCCTCGTTGATGGCCCTCTTGCTGTCAAAGAAGCGGTAGACATGTGCCGGGCTCTTGCCGAGTTCGGCCGCGATCTCCGCGACCGTGGTCTTCTGGTAGCCAATGGTCGTGAACAGCCGCCGGGCGACCGCGAGAATCTCCTGCAGCGGCTCGATGCCGTCCTGCCGCCGGCTCGCATTCTCGCTCTGGGCAGTCACGCGCGCCGTGTAACGGGATGGATGTGTCACCAAGGCTACTCCGAGACAATCGTGAGGTTCGATCGTCGAGCCGGATACGATTCCGGTCCGATGATCTGGTGGGCAACCGAGGTCGCGAAGCTCGGCACAAGCGTGACTGGCTCCGGCCCCGCCGGCGCGCCACGCTCATCCAGCGACTTGCGGAACCATAGCGCGTAGAGCGCCGGCAAGAACAGGATCGTGAGAAAGGTCGCGACAAAGAGCCCGCCCATGATGGTGACGGCMATCGGGCTCCAGAATGCGCTCGACGACAGCGGGATCATGGCGAGGATCGCCGCAAGCGCCGTCAGCACCACGGGCCGCGCTCGCCTGACCGTCGCGTCGACGATCGCCTCGCGCCGGCTGTGCGATCCCGATGCGACATCGCTCTCGATCTGGTCGACGAGGATKAGCGTATTGCGCATGATCATGCCGGCGAGTGCGATCAGCCCCAGCAGCGCGGTGAAGCCAAAGGGCTGATGGGCGAGATTGAGACTTGCCGATGTCCCGATCAGGCCAAGCGGCGCCGTCATGAAGACCAGGGCCAGGCGGGAGAAGTTCTGCAGCTGGATCATCAACAGGGTCAGCATCGCGAGAAACATGATGGGGAAGAGCACGAACAGCGCGGCGTTCGCCTTCTCCGACTCCTCGACTGCGCCTCCTGTCTCGATACGGTAGCCAGGCTCCAGGCCATTCTTGATCGACTGCAGGCGCGGCAGGATCTGCGCCGTCACATCCGGCGGCTGGACCCCGTCCACCACGTCGGCGCGCACGGTGATGACGGTGTCGCGGTTGCGCCGCCGCAGGATCGGATCCTCGTGGACATAATCGAGCCTTGCCACCTGGGACAGCGGAACGGCGACGCCGTTGCGGGCGACGATGGTCAGGTCGCCGACATGGCCGAGATCCAGCCTTTCGCTTTCGCCGGCCCGCGCGACCACGGCGACTTGCTCGACGCCGTCGCGAACGGTCGTGACGGTCGCCCCGGAGACAAGGGTCTGCAGCGTCTGCGAGACATCCTGCACGTTCAGCCCAAGGGCACGGGCCCGCTCCTGATCGACCACCAGCCTCACCGAGGGCGACATCTCGTTCCAGTCCAGATGCGGGTTGACCGCGTTCCTGTTGGTGCGAACGGCGTCGCGGACCTGGTAGGAGATCTCGCGCACCTTCATCGGGTCCGGGCCGATCACGCGGAACTGGACGGGAAAGCCGACGGGCGGTCCGAAGGAGAAGCGGTCGACGCGCGCGCGCGCCTGGGTCAAGGCGCCAGCGCCGATCGCGGCATCGAGGCGCGACTTGACGCGCTCTCTGCCCTCGATCGACTTCGTCAGGATCACGATCTCGGCGAAGGCCTCGTTCGGCAGCGTCGGATTCAGGCCGAGCCAGAACCGCGGGGAGCCCTGTCCGACATAGGCCGTGAAGGTCTGGATGTCGGGATCGCTCTGGCCGATCAGCTTTTCGGCCTCGGCGACGACGCCGGACGTGGCTCCGATCGACGAGCCCTCGGGAAGGCGAAGCTGCAGGAACAGCTCCTTGCGCTCCGATAACGGGAAGAATTGCTGCTGGACGAAGCCGAACCCGACGACAGCAGCAGCGAAGATGCCGACCGTGACGACGACAGTCGTCAGCCGCCAACGCACGCAGGTCTGGATCGCCCGGCGCAGGGCGCGATACAGGCGGGTATCGTAGATCGCGCCAGGGTCTCCATGCGCGCCGCCCTTGGACAGCGACGACGGCAGCAGCAGGACCCCGAGATAGGGCGTGAAGACCACCGCCACGATCCAGGACAGGGCGAGCGCGATCCCGACGACCCAGAAGATGCCTCCGGCATACTCGCCCGCACCCGACTTCGCGAAGCCGACGGGCAGGAAACCCGCGACGGTGACGGCGGTGCCGGTCAGCATCGGGAAGGCGGTCGATCGCCAGGCAAAGGCTGCGGCCTGGATGCGGTCGTAGCCCTGCTCCATCTTCACCACCATCATCTCGACCGCGATGATGGCATCGTCGACCAGCAGCCCGAGCGCGATGATCAGCGCACCGAGCGTGATCCGGTGCAGGTCCATGCCGAGCATGTACATCACGACGAAGGTCGCTGCGAGCACCAGCGGCACCGAAAGCGCGACCACGATCCCCGTGCGCCAGCCGAGCGACAGGAAGGAAACGCCGAGCACGATGGCGAGCGCTTCGACGAAGGAGCGCTCGAACTCGAAGATCGACTCCGCGACGATCTCGGGCTGGTCGGCAATCTGCTCGAACTTGACCCCCTGCGGCACGTCCAACTGGAACGCGCGCGTCGCGGCGGCCACGTCCTTGCCGAAACTCAGGATATTGGCGCCGCGCGCCATCACGACGCCCACGCCGAGCGCGGGTTCGCCGCGTTGGCGGACAAGAAAGCTCGGTGGGTCGACGAAGCCGCGCGTCACGGTTGCGATATCGCCGAGCCGGAAGGTGCGTCCTCCTGCATCGACCGGCGTTTCGGCCACCGCCTTGACGCCGTCGAGCGCTCCGGTGACGCGAAGCGGAATGCGTTGCGCGTTCGTCTCGACGGTCCCGGCGGGCGTCACGTCGTTCTGGCGGGCCAGCGAGTCGAAGAGCGCCTGCGGCGCCACGCCGAGCGTCGCCAGCTTGGCATGGCTGAACTCGACATAGATGCGCTCCGGCTGGACGCCGTAGATGTTCACCTTCGCGACGCCGGGAACCCGGAGCAGCCGTTGCCGCAAGGCATCGGCGACCTTCTTGAGCTGAGCGTAGTCTGCGCCGTCGCCCGTCAGCATCGTGAGGATCGAGTCGACATCGCCGTACTCGTCATTGACATTCGGGCCGATCACGCCCGCCGGCAGGGAGGGCCGGACATCGTCCATCTTCTTGCGGAGCTGATAGAACAGGCCCGCGACCTCGGCCGGCGGCGTGCTGTCCTTGAACGAGATCTGCATGGCCGCAAAGGACGGCTTCACATAGGTCTGCACCTTGTCGAAATAGGCCAACTCCTGCAGCTTCTTCTCGATGGGGTCGGCGACCTGGTCCTGCATCTCGCGCGCCGTGGCGCCTGGCCACACCGCCGTCAGCACGGCGTCCTTGATCGTGAAGTTCGGATCCTCCGAACGCCCGAGCCGCATGAAAGACAACGTCCCCGCTATCGCGATCACGATGATCAGGAAGAGGACGAGGGCGCGGTGCTCGACAGCCCAGCGCGAAAGGTTGAATTCTTTCATGGCGTCCTGGGCCTTCTCAGAATGAGAATTGATCGACGGCGCGAACGGTCAGGCCGGCGTCGAGCTTCTGCGCGCCAAGCAGGACAACGCGGTCGCCCTCCGCGAGTCCGCCAGAGACGATCACGTCCTTCGCTTCGTAGACGGCGACGGTGACCGGCTTGGCTGCGAGCTTTCCGTCCGGGCCCACAGTCCACACCGACGGCCCCGCGCCCTGGTTGACGAGCGCTGTCAGCGGCAGGCGAACGATGCGCTCGGGATCGGAATCGGTCAGGGTTACGGTCGCCGTCATGCCGAGTTGCACTTCCGGGCCTGCTGCCGCGACAGGGAAGCGCGCGAGATAGGTCCGCGTCGCGGCGTCGGCGGCAGGCGACAGTTCACGCAAGGTCGCGCCATAGCGGACCCCGGCGTTCGACCAGAGCGTGACGACGGCCTTCGCCTGTCGCGCGCGTTCGACCGAGGCCTCCGGGATCGCCACGACGGCCTCCTTTTCTGCTGTGCGGGCAAGCCGGATCGCCGCGTATCCCGGCTGGACGACCTGGCCGGGCTCGACCGCGGTCGCGGTGATGACACCGTTCGCGTCGGCGCGCAGGACGGCGTAGGACGAGGCGTTCCTGGCGAGGTCCAGCGCACGTTCAGCGCGGGCGAGGCGGCTCCGCGCCTCCTCCGAAGCGGCGCGCCTTGCGTCGAGCGTGGCGGCTGTCGTCCACCCCTGCTTGATCAGCGACCTGGCGCGATCGAAATCGGCCTCGGCCTGCGCCCGGCTTGCGGCCGCTGCCGCGCGCTCCGCCTCGGCCTGTGCGACCTGGAGCCCGAAATCGGCCTCGTCGAGCGTGGCGAGCACGTCGCCGTCCCGGACCACGTCCCCGACATTCACGAGCCGCTTGGCGACCTTCCCCTGCACGCGGAAGCCAAGATCGCTTTCGACGCGGGCACGAATGACACCGACGAGGCTGCGCTCGCCGGTCCTTGGCTCGAAGGCGACGGCCGGAGCCAGGACGGGGCGGGCCTGGTCGTGCGTTTCGGCGCGCTCTGCGCCGTCCGAAGGCCCGCAACCGGCGAGCACCGCGGCGAGCCCCACAATGGATGTGGCGCGAAAGACGTTGGAAAGCAGTGGTGATCCGCGCATGGCGCCCTCGAACTGTTGTGAGGCCGGACAGGGGTGCTGCGGAAGGTCTGGATCGCGGGTTTGACGCGCGGATCGCACCTTCAGGAAACACCGGTAGCGCAAGCATGATCGGCTAACGTGTGACGAATGTCAATATTCGTCACACGTATTTTGTTATTTGATTATCGTCGCTGCGGGACCTTCCGCCTGGGCCGCCCCGGCGCTCGCCGCGTTCGGGGGGCGGTCTCCGCGAAGTGTCCGTGTTCGCTGAAAGGGGCCGTAGCGCGCACCGCGCGTCAGCTCGAGCGTGGTCGTGAGAGCGCTGACGGTGAGCCCGAAATCGCCGCGCGCGTTCGATCTGCCGCTGGCGCCGCCGGTCGCACCGGGGAGGGCGCCTTGCCCGACCAGCGAATCCTGGTAGAGCGGAATTCCGGCTCCTTTCGAAGGAAATCGCAATGCCGGATCTCTCCACCCTCATGCTCTTTGCCGCCGCTTCCGTGGTGCTCACCGCCACGCCCGGCCCCGACATGCTGCTGATTGCCTCGCGCAGCATCAGCCAGGGGCGCAGCGCCGGGTTTTTGACCTATGCCGGCATCGCGCTCGGCACCTATTGCCATGCGCTGGCCGCCGCGCTCGGGCTCTCCCAACTCTTCCTGACCGTGCCGATCGCCTATGAGATCCTGCGCTGGGCCGGCTGCGCCTATCTGCTCTATCTCGCCTGGAAGACCTTGCGCTCGGACGGAGCAGGGTTTTCTCCGACAGCGACGCTGCAGCGGCTGTCAGGGCGGCGGATCCTCGGGGAGGGCCTTGCGACCAACCTGCTCAATCCAAAGATGGCGCTCTTCGTCCTGGCGCTGTTTCCGCAATTCGTGACGCCTGAAGGCGGCTCGATGGTGGCGCAGATGCTGGTGCTCGCCACCATCATCAACGGCATCGGCTTCCTCGTGAACGGCGCGGTGATCCTGCTCGGCACCCGGCTTCGTAGCCTTGTTGCCGGCCGGCTCCGCTTCCCCAGGTTGCCCCAGTATCTGCTCGCGGGTGTGTTCGCGGGGCTGGCCTGCCGTCTCGCGCTCGGGGCCAGGAACTGAGCGTGCCTCGCGCGTGACACGACACGAGGCAAAAAAACGCCCGGCCGCGGAAACCGTGGCCGGGCGTTTTCAAGAGCTGAGCTTTCGCCCTTACTTCGCGGCGCTCGCGAAGGACTGCCAGCGCTTGAGGAACTCGTCGCGCTTGGCCGCGGCTTCGTCCTCGTCGATGCCGAAGACCTTGACGCTGTCCATGGCCGGCAGCTCGACATGTTTGGAGACGTCGATGTCGCTGCGGCTCGGCCGGCGGAAGGCGTTCTCCAGAAGGGCGATCTGGGCCTCCTTCGAGAGCATCAGGTCATAGGCGGCCTTTGCCGTGGCGCCGCCCGGCGCGCCCTTGATCAGCACCTGGAATTCCGGCGTGCTGAACGTGCCCTCACTGGGGTAGACCAGCGAGATCTCGCGCTGGCCGCCGGCGACATAGGCATAGGCATTCGACTCGAAGGTCAGTCCGATCGGGTATTCGCCCTGGCCGACGCTGCGCAGCACCGTCGAGGCGGCGCTGGACACCGTCAGGTTCGCGGCGAGCGCCTTCAGCCCATCGGGGCCGAGCAGCTTCTCGACGCCCCACAGGATCGTATAGGCGGTCGAGCTGTTGGCGGGGTCGGCGATGATGATCTTGCCCTTGAAGGCCGGGTCGAGCAGCTCCTTCCAGGTCTTTGGCGCCGGCTTGCCGCCGAGCTGGTTCTTGTTGACCATGGCCACGACGAGATGGACGTTCGAGGCGGTCCAGAGGTTCTCCGGCTGGCGCAGGGCTGCCGGGATCGCGGCGGCTTCCGGCGAGGCATAGGGCTCGAAGAGCGGCTTGAAGGCGCCGAGCGTATTGGCGCTCGAGCTCCAGAACAGATCGGCCTGGGGCTTGGCGGCTTCAGCCTCGATCCGGCGCAGGAGCTGGCCGGAGCCGCCGGTGATCGTGCTGATCTTGAGTTTTGCCTGCTTGTCCTTGGCGACGCCGAGCACGGCGTCCACGGCCTGGGCATTGTTCGAGGTGTAGAGCACGACGGTGCCCGCTGCACCCTGGGCGAAAGCCGGTAGCGCCGGTGCGGCCGCAAGGCCCGCTAGCCCGGCAAGGACGGCGCGGCGGTCGATCAGGTTTGTCATGGTCGTTCCTTTCTCCCCGCCTTCCCCTTGCTGTGTCCGGACGGCGAGGCGGAGCCGGCCCGGCTTGGTCGTTTTCTGGAACCGTTCAGGCCTTTGACGAGAACAGGTCGATCTTGAAGACGCGGGTCGCGACGATGATCGGGATCAGGATCACCGCGACCAGCACGAGGCCATAGGCGGAGGCCGAGGCCATCAGGTTGGAATCGATCAGCTTGTAGATCTGGATCGGCATCGTCTCGCGCCCGCCGGAATAGACGATGATCGAGGCCGAGAGCTCGGCGACGGTGGTCGTCCAGGTCAGCACCGCGGCCGCGGCGACGGCCGGCAGCATCAGCGGCAGCACGACCTTGAAGAAGGTCGCGACCGGCGGCACGCCGAGGCTGACCGAGGCCTCCTCGATCGAGTTCGGGATATTGTAGAGCGTCGAGGAGGAGTTGCGGATGCCGAAGGGCAATCGGCGCACGACATAGGCGAGCACGATGATGCTCGCCGTGCCGGTCAACGGCAGGAAGCCGGTGTTGAAGGACATCACCAGGCCAAGGCCGATGATCGTGCCCGACAGCGCCAGCGGCAGCGCCGTCAGATAATCCAGCGCCGGCGTCAGGATATTGCGCTTCTTGACGATGAGATAGCTGACGAGCGCGCTGAAGGTGATGCCGATCACGGTCGCGACGGCGGAATAGGCCAGCGTGTTCAGCACCGGATCGGGCGCGATCCGCACCAGCCGCTCGACATGGGCCGTCGTCCATTCGCCCCAGCGCATCACCGGGCCGCGCGAGACGGTGAAGGCGCCGATCACGATCGAGCCGAGCGGCAGCAGCGAGACGACGACGAGCAGCCCGGCGAGCAGGCCGATGAACAGGCCGGGCAGGCCGCGCAGCCGCTCGGCCCTGGCGCCGCGCCCCTGCGTGACCTCGTGGCGGCCGCGCGAGACGATCCAGCGCTGCACGAAGAGCACGATCATCACGAGCGCGATCGAGACCGTCGCCAGCGTCGACTGCATCACCGGGTCGGAGCCGCCCTCGGCGACCGCCGCCTGGTAGGTCAGCACCGAGAGCAGCGGCACGCGGCTGCCCAGAATGGTCGCGGTCGCGAAATTGCCGACGACGAGGGTGAAGACGAGGAGCGAGCTGGCGAGCACCGAGGGCAGGACCACGGGCAGCATCACGCGCAGCCGCGAGCGCGCCGGCGAGGTGCCGAGGCTCTGGGCGGCTTCCTCGAGCTGGACGTCGAAGCCGCGGATGGCGGCGAGCGTGCCGATATAGATGTAGGTGTAATAGGTGAAGGTCATCACCGTGATCAGGCCGGGCCAGCCGTAGAAGCTCGGGATGTCGATGCCCCGCGCGCCGAGATAGCGGGTGATGAAGCCGTTATTGCCGAGCATCATCAGCCAGGTCTGGGCCGCGATGACCTCGGGGATGACGAGCGTGATTAGCGGCAGCACCGCGACGATCGATTTGCCCGGGAATTCGAAGCGCGCCGTGAAATAGGCGAGCGG
Source organism: Allobosea sp. 05T439 (assembly GCF_056396005.1). Classification (NCBI taxonomy): domain Bacteria; kingdom Pseudomonadati; phylum Pseudomonadota; class Alphaproteobacteria; order Hyphomicrobiales; family Alloboseaceae; genus Allobosea; species Allobosea sp. 05T439. The sequence continues at coordinate 224,544 of NZ_JBFTKP010000003.1, read as the reverse complement.
CACGCCGATCAGCGTCGTGGTCAGGGTGACGGCGACGCCGAGCACGATCGTGTTGAGGATGGCGGCGAAATATTTCGGATCGGCCGCGAGCAGCGCCCAGCCGCTATGGCTGCCGCTGCCCAGGCTGCCGGTCAGCACCCTGAGCAGGGGATAGAGCAGGAACACGGCCAGGATCCCGAGCGCCAGCGCCGAGAACCAGAACCAGACCGAGCGGAACTGCCGGCTCATGATGCGAGCACCAGCGTCCGGGCCGGATCGAAGCCGAGGCCGACCTTGGCGCCGGGCTCGAAACGGTCATGGGCGCCGCTCTGGAGATCGACCGCCAGAACGCGCCCGCTGTCGAGCACGACCTTGTAGCTGGTCTTGCCGCCGAGATATTGCCGATGCGCGATGCGGCCGGGCAGGGTGCCGGCGCTGCCGGGCTCGGCGAGCAGGATGTCTTCGGGCCGCGCCACCAGCGTCGCGCGGCCGGCCGCGAGCGCCGCCGGCGCACGGGCCGCGATCGCCGTGCCGTCGAGCACGACCGGGCCGGTCTCGCCGGCCTGGCGCGCCAGCGTGTCGACCTCGACCAGATTGGCGCCGCCGACGAAGTCCGCGACATAGCTGGTGCGCGGCTCGCGATAGATCTGCGCCGCCGTGCCGACCTGCTCGAGCCGGCCCTGGTTCATCACGCCGATGCGGTCGGACATGGCCAGCGCCTCTTCGCGGTCATGGGTGACGAAGACGGTGGTGATCTTCGCCTCGCGCTGCAGCTCGACGATGGTCTCGCGCACCTGCAGGCGCAGCTTGGCATCGAGATTGGAGAGCGGCTCGTCCATCAGCAGCACCTGCGGCTGGATGACGAGGGCGCGCGCCAGCGCGACGCGCTGGCGCTGGCCGCCCGAGAGCGCGGCCGGATGGCGCTGGCCGAGATGGCCGAGGCCGACGCGCTCCAGTGAGGCCTGGACCTTGGTCTTGATCACGCCTTCCGCCTGTTTGCGGGCGCGCAGGCCATAGGCGACATTGTCGAAGACGGTCTTGTCGGGAAACAGCGCATAGTCCTGGAAGACCATGCCGATATCGCGCTTATGCGGCGGCAGATGCGTCACCTCGGTACCGCCGAAGCGCAGATGCCCACGCTCGGCCGGGACGAAGCCGGCAATGGTGCGCAGCAGGGTGGTCTTGCCGCAACCGCTGGGGCCGAGCAGGGTGAAGAAGGAGCCCGGCTCGATCGTCAGTTCGAGCCCGTCGATGACGCGCTGGCCGCCATAGGCGACGGCCAGATTCTCGATCGCGATACCCATATCTCCCCCTCGGTGCTGGAACTCCGGCGGATCGGCGCCGTCTCGGAGCGGGTTGGCTCAGTGTTTCATGCTGGTCTCGACGAGCCGCAGCATCTCGCGGTGGCGCGCGGGATCGCCCGCCGCCATGATGCGCTTGCCCGTGCTCTGGGTGAGCGGCTGGCCTTCCCAGTCGGTGACGACGCCGCCGGCCCCTTCGATGATCGGGCGKAAGGGCGCGAAATCCCAGAGCTTCATCCTGGTGTCGAAGGCGGCATCGGTGCGCCCGCTCGCCAGCAGGCCAAAACTCATGCAGGCGCCGCCCCAGATCCGCCAGGCGGTCGCCGCGCGCATGGCGTCGAGTGCCGGACGCTCCTCGTCGTCGAAGAAATCGGGATTGCTGGCGGAGAGAATGGCCTCGCCCAGCGCGCCGCAGGCGCGGGTGCGGCAGGGGCTGCCATTATGCAGGGTCGGCCGGCCCCTGACGCCGATCCAGCGGTCGCCGGTGACGGGATGGTCGATGATGCCGATGATCGGCTCGCCCTCGCGCATCAGCGCGATCAGCGTGCCATAGACCGGCAGGCCGGCAATGAAGGCGGCGGTGCCGTCGATCGGGTCGAGCACCCAGACCAGATCGGCGTCGGAATTCGCGGAGGCTTCCTCCTCGCCGATGATGCCATGGCTGGGAAAGCGGTCGGCGATGCGCTCGCGCAGGCGCCGTTCGATGCGCGCATCGAGCGCGGTGACGAAGCTGCGGTCGGGCTTGACCTCGACATCGGGCCGGACGGTTGCCGCCTCCCGCAGGATGCTGCCGCTCTCCTGCGCCAATTGCCAGGCGAAGGCGAGCCAGCTGTCTTCCTCTTCCTTGGAGCGCATCCCCGCCTCACCACCGCTTCGAGATGTCATCAGAATGTCATGATACAAGAAAAATACAATAAGTATTTTGCTTCGCCGACTATGGAATTGAGCGCCGTGCGGGCTCGGGACGAGGAGTAATGCGCGGAAAAACCGCCGGGCCGCGCCCCGCCGCCCTTAGGGAATGCCGCGCCCCGCGAAAACTTGTTAGCCGGGAAGCAAGCGCACGGCCAGCGCGGCGTTCACCCGCCGCCGCGCTCCGTCGCTTCTGAGCCGTCCCTTATTTGACGACGAAGCCGTGGGCGAAGGGGTCGCGATCGTCGATGAAGATCGTGTTGATGCCGGTCATCCGGGCCCAGCCGGCGATGGAGGGGATGATCGCCGGCTTGCCCGCGACGGTGGTCGCTGCCTCGACGCGGCCGTTGAACAGCGAGCCGATGATCGATTCGTGCACGAACTCGTCGCCGACCTTGAGCCGGCCCTTGGCCGCGAGCTGCGCCATGCGCGCCGAGGTGCCGGTGCCGCAGGGCGAGCGGTCGATCGCCTTCTCGCCATAGAACACGGCATTGCGCGCATGCGCTTCCGGCTTCGTCGGCTTGCCCGTCCACTGGATATGGCTCAGGCCGCTGATCTGCGGATGCTCGGGATGGACGAACTCGTATTTGGCATTGAGGGCGGCGCGCAGTTTTGGCGACCAGCCGACGAGCTCGCCGGCGGTATGGTCGGCCATATCGCGAAAATTCTTCTGCGGCTCGACGATCGCATAGAAATTGCCGCCATAGGCGACATCGACCACGATCTCGCCGAGCCCTTCGACCTCGGCCGTCAGGCCTTCGGCGGCGAGGAAGCCCGGCACATTGGTCAGGCGCACCTCCTCGACGAAGCGGCCCTCCTGGCGATAGGTGATGTCGACCTTGCCGGCGGGCGCCTCGATCGAGAGCTTGCCCGGCTCGCGCGGGGTGATCAGGCCGTTCTCGATGCCCATGGTGATCGTGCCGATGGTGCCGTGGCCGCACATCGGCAGGCAGCCGGAGGTCTCGATGAAGAGCACGGCGACGTCGCAATCGGGCCGGGTCGGCGGATAGAGGATCGAGCCCGACATCATGTCGTGCCCGCGCGGCTCGAACATCAGGCCGGTGCGGATCCAGTCGAACTCACGCAGGAAATGCGCGCGCTTCTCCAGCATGTCGGCGCCTTCCAGCCGCGGGCCGCCGCCCGAGACGAGGCGGACCGGATTGCCGCAGGTATGTCCGTCGATGCAGGAGAAGGTGTAGCTGGCCATGGTCCGGGCCCTTCAGAAGCGCTGCGAGGAAAAGGGGGCAAGGTCGATTKCGGGCTCGCGCCCGGTCAAGAGATCGGCGACGAGCCGGGCGGTCCCTGCCGATTGGGTCAGGCCGAGATGGCCGTGGCCGAAGGCGTGGATCACGCGCGGCGTGGCCCGCGCCCGCCCGATCGCCGGCAGGCTGTCGGGCAGCGAGGGGCGAAAGCCCATCCACTGCACGCCGCCCTCGGACTTCAGGCCGGGCAGGAAGAGGCGCGCCTTCTTCAGCATCGCCTCCGAACGGGCGAAATTCGGCGGCAGATTCAGGCCGCCGAGCTCGACGGCGCCTCCGACGCGGATGCCGGTCGAGAGCCGGGTGGCGACGAAGCCGTGGCCGCCGAAGGTGATCTGCGTGCGCAGGTCGAAGGMGTCAGTGGGGAGGGTGGTGTTGTAGCCGCGCTCGGTTTCGAGGGGAATGTGCTCTGCGAGGCTGCGGGCGATCAGATGGGAGAAGGCGCCCGCTGCGATGACGACCTGCGGCGCGCAGCGTGTGCCGCCGTCGCGCGAATGGATCGCGACAGTATCCCCGAGTGGCGTGAGGCCCGAAACATCGAGACGCTCGATCACGCCACCCCGGCTGCGGAACGCCTCCGCGAGGGCAAGGGTGTAGAGTTTGGGATCGGCAATCGAGTACCAGCCGGGCGTGAAGGTGCCATGCGTGAAGCGCGGCGCAAGGCCGGGCTGGATCTCGGCCATGCCGGCGGCATTCAGATGGCGGAAGGCGACGCCGTGCTTTTCCCGCGCCTGCCAGCCGGGAAGCGAGGCTTTCAGCTCGGCTTCGCTCTCGTAGACCTGGAGGTTGCCCTCCTTGCGCAGCATGTAGCTGGTGCCGGTGGCCTGCAGCAGCGGCTCGAGCTCGGCTTTCGACAGGTCCATCAGGGCCGTCTGCGCCGCCGTGGACTGCTCCACGTTCCGGGGCGAGCAGGCTCGCCAGAAGCGATACATCCAGGGGGCGATCTGCAGCGCATAGCGCGGCGGCACCGAGAGCGGCCCGAGCGGGTCGGCGAGCCAGCGCGGCGCCTTCTTGAGAATGCCGGGCGATGCGAGCGGCAGGATATCGGTGAAGGCGAAGGCGCCGGCATTGCCGGCTGACGCGCCGGCCGCCGGTCCTTCGCGATCAAGCACGATGACCGACAGGCCGCGCCCCTGCGCCGCGATCGCTGCGGAGAGGCCGACGACGCCGGCGCCTATGACGATGACATCGGGATCGGCCATCAACGAAGACCTGCTTGGCTCAATCGGCGAGCGGACGCGGCGTGGCGGCGGAAAGCTCCGCCGCCACGCCCGACCTTAAACCCGCCCTCAGGCGGCATATTTCTGGACGGCGCCGGGAAGCGTGTTCCAGGCCGCATACCAGCTGTCGAAGAGCGCGAGCTGCGCCTCGGCATAGCCGCGCTGGCTCGCGGTCAAGGCATCCGTCTCGTTGAAGTGCAGGGTGTATTCCTTGGCCCCCTTCAGCACCATCATATGCTTGAAATAGAGCACGAGATCGGGACCCTCGTCGAAGGACGAGAGCACGCCGAGAGCCTGTTCGAGCTCCAGTGCGCGCTGGCGCGCCTCGGCATCGCCGGCCGCCGCCGCCTGGGAGAGCTTGCAGAGATGGATCACTTCTTTCGGCAGCACATTGCCGATGCCGGTGATCGCGCCCGTCGCGCCGCAATTCACATAGCCATGGACGACGGCGGTATCGACGCCGATCATCAGCGAAACGTCATCGTCGCCGCTGGTGATGGTCTCGGCGGCGTAGCGCATGTCGGCGGGACCGCCGAATTCCTTGAAGCCGACGAGGTTCTTGTGCTCGGCCCGCAGGGCGAAGAACAGGTCGGCCCGCGTCGCGAAGCCATAATAGGGGCTGTTATAGATCACCGCCGGCAGATCCGGCGCAGCCGAGAGGATCGCCTTGAAATGCGCCTTCTGGGCGAGGAGGACGGTGCCGCGGGACAAGACGCGCGGGATCACCATCAAGCCCTGGGCGCCGACCTTCTGCGCATGGGCCGCGTGAGCCACCGCTAAAGCGGTGTTGACCGCGCCGGTGCCGACGATCACCGGAATGCCGGCCTTCACCAGGCGCTCGACGCCTTCCATGCGCTGGGCATCGGTCAGCAGCGGCCAATCTCCCATCKAGCCGCAATAGACCACCGCCGACATGCCTTCAGCGATCAGCTCCTTGCCCTTGCGCACCAGGGCATCGAAGTCGGGGGTTCGATCCGCCTTGCACGGGGTCATCAGCGCGGGGATCACACCGGAGAAAATCTTGGCCTTCATGTCGATCTCCTTCTGGCTTGCCGAATGGTGGAGTTCGCAGCGCCGCAAGGGCGACGATGCTCGTCTCTGCGTCCTGATATATCTGTTTGCATATTATTTGTCGACAAGAATTAGGCGAGCGTCCTAAAGGGCAATCTCCAGGCGCTCGTCGCCGACCATAAGCTTCTGGATTTGCTGGACGATCTGATCGGCGTGGGCCTTGCCGAGGCGCTCTGCTGCGACGACGTCCCGGGCGATGATCGCGGCGATCATCGCTTCATGCTCCTCGACGAAACGCTGCGGCAGCCGGTCCTCGTAGGACTGATAGTAGAGCCTGAGGAAGCGCCGCCCTTCATCGAGCAGGCGGCTGAACAGGCTGTTGAAATACGGGTTGCGGCCGGCCTCGGCGATGGCGGAATGAAACGCCGCGTTCGTCGCGATCATCGCCAGCGCGTCCTGCGCCTGCACGGCGGCGGCGAATTCCTTCTGCCGGGCGCGGATGGTGACCAGATCCTGCGGGCGATGATGCTGTGCCGCGAGCTGCGTCGTCACCCGGTACATCAGCACGAGGGCGTCGAAGAACGGCGACATGTTGAGGAAATCGAGGTTCGACACCATCGTCGAGCGGTTGGGCAGCGTGTCGATCAGCCCTTCGCCCGCCAGCCGCACCAGCGCCTCGCGAATGGGCGTGCGCGACATCTTGAATCGCTCGGCGAGCTGGACTTCGTCGATCGGGCTGCCCGGCGGCAGCACGAGGTCGAGGATCTCGTCCCGCAGCAGATCATAGACGACCTTCACGCCCGAGCCGCGCTTGCGCTCGGGAGCGGCGGCAGATTGTTTCGTCGTCTTCATCGGCAGATCCTCTTGTCGACAAGAAGGATACTGGCGGCGCCAAGGCGGATCAATCGCTTCGAGGGGCGCCTTGCGCACGCAACGAAACGAAACTCGCCTGACGCACAGCCAAAGCGGGAAGGGCGGGCCCGCTCTGGGCCCGCCCTGAAGATCGATGGCGACGGTGATGGATCGGCTCGACCGTCCTGGTCCGGTCACTTCGCGTTGGCGGCTTTCTCGATGATCTCGGCGACGACGGCCGGCTTCGAGACATAGACGGCATGGCTGCCCTTGGTCTCGACGACGGTTGATCCGGCGCGCTTGGCCATCTGGTGCTGGGCCGGGGGCGGGATCATGTGGTCGTCGCTGGCGACGAGATAGAAGCTCGGCTTCATCTTCCAGGCCGGATTGGTGACCGCGCCGGCCAGCGCCGCGACGCCCCAGGGCACCTGCGAATCCGCCATCAGGGCGGCGGTGTCGGCATCGACATCGGCGGCGAAGGCGGCGGCGAACCTAGCCTTGTCGAGGGCGAGGAAGCCGTCGACGGGCGGCAGGATCGGCGGGATTGATGCGCCGGGAGGCGGGTTGGCGATCAGCGAGGAGACCGACTCGCCCTGATCCGGCGCGAAGGCGGCGATGTAGACGACCGCCTTGACCTTCGGATCGGTGCCGGCCTCGCTGACGACGACGCCGCCATAGGAATGGCCGACCAGGATGACCGGGCCATCCTGCTGGGCGATCGCCCGCTTGGTGAAGGCGACATCGTCGGCCAGCGAGGTCGTCGGGTTCTGGACGATGGTGACGCTGTAGCCCTTTTTCCGGAGGATATTGTAGACGCCCTGCCAGCCCGAGCCGTCGACGAAGCCGCCATGGACGAGGACGACGTTCCTGACGGCAGGGGCGGCCTCGGCGGCGGTGCCGGCGACGACGGCGGAGAGGGCAACGGTAGCGGAGAGGGCGGCGGCAGCGATCAGGGACTTGGTCATGACGGTGGCTCCTTCCTGTTTCTGCGATAATCATTATCGCGATATGTAACTCGATACAGAGGCCCCGCGGCCTTGTAAAGCGATTTCTTTATCGCGATATTGTTTTTCGAGATCTGGGCCCGCGAGGCCCCTGGAGGATGCCGATGACCGATGCCCCGACGCTGCCGCTCGACGGCCAGCTCTGTTTCTCGATCTATTCCGCCTCGCTGGCGATCCAGCGCGTCTACAAGCCGATGCTGGACGCGCTCGGCGTGACCTATACGCAATATCTCGTGCTGAGCGCGCTCTGGGAGCGGGACGGCCTGACGATCGGGGCGATCGGCGAGCGCCTCGCGCTCGAGCCGAGCACGATCACGCCCGCGGTCAAGCGGCTCGAGGCGGCGGGCTTTCTMGCCCGTCGGCGCAGCACCATCGACGAGCGTCTGGTCGAGGTCCATCTCACGGAGAAGGGCAGGAGCCTGCATCCCAAGACAGGGTGCCTGACCGATGCGCTCTTGCGCCATTCCGGCTTCGCCGTGCCCGAGATGATCGAGCTCAACAGCCGCGTCCAGGCCCTGCGCCAGGGCATGCGCGACGCAACCGGCGCCCACCAGGCGGCCGGAGCGGAGGGCGTGGAATGACCATGTGATCGACCGCCCGGCGCTATCGCTCCATCGCCTCGAGATTCCCGAGCACGCGACGGAGTAATGCGATCAGCGTCTGCAGGTCTTCAGCCGAGAGACCACGCGTCATCTCTTCATTGCTCTGCTGAAGGATCGCCCGTCCCGCCGGCAGGCGGTCGCGTGCCTCCTGCGTCAGCGAGATCAGGCTGCTGCGGCGATCGGCCGGATCGGGCTCCCGCCGGATGATGCCGTCACGCTCCATGCGCGCGAGAAGCTGCGCCATTGTCGGCTGTTCGACCCTTGCCCAGCGCGCGAGCTCGGTTTGCGATCGACCGTCCCCGTCTTTCAGGGCGGCCAGCACCGGAAGCTGAGCGGTGGCGAAACCGATCTTTCCGAGGCGTAGATCACCGATCCGGGCCAGGCCGCGCGCGATCCGGCTGAAATAATGGCCGGGATAGGCCATCGGGTCCCAGTCCTCGGATGTCATTGCATAGGCTCCTATGTTGTTATATAGGCTCCTATGTATATTGAGGATCCTGTCATGACAACCAGACCGAAAATCGCGATCATCGGCGGCGGCCCCGGCGGGTTGATGCTCGCCCGGCTCCTTCTGTTGCGCGGGCTTCAGCCGACAGTCTTCGAGCGGGATCGCCATGCCGGTGACCGGCCACAGGGTGGCTCGCTCGATCTCCACGCCGAGACCGGCCAGCAGGCTATCGCCCGGGCTGGGCTCGAAGCCGAGTTTCGCGCCGTGGCGCGGCCCGAGGATCAGGGCGACCGGCTCTATGACCAGAACGGCACGCTGTTGTTCGACCGCGACGGTGCCGGAGACAATCGACCGGAGGTCGACCGGACCGCCTTGCGCCAGATCCTGCTCGGCTCGCTTGCGCCCATGACGCTGCGTTGGGCGAGCAAGGTCGATGCCGTGACACCGATCGAGGCGGGCGGGTTTGATGTCGTCGTCGACGGAATCTCGGAACGCTTCGATATCGTCATCGGTGCGGATGGGGCATGGTCGCGTGTCCGCGCCCTGCTCTCCGATGCCCGGCCGCTCTACGAGGGGGTAACGCTGGTCGAGTTCGGCTTCGCTGCCGAACGCCATCCCGACGTCGATGGGTTGGTCGGGAGCGGCAAGATGTTCGCCGTCGGCGACAATCGGGTGCTGATCGCGCAACGCAATGGACACCGCCATATCCGCGGCTACGCGGGTCTGCGTCTTCCCGAGGCGGAGGCGCGCGATTGGATGTCGCTCGGCGACGATCGCATCCGGGCAATGCTGCGCGATCGTTTCGCAGGTTGGGCGCCGTCCCTCGTCCATCTCATCGACAGTGGCGAGCTTATCGCCGTCCGCCCGCTCTATGCGCTGCCGATCGATCATTCCTGGCAAAGCAGGGTGGGGCTGACCTTGCTTGGGGACGCAGCCCATCTGATGTCGCCCTTCGGCGGCGAGGGCGTGAATCTGGCGCTCGCCGATGCCGTCGACCTGGCAGACGCGCTGACAAGCGGAGATGGATGGGGCGCGGTTGCCGCTTACGAAGCCGCGATGATGCGACGGGCGAGACCTGCCGCGGAAGGCGCGGCCGAAGGACTGGCTGGTGCGGTGTCGGCCGAGGGCGTCGCGGCCGTTCTGGATCATTATCGCCAGCGGGTCGAAGCCTGACATGCTCCTGGAGGCATTCATCGGCCCGGACTTGACGAGCGCGATCTGGCGACGCTGTTGATTGCGGCGGCTTCCGCTTAATCTCAGCCGACCCGAAGATTGGCCGGCGGCGAGAAGCCGACAGCTCCGGCAAGGCGAAGGCGGCGATGGTGGCATTTCTGATGGATGGCCCGGCTGAGGCGAGGACAACGATCCTCCTGGCGCATGGCGCGGGGGCTCCGATGGATTCCGCTTCGATGACGGCCAACGCCGGCGCTCTGGCTGCGGCCGGTCTTCGCGTGGCCCGGTTCGAGTTCGGTTACATGGCAGGTCGGCGGACATCAGCTGGTCGAAAGCCACCGCCGCGCGCCGAAACCCTGATCTCGGAATATGCCGCCGCCATCGGCGCGCTTGATTGCAAGGGACCGCTCATCATCGGCGGCAAATCGATGGGTGGACGTGTCGCCAGCATGCTGGCCGACGAGTGGCACGCATCCGGCCGGATCGCCGGCCTGCTCTGCCTTGGCTATCCCTTCCACCCGATCGGCAAGCCCGAGCAGCTGCGCACGGCGCATCTCGAGACCATGAAGACGCCGACGCTGATCGCCCAGGGGACGAGGGACCTGTTCGGAACGCGCGAGGAGGTGTCGGCTTACACGCTCTCCAGCGCCATCGAGATCCTCTGGCTCGACGATGGCGATCACGACCTGAAGCCGCGCAAGGCGGTCTCGGGCTATTCCATCGACGACCATCTGAGGACGCTGTCGAACAAGGTCGCCGCCTGGGCGGATAGCCTCACGGCATAGGGGCACGGCCGGCGCGGGCAGGGGAAGCGGCGCGACCCCGGGCCCGGCGCCGCTTCGTCGGTCTGGCCGGCCTCAGGTTCCGTCCGGCCCGCTGCTTTTGAGTTCCCAGGTCAGGATCGCGAGAGCCAGGTTCTCAAGCTCCAGCTCGGCCATCGGATGGTGGGCGGCGGCGTGGAGATCACGCGCCCTGGCGCAGGCGCGAATATAGTCCGCCTCCGAGCTCAGCATCACGGAGCGCCGGTTCGGGTAGCCTGGCGCGCGGTTCCGCCGGCGGTCGGGTCGCTCTTCACGCATGCATGGCCATGCCGGTTCGTGAGACGATACTGCTCATGCCTTAGAGTGAGGCCGGTTCACGCCAATCGCAACCCCGAGATTACCATTGGGCGCGAATCGTCCAACGGCACGCGAATTCGAGGGCGTGCTTCAGCCAGGACGCAGGTCCCCGCCAGGGCATCATCTCTCCGGAGTKGGCGAGGGCGGTTCCGATCAGGTCCCGCCTATTGACGCACCAGGATGATCTCGGAGGTCTGCAGGATCGGGCCGCCGGGCGTGAGGTTATCCGCGACGGTCATCCGCAGGATGCCGCGGCCGTCATTCTGGATGACCATCGCGGCCTGCGTGTCGCCATTGACCGGGCGCGGCCACTCGATGCGAAGGTTCAGGGTGTCGCCGCTGCGCGTGCCGCTGAGCCGGGCGGGGCCGATCCGGGCGCCGGTATAGGTGCCGTGATAGGTGCCGGAGCGCGGATCATAAGTGACATCGATCGCGACCGGGCGCACGAAGATCAGATAGGCGCGGCAGCTGCCTTGCGCGCTGATCCGATTTTCGGTGGGCCGCCCCATGATCGAACAGGTCACGTGCCGCGGCTGGCTGCCGCCGTCGCGCTGGACCTTGCCGGAGCCGGACCAGTCGCCGCGAAAACGCTCGAGAAAGTCGGATTCGGCAGCGCGGGCAGGATTGCAGACGAGGATGACAAGGAGGCAGCACAGGCAAGCCGCCGCGATGCCGCAGCGTGTCGCCCTGCCGATGACCCGGTGCTGCAGGATCGCCCTGGAAGCCAGTTGGACCGGAATGCCGGGCGTAAGAGTGTCCGCGACCGTCATGCCGAGCCTCCCCGGCTCTGGCTGCCTTGAGCCCGGCTAGCGTCTGGAGCCTAGCGACTGCGGCCCTCTCAACGGGCCCGGCAGGGCCGGTCCTCGTTCACGGGCGCCTGATCACGGCAGGGGTGTTCGCTCCCGCAGTCAGCCTTTGCGCGGCGAGCACCACCTCGAGGCGGTTGCGCGCGTTCAGCTTGGCCATCAGATTGGTCATGTAACCCTTGACGGTCTTGGCGCTGAGCGACAGCTCGCGGGCGATTTCGTTGTTCATCTTGCCGAGCAGCAGCAGATTGACGATCTGCTGCTCCCGGACGCTGAGCCTGTTGCTGACCGCCTTCTGTCTTTCGAGGGTCTTTTCTTTCAACGCACAGATCAGCTTGGTCGCGAAGGAGGGCGTGACATAGACATCGCCTCGCTGTGCCGCCTGAAGAGCCTGGAAGAGGTCTTCTCCGGGACTGCCTTTCAGGACATAGCCCTTGGCCCCGGCATCCAGCGCCCTGATCGCGTCTTCCGTGCTGGCCGAGGCGGTGAACACCACGATCTTCGTCTCAGGAGCGATCTTCAACGCGTCCGCAATCGCCTGGAAGACATCCCCCGCCATGCTGAGATCGACGATCATCTCATCCGGGCGATGCGTTCTGGCGATCGGCACGATGTGATCTGCGACAGTCCCCGTCGCGGCGAGCATGAAACCGCCCCAGCGTTTCAGCAGCACGGCGATCCCCTCCATCAGCATGGGGTGATCATCGACGATCGCAACCGAAAGGTCCGGCATGGCTGACCTCTGCACTCTACCCCCAAGCCTGACCGGATGGTTGCGTAGTCAACGCTCTTTGTAAATCCTCTCAAAATGAGAACAATCTCGATTCAATCGGGTCGACAAACCTGTCTTGCTAAACCTTAGGTAGAAGAGTTCCGTTTTCTGCGCCTGAGGTTGTGGCTGGCGGCAGGCGGGAGGGCATTCTGCCGCCGCTGCGGCGGTCACCCGGGCCGGCTGAGACCAGCAATGGCAATCTCGTTCAGCGCAATCGTCAGGTCCGCCCATCCCCGTCAGGTCGGGCGCCGGCCCATCTCGCCAAGCGTTTAGTTTAAAAATATTCTAGTTATAGATTTGAGTATTTCTAAGTTATTGAAGTATCGTGACAAATCGCCGCGCAGTCTGTAACCGGTCGCTATTCTGCACGAGGACAGATGCGGTGGATCTTCTGAGCACGCGATCGATCAGGAATAATATCCGGCGTGACTGGAGCCGCCCGTCGGCCAAGCCCATGTATTGCGGAATCATGAGATCTTCTTGTTCAGCCGGTCTGCGCATCTCGGCGCGCGCGATAACCAGCGATTGCTTGAGCCGATCCGCACCAGAACCGTCTTCCTGGAGCATGAGCCGATCATGGGCGGTCGGGCGAGGGGAGGCCGCCGGTTGAACACTGGCGGCTGGGCCAGGACCGCTGCGCCATCCCCATGCGCAAACGGCAATCGATAGAGCGAGGATCATGATGGACAGGCATTCACAATCCGTGCCGGGCTGGTTTGCTTGGCTGACCCGGCGCGTGGCGCTCATGGCCGCCCTGGCCCTGCTTGCCGCACCGGGCATCCGCAGCGCGCAGGCTGCCGACACCATGATCGAGGTGACCGACCTTGCCGGCCGCACCGTCAAGGTCAAGAAGGGCGTGCAACGGGCCATCCTCGGCGAGGGCCGGCTATTCTCCGCGACGGTCGTGCTGATGGGCAAGGACAAGCCCTTCGCGCGGCTCGCCGCCATCGGCGACGATCTGCCGAAATTCGACCCCGACACCTGGAACCGCTACCTGGCGGATGTCCCTGCCGCCAAGTCGGTGACATTGGTGAGGGCGCTCGCCTCGAGCGATTTCAGCGTGGAGAAGGCGATCACGCTTGATGCGGACCTCGTCATCCTGTCGCTCGGCTTCCTGGACAAGGCGATGCAGTCCGGTGTCGTCGACAACCTGGCCAAGGCCGGCATTCCGACGATCTTCATCGATTTCCGCGAGCGCCCGACGCAGAACACCGTGCCGAGCATGCTTCTGCTCGGCCGGGTCTTCGACCGCATGGACGCGGCCAATAGCTTCATCGACTATTATTCGCAGCAGATGCGGCGGGTCTACAACGTCACGACGCGGCTGAAGCAGGATCAGCGGCCGCTGGTCTTTGCCGAGCAGGCTGCCGGCCTCAACCCGTCTGCCTGCTGCCAGTCCTTCGGCAATTTCAACTTCGGCGAATTCGTCTCCGAAGCCGGCGGCATGAACTGGGGATCGAAGTATTTTTCCGGTGCCGGCGGCATGGTAATCCGGAGAAGATCATCGTCGATGATCCGCAATTCCTGCTGATGACCGGCGCCAACTGGTCGAACAGCAACCCCGGCAATATCGCCGTCTGGCTCGGCTACGAGACCCAGCCTGAACGCGCCGCCGCGCAGTTCAAGGGCCTCGTCGCCCGGACCGGATTTCCGGGGCTGACGGCCGTCAAGAACAGGAAGGTGATGGCGATCTATCACCAGTTCTACCAGAGCCCGTATCACTTCGTGGCCATCCAGGCGCTCGCCAAGTGGCTGCACCCCAACGAGTTCAAGGATCTCGACGCCCGGGCGACCTTCCAGGAACTGCATGACCGCTTCCTGCCGATCAAGCTGACTGGCAAGTTCTGGATCGAGATGAACTGATCGCCATGGCCCTGTCCGATATGCCGGCCTTCGAGCCGCCTGCCGATACGGCCAGCGAGCGCTATCGGCGGCGGGTGCTGGGCAAGCTCCTGCTCGCTGTCGGGGCGCTTGCGCTGCTCACGCTGGCGCTCGTGGTCGATGTCTCGGTGGGGCCCGGCAATTTCCCCTTGATGGATGTGGCGCGCGTCATCCTCGAACCGGGATCGATGGGCCCGAAGCTCGACGTGATCGTCTGGGATGTGCGCCTGCCCGTCGCGGTGATGGCCATTCTCGTCGGTGCCATGCTGGGCACTGCCGGGGCGCAGATGCAGACCATCCTCGGCAATCCTCTCGCCGATCCGTTCACGCTCGGCATCTCGTCGGCGGCGAGCTTCGGTGCGGCGCTTGCCATCGCGACCGGCGTCTCGCTCGTGCCTTTCGCGGGGGCCTTCCTGGTGACGGCGAACGCCTTCCTGTTCGCGCTCGCGACCTCGGCGATCCTGTTCCTGTTCACGCGGCTGCGCGGCGTCACCGTCGAGACCTTCGTGCTCGTCGGCATCGCGCTGTTCTTCACCTTCAATGCGCTTCTGGCCTTCATCCAGTTCCACTCGTCCGAAACCCAGCTGCAGCAGATCATCTTCTGGATGATGGGCAGCCTGTCGCGCGCCACCTGGACGAAGCTCGGGATCTGCGCCGGCCTGCTTGGAGTCATCCTGCCGTTCTGCCTGCATCGCAGCTGGATGCTGACCGCGCTCACCATGGGCGACGAGCGGGCCGCCGCCCTTGGCGTGCGCGTCGCGCGGCTGCGCCTCGAAATGCTGGTCTGCATCTCGCTGCTGGCCTCGACCGCCGTCGCCTTCGTCGGCACGATCGGCTTCATCGGCCTGGTGGGGCCGCATATCGCCCGGCTTCTGGTCGGCGAGGACCAGCGCTATTTCGTGCCGGTCGCGGCGATTGCCGGCGGCCTCATCCTGTCCGTCGCGTCGACGCTGTCGAAGGGCATTACCCCGGGGATCATCTATCCCATCGGCATCATCACCGCCCTCGTCGGCGTGCCGTTCTTCCTTAGCCTCGTGATGTCGATCCGCCGGGAGCGCTGGCAATGAGCCTTTCAATCGAGTCGATCGGTTTCGCCTATCGTGGCCGCGGCGACGTCTTCGACGGACTCAGCGCTCTGKGGCTCGAGCGCGGCACCGTCACCGCCGTGGTCGGGCCGAACGGGGTTGGAAAATCCACGCTGTTTCGCCTCGTGGCCGGGCTGCTGCGCCCGCGCGCCGGCACCATGCGGCTCGACGGGGCCGACCTTGCCGGAATGACATCGCGGCAGCGGCATGATGCGATCTTCTTCCTGTCGCAGCATGTCGCGATGCGGGCTGCGCTCTGCGTCTTCGATTATGTGCTGCTCGCCCGGAAAGCCCATGGCGGCCGCGCCACGCGCGAGGATCTGCGGGCGGTGGAGGAGGCGCTCGGCACGCTGCATATCGACCATCTCTCGGAGGTTCCGGTGTCGGACCTTTCGGGTGGCCAGCAGCAGCTCGTCTCCGTGGCCCAGGCCTTGGTGCGCGCGCCCAGCGTGCTCCTGCTCGACGAGCCGACAAGCGCGCTCGACCTGCGCCGGCAGTTGCAGGTGACCAATGTCATCCGCGAGACGACGCGGCGGCGCGGCCAGGTCACGCTCGTCGCCTTGCACGATCTGGCACTGGCCAGCCGCTGCGCGGATCGCTTCCTGCTGATCGACCGCAAGACCGTCGTCGCCGATGGCCGCCCCAGGGATGTCCTCTCCCATCCGGCGGCGTCGGACGTGTATGGCGTCGACATCACGCTGGAACAGGGTGCGACCGGCAATCTCCTGGTCGACACCACGCTGCGCGCCGGCACCGAGCKGCCGACGGCCTGAGAGGGCAGGGGGCGCCGCTCTTCGCCCAGGCCGATGGGCGTCGCATGCGCTCTGGCCGCGCCGACTGCGCCAACGGCCTTGGCGTCGGCCAAGCGACATTCATCCGTTCGGGGTGCCGCCCAGCCGCATCTGGCTCGGCGCCAGCCCGGTCCATTGCTTGAACGCATGCGAGAACGCGCTGACTTCGTGGAAACCCAGCAGCCAGGCGACCTTGGAGACATGGTGGTCGCCATCATTGAGATAGCGCAAAGCCAGATCACGCCGCAGTTGCCGCAGGACCTCCGAAAAGCTCAGCCCCTCCTCGGCGAGCCTTCGCGCCAGTGTCCGTTCGCTTAATCCAAGCTGGCGGGCGATGACTTCGGCGCGAACCTTGCCGTGAGGCAGCAGCGGAGCAATCGCATTCTCGACGCTCACCCGAAGCGGGCTCGCATTGGTCGTGCGGGATGATAGCGCCGCCTCGCAATAGGTCTGGAGGAGATCGTTGAGATAAGGGTCGGCATTCACGAGATGGCGTTCGCGCGCATCGGCCTGCAGAACGAATGCATCGGTCTCGGCGCCGAACTCCACCTTCGTCCCGGCAAACCGCGACATCGCAGAGGTGTCGCCCGATCGGTGATGCGCGATCGAGACGTGTTGTGGGACGAGATTTGCGCCGGTCAGGATGCGGCAGATCCTGATTGCTCCAAAAATGCAGAACTCGGCCTGGTGCCGATCGCAATGCCGGGGAAGGCCGGCATAGCTCAGCGTGACGGTGAACCCGCTTCCCTCGGCAATGCTGAAGACCAGCGCTTCATTGGTGATCGCGCTGTAGCGCGCAATCCGTTGCGTTGCGTCGCCGAGCGTTTGTGAGGATGCCATCACGTAGAACAGCAAGCCCATGGCTCGGGGGTCGAATTCCTGGGCCAGGGTGAAGCCGAGGCAATCATCACCCAGTGCCGCCGCGGCCCGGTCCAGGAATGCGACCTGACGCCGGGAGGGCACTCTCTGATCGTGATCGGCGAGCATGTCCTCGGTCAGGCCGACCTCGTTCAGGAGAGGCGCGGCCGGTATGCCGGCGCCGGCAAGACGCGCAACGGCAAGGCGCGAGATGCCCGCTAGCGTGGTCGGCAGGGAGGTCAGGTCGCGTGGCAAAGCCGCCGAACTCCCCTGCTCATGTCCGGGACGAGCAAAATCTTGGCCGAAATTAACAAGCGTCGGATGCTCCAGCAACGTATTTCAGGGATGTCCGGTCTGCGTGCGCGCACCGGCCACGCCTCGAAGGCAATAGGCCCAGGACAAACCAATAAGCCCAGAACAAACCTGTTGCGGAATTGGAGCCTATGGATGAGATCTCGCCGGCGTCTGGCCTCATTGAGCGCTGTCGGGATCATGATTTCTTCGACCGGTCACGCTGCGACCTTTGCTTGGGAATGTAGGTTCCCTAGCTTTCGCAATGCCCTGACCTTTGTTTGGGATACCGATAAAAGCTCCGCTTCCCTGATTGGCGGCGCGGGCTCGGCGACCTTGTGGCCGAATTTCGGCACGATTGCCTCCGGGCAGGCTGTTGTCTCATTCGCTGAGCCGACCTCTGGCGGAGCCATCCAGACGACAACGATCATCGTCAACACCGGAGAAGCGATTCATAGCCGCAATGCCATCGTCGGCGGGAAGTTTGTTCCCTCGCAAGATTCGGGTCAGTGCAGGCAAAGGCGCTGAATCTAAAATCTGCGCGCCTGCTAATATGCGTCAGTATTATCTTATTGATTTATGTTTATTAAATTAAGTTAATAATATTAATTGCGATTTACCAAAATATTGATTACAAAATTCGGCGTGCATATTCCTGAGGAATCCCGGCGCGATGCGCGTCTAAATCACCTATCGGCAGGAACGGTCACAAAGTTGCCGAACTCCCTGTCCATAGCGCTTCGATCAGCGAACAATGCAGTCTCAAATCGGGAGAGAAAAAATCTTTGGTAATTAGGAAAAAGAGGCAGAGCCGTCAGCAACATTTTTCGGGTACGCCGAGCCGACGTTGTCGAGGCCGATTTGCCATGAATGTTAAACTCAACGGTGATGCAGACTGTATGTTTGCGATACAGAATTTTGCTTCGCGTAACGGTCGTCACTCTCGGTCGGCGACGGGAAAGATTGTCGCCTGCGAAGTGGTCGTCATTTCCACTGTCGCGTTCCGGCGCGGCGCCGGCGTATCCGGACGACGCGCTAATACAGATCAGTCGTCAATGAATAGCCTGAGGCCTGACGCCGTTCCGTGGTTCTCCCGCGCGTTGAGCGGCGCGGTAACGCCTCGGCACGAGGCCGCTTGATGCGGCTCTGCCCGCAGCCTCACTCCTCATCGCAATGGCCGTAACGCCAGTTAACCCACGTTAGTCAAACAGCCTTGTCGCCTTCGGCATATCGAGACGCTGCGCTACGCAGGGCCTTCGCCATGCTTCGGGACAAGCTCCAGCAAAACGAGTTCTTTTCCGCCTCCACAGCCTCCGTGAGAGCCTTGATGTGCTCGTCTCCGGTCAGGCCGCGGCGCCCAAACCCAGCAAACAGACCAAGCCACAAGGGCCGCTGATCCTGCCGACGATGGATCCGGACCGCGAACGCACGGCTTGACCCTTACCCCCCGGAGTATCCCCATGAAGCGCATCGCCCCACTGGCGTTGCTTTCGCTTGCGGCCTTTGTCGAGCCGCCCGCCACGACCCTGGCGACCACGCAGCTCATTCTCACCGGCGTGCCGGTCGTCGTCGACGGCGACACGCTGGCGAGCGAGCAGCGCTGCCTCGCCGAGGCGATCTATTTCGAGGCGCGCTCCGAAGCGGAGGACGGGCGCGTCGCCGTCGCCCAGGTGGTGCTCAACCGGGTCAAGAGCGGGTATTATCCGGGGTCCGTCTGCGGCGTCGTCTATCAGAACCGCCACCGCAGGCTCGCCTGCCAGTTCACCTTCGCCTGCGAAGGCAAGTCGTTGCGCATCAAGGAGCCGGAGCAGTGGCAGGTGGCCCAGCGCATCGCACGTGAGGTTTACGAGGGCCGGACCTATCTCGTGGAGGTCGGCGATTCCACGCATTATCACGCCGATTATGTCCAGCCCTCCTGGGCGAAGAGGCTGAAGAAGATGGATGTGATCGGCCGCCACATCTTCTACAGCCGCGGCACGACCGGACTGGCCCATTCAGGGTGACCCGGACCTGAGGCCGGCGCTCGCTTCGCAATTGCGAGCGCGGCCCCTATAGGTTGCGCGGCGATCAGTCTCGCCGGGAGTCATGCCTATGGCCTATCTGTCCGATGCCCGCGCCCTCACGCTGGCCGATTTCGCCCGGATGAAAACGGCGGGCGAGAAGGTCGCGATGATGACCTGCTACGATTCGAGCTTCGCGAGCCTGCTCGAGAGCTGCGGTGTCGAGATCCTGCTCATCGGCGATTCCATGGGGAATGTGCTGCAGGGGCACGCCACGACCCTGCCCGTGACCATGGAGCAGATGGTCTATCACACGGCCTGCGTGGCGCGCGGCGCCAGGCGCGCCTTCATCATGGCCGACATGCCGTTCGGCTCGTATCAGGAAGGTCCTGCCCAAGCCATGCACAACGCCGCCAGGCTGATGGCTGCCGGCGCCCATATGGTGAAGCTCGAAGGCTCCGACTATGCCGTCGAAACCGTTCGATTTCTCGTCGAGCGCGGCGTCCCGGTCTGCGGCCATCTCGGGCTGACGCCGCAATCGGTGCACCAGCTCGGCGGCTACCGGGTCCAGGGCAAATCGGCTGATGCTGCGACCAAGCTCAAGGCCGACGCCGCCGCGCTGGAGCAGGCGGGTGCGCGCTTCCTCGTGCTGGAAATGGTGCCGTCGACGCTCGCCGCCGAGATTGGCGAGGCGAGCGACGCCATGCTGACGATCGGGATCGGCGCCGGTGTCAACTGCAATGGCCAGGTGCTAGTCCTCCACGACGCGATCGGCGTCTATCCCGGCAAGAGGCCACGCTTTTCCAAGGACTTCATGGTCGGCGCGGGCTCGATCCAGCAGGCGGTCGAGGCCTATGTCGCCGCGGTGAAGAGCCAGGAATTCCCGGGGGCGGAGCACAGTTACTGAGAGCCGGCTCCGGCCGCAGGGGCATGTGGCCGGCCGCCGATCTGTCGCTGCAATGCAGGCAGCGAGGGACGGACATTATCAGTCGGATGCGCCCGCTATCTCCGGGGCGGCCTCCGTTAGAATGGCCTCGGCGCGATCTTTCATTATATAAGTTGGAATATAACGATCGGCTTCGTCAATTCCTACCAGAACGCTTTCCTATCCTGACCTCCGCCTATCGGACGGTTGACAGCGGTGCCGGAACGGCCGGAACATGCCGAAAATCGCATGGCTGCCGGTAGTGACGCGCCTCGGCTGGCAATGACGGTGCGAAGCGGGTGGAAATGGATGCCGAGCATGGTCGAGACTGCGCGAGGCCTGCACGCTGATCGGATATATTCGACACTGAACAACGCTGCGGCAGTGGCGCAATCGGCCGTGGCGGCGTCCTGGTCGCGTTCCGCGGTCAGATACGGGCTCGATCCCAACCACGCCCGGCCGCCCTGGCGGCTCAGCCAGCATGAATTCGATGCCGCCTTCGAACGCCTGGATCCGCTGATCCGAGTGGCGCAGTCGACCCTTGATCGGCTCTTCCAGTCGGTCGGCGATGCCGGCTGCTGCGTGCTGTTCACCGATCGCGAGGGCGTGCCGCTCGATCGACGGGGCGTCGTCGGCGACGATGTCGATTTCCGCAATATCGGGCTCTGGACCGGAATGGTCTGGAGCGAGGCCAGCGAGGGCACCAACGGCGTCGGAACCTGCCTCGCGGAGGGGCGTCCGTTGACGATCCACCGCGACCAGCATTTCCTGACGCGCAATATCGGCCTGAGCTGCAGCGTCGCCCCGATCTGGGACGCGCAGGGGCGGCTGATCGCGACGCTGGATGTCTCGACCTGCCGGGCCGACCTGACGCCGGCCATGCTGAAGCTTGTCGCCAGCGCGACGCTCGAGGCGGCGCACAGGATCGAGGCTCATCATTTCCGGATGGTTTTTCCCAAGGCACGCATCGTCGTCGCCCAGGACCGCTTCGGCGGCGGCGGAGGTCTGCTGGCTGTCGACAAGGAGGATCTCGTCATCGGGGCGAGCCGGGCGGCGCGGCTGGCCTATGGGCTGACCGACGAGCGCCTCGCGCACCCGTTTCCCGCCGACGATCTCCTGGCGGGTGACGAGGCAAGGCCTGCCGAGGCGTTGAGCGCCGCCGAGCGCGGCGTCGTGCAGCGGGCTCTAGCGCGGGCCAATGGCAATGTCTCGGCGGCGGCGCGCATGCTCGGGGTCAGCCGCGCCACCATGCACCGGAAGCTGACAAGGCTCGGGCTCCAGCGCGGCCGGTGAGCGCACGGGTGGCCGAACATGCAATCTCTTCCAAAACCTGTCGCAAAGCTGAGACAGTCGGGCATCTGAAAGCGCCGCACGCCTCCTGACAACGCCAAGCATTGCGGCCGATCCTGCCCTCCAGGGCGCGGCCTCACAGCGCTGCGATGGAGGATGAGATGAACAAGCCCGAATTCAACCGCACGACCGCGACGCCGTTCAAGGCGCGCTATKGCAATTTCATCAACGGCAAATGGGCCGAGCCCCAGTCAGGGCGCTATTTCGAGAACACCTCTCCGGTGAATGGCCGGCTGCTCTGCGAGGTCGCGCGCTCCGACGCGAACGACATCGAGGCGGCGCTCGACGCCGCCCATGCCGCCAAGGGTGCCTGGGGCCGCACCAGCGCCGCCGAGCGGGCGCTGCTCCTCAACAAGATCGCCGATGTGATGGAGGAGAATCTCGCGCTTCTCGCGCTGGCCGAGACCTGGGACAACGGCAAGCCGATCCGGGAGACGACCGCTGCGGATATGCCGCTGGCGATCGACCATTTCCGCTATTTCGCCGGCGCGGTGCGCGCGCAGGAAGGCGGCATCTCCGAAATCGACCATGATACGGTCGCCTATCACTTCCACGAGCCGCTCGGCGTCGTCGGCCAGATCATTCCCTGGAACTTCCCGATCCTGATGGCGGTCTGGAAGCTGGCGCCGGCGCTCGCCGCCGGCAATTGCGTCGTGCTGAAGCCGGCAGAACAGACGCCCGCCTCGATCCTCGTCCTGGCCGAGCTGATCGCGGACATCCTGCCGCCGGGCGTCCTGAACATCGTCAACGGCTTCGGCCTGGAGGCCGGCAAGCCGCTCGCCTCGAGCAACCGCATCGCCAAGATCGCCTTCACCGGTGAGACCACGACCGGCCGCCTGATCATGCAATATGCCAGCCATAACCTGATCCCGGTGACGCTGGAGCTGGGCGGCAAGTCGCCGAACATCTTCTTCAAGGATGTGACGCTCGAGGATGACGATTTCTTCGACAAGGCAATCGAAGGCTTCGTCATGTTCGCGCTGAACCAGGGTGAAGTCTGCACCTGCCCGAGCCGCGCCCTGGTCCATGAGAGCATCTATGACCGCTTCATGGAGAAGGCGCTGAAGCGCGTCGAGGCGATCAAGCAGGGCGACCCGCTGGATAGCGCGACGATGATCGGTGCGCAGGCCTCGTCCGAGCAGCTCGAGAAGATCCTGAGCTATTTCGATATCGGCCGGCAGGAGGGCGCCGAGGTGCTGATCGGCGGGGCGCGAAACGAGCTGCCAGGCGATCTGGCGGGCGGCTATTACGTCAAGCCGACCGTCCTGAAGGGGCACAACAAGATGCGGGTCTTCCAGGAGGAGATCTTTGGGCCGGTCGTCTCCGTCACGACATTCAAGGACGACGAAGAGGCGCTCTCGATCGCCAATGACACGCTCTATGGCCTCGGCGCCGGCATCTGGACCCGTGACGGCAATCGCGCCTATCGCTTCGGCCGCGCGATCCAGGCGGGCCGGGTCTGGACCAATTGCTACCACGCCTATCCCGCGCATGCGGCCTTCGGCGGCTACAAGCAGTCCGGCATCGGTCGCGAGAACCACAAGATGATGCTCGACCATTACCAGCAGACCAAGAACATGCTGGTGAGCTACTCCCCGAAGAAGCTCGGCTTCTTCTGAAGCCCCTGGGGCTTCTCCTGAAGATGTTCAGCTTCTCCCTGAAGAAGCTGGCTTCTTCAGGCGTTTGCCCGCCCCTCCATGGGCACAGGCCCGGCACGCCCGCAGCGAACGTTGCTGCTGGCGTGCCGGGCTCTCCCTCAAGCCGCATGGCCCGGCGTTGAGCCTGGGCCTACGGCAGGTTTTGGTCGTCCCACGCCACGGGGAGCTCCGGCATGAGCGAGCACGTCATCGGACAGGTCCCAGTCATCGAGCAGGCACAAGGTATCGAGCAGGTCACCGCCACTCCGACCGCCTTGCGCCTGATCTCGCGGCTGCAGGCCGAGCACGGAGACATTCTGTTTCATCAGTCGGGAGGCTGCTGCGATGGCTCCTCGCCGATGTGCTATCCGCAGGGCGATTTCATCGTCTCCGATCAGGACGTGAAGCTGGGCGAGGTTGGCGGCGTTCCGGTCTATATCAGCGGTTCGCAATTCGCTCTCTGGCGCCATACCCAGCTCATCATCGACGTCGTCCCTGGGCGCGGCGGGATGTTCTCGCTGGAAAACGGCACCGAGCAGCGCTTCCTCACGCGCTCGCGTGCCTTTTCCGGCGAGGAGATGTGCCGCCTCGACGGCGGAACAATCAGCTCCKCCAGCTGAGCTGGGTCCGGCCGGCCTCACGGCTCKGCGATGATCAGCCGCAACGAACCATCGAAAGCCGCTTGCCGGCGCAATGCCCCGTGACGCGTGTCCCAGCTGCCGTCTTCGAGCGCGCGCTGGAGATCGGCGACATAGCCCGCGCGGACCGGCTCGCCGACGAAGCTCCAGGCCGAATTCGCCGCCCGGGCACCGGCCTCGAGCAGGCGTTCCGGGCGCCCATAATAGGCCTCGTTGAAACCGTCCCGGCAGTCGAAGGGAATGGCGACCGGGTCGGCGCGCGTCTGGCCGCCGAGCAATGTGCGGATCCGGCCAAGCGCGGGGTAGCGGCGGGCCTCGGTGGCGAGAACCTCGGGCGCGTAATCGTTCAGCCAGAAGCGTTGCACGAGATCGGGGTCGCAGCTCAGGATGATGACCCGTCCGCGCGTCACGCGCCGCATATCGGCAAGCCCGGCCTCCAGGTTCTTCCATTGATGGATGGAGAAGGTCGTCATGCTGGCGTCGAAATGCCCGTCCGGGAAAGGCAGCGCCTCGGCGACCGCGTCAATGGCAGGGGCGAGATCGGCGGGACGTTGGGCGCGCATCGAGGCCGAGGGCTCGACGGCCGTGACGTCGCGATCCCGCGGTTCGTAGGAGCCTGCGCCGGCTCCGACATTCAGCACGGTCCGCGCGGTGCCGAGGGCCTGCTCGATCTGGGCGGCAATTGCCGGCTCGGGCTGCCGATACGCGGTATAGCCCGCGCCGATGACGCCGTAATTCGCGTCCCCGGCGCTGCCGTCCGCTTGGCGTGGATTCACCGAACCGACCGTCATCGAGACCTCCCTGTTGCGTCAAAGGGGCTGGCAGATGCGTGCGGGCCTTGCGCCGCGCATCGCCTGCGTTCCGTTAACTCAGTGCACAGCCACCTGCCTTCCTCGACCCGCCCATGAAGACACGGGATCGACTGAAAGCTGGCCGGCCATGGCGGTTCTTCTAGAGGTACACTGCCCCTCATGCTATCGAGTTAAAATCCGATCATGGTGAGCTAAACTCACGGACCATCAGTCATGCCGCGCAAGCTTCCGCCGCTTTCCGCCCTCAGGGCCTTTGAGGCGACGGCGCGTCTCGGCTCGGTGACGCGTGCGGGCGAGGAGCTCGGCCGAACCCATGGCGCGGTCAGCCGCCAGCTTCGGAGCCTGCAGGATCATGCGGGTGTGGAGCTTTTCGAGAAGGCGGGGACCGGCTTGCGGCTGAATGAACGCGGCGAGGCCTTGCGGCAGGTCGTCGCCGGATCGCTCGATGCGCTCGAGCAGGGCTGGCTGCGCGTGCTGGAGGAGGCGCGCGGGCCGAGCGTGCATGTGGCCTGCAGCGCCACCTTCGCCATGCGCTGGCTCGTGCCGCATCTGCAGGGCTTCTACCGTCGCCATCCCGAGATCCGGCTACGCCTGTCGATGACCTCCGCGCAGGAGATCAGGCACCAGGGCGCCGATCTGGTGCTGGTCTGGGATCGCCGCTCCTATCCCGCGCGCGACCGGGAGAGGGCGATCCGCCTGACCGATATCGCCTTCGGGCCCGTCTGCGCTCCCGGGCATGCGATCACGCGGGACGGCGAGCGCCTGGTCTGCTCGACCCGGATTGCCCATGAGCACAGCGCGAGCGCCTGGGAGACCTGGCAGGTCAATACGGGCCTGACGGCGAGCCACGAGGCGGAGCTCTTCTTTCCGCACACGCATCTCTGCATCGAGGCGGCGCTGGCGGGCTTGGGCGTGGCGCTTGTCGAGCAGCGCATGGGCGGGGAAGACCTTGCGGCCGGCAGGCTGGTTGCGCCTTGCGGGTTTGTTCCGTTCGCCGATGGCCTTGCCGCCATCCCCGCCAGGGATCATGGCGTTTCACCGGCCGCGCGCGCCTTCCTCGTCTGGATCGCCGAAGAATTTGCCGCCGAAGCTGCCGCCCCCTGAGCCGTCGCCTGTCGCCGAGATCGCGGGAGACGGCGTGTCAGGAACCGGCGCGTGTCCGATGGAGCGGCAGGATGGCATCGCGCGTCAGCGGGGCGAGTTCGGGATGGGGCGCGCAAGCCGGATCGAACCGGATCAGCTCCGCGATCTCCGCGGCGGGGGCGAGCGTCCGATCCGTGGACAGGCTGAACAGCTCCGCCTCGACGGTAAAACCCTGCTCATGGGCTGCAGGCGCCGCGAAACAGCCGAGATAGCGCGGCGACGACGGCGCGACGACAAGGCCGAGTTCTTCGTGCAGCTCGCGTATCAGCGCCGCCAGCGGCGTCTCGTCGGGCTGGATCTTGCCTCCGGGCTGCATGAAGGCGCTGGTGCCGCGCTTCCGCACCAGGATCAGCCGGTCCTGTCGGTCCGTGAGCAGGGCGGCCGCGATCCTGATCGTCGGCGGGGTGTTCAAAGGCATCTGTCCGGCAGGCCGATTGGTCAGTTCCTTCAGTTGGAGAGACCGGTCTTGGCGACGAGCGCCGGGTCCGGGCGATAGAGCGCGGGATACAGGCGCTTCAGGCTTTCGATCTTCGGCAGGTCGTTGATCACGATATAGGGGTGGCTCKGGTTCTTCGTCAGGAAGTCCTGATGATAGGCCTCGGCCGGGTAGAAGGGCCGGTCCGGCTCGATCTTGGTCACGATCGCCGCGTTAAAGGCCCTGGCCTGGTTGAGCTGGGCGATATAGGCCTTGGCGATCCGGGCCTGGTCCGCATTGGTCGGGAAGATCGCCGAGCGGTACTGCGTGCCGATATCGGGACCCTGGCGGTTGAGCTCGGTCGGATCATGCGCTGCCGAGAAATAGACCTGCAGGATGCGCGCATAGCTGATCTTGCGCGGATCATAGGTGATCTGGACGGCTTCGGCATGGCCGGTACGGCCCGAACCGACCTGCTCGTAGCGGGCGGTCGCCTTCTCGCCGCCGGCATAGCCGGAGACGGCATTGCTGACACCGTCGACATGTTGGAAGACGCCTTGCACGCCCCAGAAGCAGCCGCCGGCCAGGACAGCGACTTCGGACGTGGCTTGCGGGGCCGGTTCAGCGGCCGACAGGGCGGGAATCGCGCGGGGTGCATTCTCGGCGGCCGATGGTGAAATCCGCAGGCCGAGGCCGACGAGCCCGATCAGCGCCAGGGCGGCGAGGGCAGGCCGGCCGTAGCGCGCGACGGGCGATCCGGCGGTCTTGGCGCGTGGATGTGTCATGTCCAATCTCCCTGTTCAGCCGAAGGTGAAGGCATAGGCCTGTACGCCGGGGTCGAGGAAGCGGATCTCGAACAGGCGATCGCCGACCTCGCCCTTCTGGCGTATGAGCTGGTGGAGCCGCTGCTCGCTCACAATCCCCTGGCCGTCGGCATCGCTGTCCATGCCATGGTCGTCGCCGGGCGGGGCGCCGTCGATGGTGACGCGAAAGCGCACCGGTTTGCCATCCGCTCCCGGGCCGAGAACCAGATGCAGGTCGCGCGCATGGAAGCGGAAGCCGATGCTACCATCCTTGTCGTCCAGCGCGGCGTGCTCCGCACCGATCGTCCAGCCGCCTGACAGGCCCCATTCATTGAGCCGGGGCTGGCCCAGCGCATAGGTCCGGTGCGTGTCCTGGACGATCCCGCCGGGCGAGACGAAGTTTTCCGCCCGCTCATAGCCCAGATAGGTCTCCGGCGAGCGGACATTGCCGGCATCGGATGCGGCTTCCGCGCCGACGGCCTTGACCGCAACGAGTTCTGTCGGCGTACCGGTCCTGCCGGCCTCGGCCAGCAGCGTCTGGATCACCCGTTCGGAGGCGTCATAGTCCCCCTCGCCGAACTGATGGTGGCGGACCCGGCCTCGCGCGTCGATGAAGTAATGCGCCGGCCAATAGCGGTTCTTGAAGGCGCGCCAGATCGCAAAATCATTGTCGATCGCGACGGGGTAGCCGATCTGAAGATCGTTCACCGCCTTCTTGACGTTGCCGATGGTCTTCTCGAAG
Source organism: Allobosea sp. 05T439 (assembly GCF_056396005.1). NCBI lineage: Bacteria > Pseudomonadati > Pseudomonadota > Alphaproteobacteria > Hyphomicrobiales > Alloboseaceae > Allobosea > Allobosea sp. 05T439. The sequence goes on along the minus strand of NZ_JBFTKP010000003.1, from coordinate 196,719 downwards.
GCGAATTCCGGCGTATGCACGCCGATCACCATCAGACCCTGATCCTTGTACTTCTCGGCCCAGGCGCGGACATAGGGGATCGTCCGCAGGCAGTTGATGCAGGAATAGGTCCAGAAATCGATCAGGACGACCTTGCCCTTGAGCTGCTCATTGGTCAGCGGCGGCGAGTTCAACCATTCGACCGCCCCCGCCAGCACCGGCATCACGCCCTCGACGGGCAGTTCGTCACTCGCCTGCGCAGGCTTGCCCTGCATCATCATGGCGTTGCCGCCCGTCATGGCCGGGTTCGCGGCCATCATGGCGGGGTTGGCGCCCGTCATCGCCGGGCCGCCCTGCATGGCCACCGGGGACTGTCCGGGCGCCTCTGTTTCCGGCCGGAGCCGGTCGACCAGCCGTTGCTCCAGCGCCGATGTGCTCGCCAGCGAGACGCGTGTCAGGAAGCCGGTGTCGAGCCCGAGCGCGATCGCCGCGACCGAAGCCAACACCGCAACACCCATACCCCGCCGTAGCCACTCGCCGGCGCCCAGCGAGCGCTTCATGGCGGAAAAGACCCGGCCGCCGACCAGGAGCGCCAATGCGAGCGAGGTTGCAGCTCCGGCGGCATAGGAGAGCAGCAGGAGCGAAGTGCCGGCATTCGCCCCCTGCAGGGCCGCTCCGGTCAGGATCAGTCCGAGAACCGGCCCGGCGCAGGGCGCCCAGAGCAGGCCGGTTGCGACGCCGAGCAGCAGCGAAGGCGCGACTGCGCCCTTGCCCTGTTCCGCCTGCTCGGAGAGGCGGCCGCCGAGCGCCACCAGCGGGCGTGTCGCCCAGTCCGAAAGGGAGGGGAACAGCAGCGCGAGCCCGAAGACGGCGAGCAGGCCGATTGCGATCAGCCGGCCATATTGGTTGGCTTCGACGGCCCAGCTGCCGCCGACGGCCGCCAGCGTCGCGATGCCGGCGAAGCTCGCGGCCATGCCGACGAGCATCGGCAGCCCGCTGCGCAGGAAGGGCTGGCCCGCACGGGCGAAGACGAAGGGCAGGACAGGCAGGATGCAGGGGCTGACGATCGTCAGCACACCGCCGAGATAGGCGAGCAGGAACAGGGTCATCGCTGCCGCTCTCAGGCCGCCATCGGCTTGAAGGTCATGGAAACGCCATTCATGCAGTAGCGCAGGCCGGTAGGCTTCGGACCGTCGTTGAAGACATGGCCCTGGTGGCCGCCGCAGCGGCTGCAATGCACGCTCGTGCGCTGCATCCCGAGCGAGTTGTCGGTCTCGGTGCCGACCGCCTTGTCCAGGGGCGCCCAGAAGCTCGGCCAGCCGGTGCCGCTGTCATATTTCGTGGTCGAGGAGAAAAGCGGCTGGTCGCAGCCGGCGCAGGCGAAGTCGCCACGGCGCTTCTCGTTCAGCAGCGGGCTCGTATAGGGGCGCTCCGTGCCGCTCTGGCGCAGGACGGCGTATTGCTCGGGCTTGAGCAGGCGGCGCCATTCGGCGTCGGTATGGGTGACGGGGAAGGTCACCTCGGAACGCGCGATGAGGGCCAGCAAGGGCGATGATGCCGCCGCAAGGCCTGCGCTTCTCAGCAGGATATGTCGCCTCGTCATCATGGTGCTGGCCTCCCGCTCCGGGATGATTCCTGTGTCCCCGAACAAGCTAGCGACGAGACCGCTATTCTTCCATGGGCATAGCGCTCACCGCGCGACCATGTGATCGCTGCGTGATGTCGCAATCTCATCCCGGCCGGCTATCGCGAAGGGGCGATGACACGGGGCCGCGAACGGCCCGGCGCTGTATCCATGAGGGCGCAACGCGGGGCCGCTACACGCATGGCGAGAAGCCCGCGCCGAAGGCACTCCCGCCCCGCGGCGGCCAACGGGACGGATGCGGCTGGACCAGATCGGCACCACGTCAATCGCAGCCGGGCGGGGCTTCCGGAGCTGGGGCAATGTCGCGGGGGCAGGATGGCACGTCTACAAGCCAGCTGCGGCTTGCCTTCTGGGTGTAAAGCGACACTTGACGCGTGACGGCTGCGGGCCTACATCGTCGGCGTGGACATCGAGAGCATCAGGCATAAGGCGCTCCGGACGTTCGCGGAGACAGGGAGAGCCAAGGGGGTGCCTGGCAATCTCGTCGGACGACTTCGGAATATGCTGGCCTATCTGGCCGTGATCGAGGCAGTCGAAGAACTGAACATTCCGCCCAATTTCGGCGCTCACCTTCTGACTGGCGATCGCTCTGGCGTTTGGTCGCTCACGGTCACGAAGAACTGGCGAATGACCTTTCACATCAACGAGGCGGGCGCGATCGAGGACATCGATCTGGAGGATTGTCACTGATGGCCATCAAGCTTCATCCAAGCTTCGCCGTCCACCCGGGGGCGTGGCTTAAGACCGAGTTCGTCCTGCCGCATGGGCTGAGCGTAACCGTCACCGCGGAGAAGTTGGGCGTGACCCGTCAGGCCATGAGCAATCTTCTGAACGGCAAGGCCGGCTTGTCGGCCGAGATGGCGATCCGCTTCGAGAAGGCGTTCGGCGTCCGCGCCGATACGATGCTGCGGATGCAGGCGGCGCATGATCTCGCCGAGGCCAGGGCCCATGAAGACGACATCAAGGTGCAACGGATCGCCGTGGCTGCCTGAGGCCGTCTATTTGCGGCTCCGTTCATTCGTCTCCCGGATCAGCGCGATCAGCGCGCGCAGGCCCGCCGGGACGTGCCGGCGGCCGGGATAGTAGAGACAGAGGCCGGGAAAGGGCGGGCTCCAGTCCTCCAGCACCGGGATCAGTGCCCCTGAGGCGATATGCGGTGCGACCGACCATTCGCTGAGATAGGCAAGACCGGTCCCGGCCAGGGCCGCCTCCAGCATCAGGGTCATTTCGTCGAGGGTGAGTGATCCCGGCACATCGATCTCGACCTGCTCGCCGCGCTGCTCGAACTCCCAGTGATAGATCGCGCCGCTCGCCATCCGCGCGCGGATGCATCGGTGCTGGAGCAGGTCGCCCGGCACGACAGGCCTGGTGCGCCCCTGGAAATAGCCGGGCGATCCGACCACGACCTGTCGCAAGGCGGGGCCGATCGGAACCGCGATCATGTCCTGCGGGACCGTCTCCGCCAGCCGGATACCGGCGTCGAAGCCCTGTCCGACGATGTCGACCAGGCGTCCCTCGGTGACGAGCACCACGTTCATGTCCGGGTAGCGCCTGAGATAGTCCAGGATCACCGGCGTCAGGACCATTCGCGCCGCGCCGGCCGATGTGTTGATCCTCAGCGTGCCGGCCGGGGTTTGCCGATGGCTGTTGATGCCCTCGATCGCGCCGCTGATCTCGGCGAGCGCCGGAGCGATCCGGGCGATGAATTGCTCGCCGGCATCGGTCATCGCAACGCTTCGCGTCGTTCGGTTGAACAGCCGCACCCCCAGTCGCGCCTCCAGCGCAGCCACAGCATGGCTCAGCGCCGAGGAGGACATGCCGAGTTCGGTTGCGGCTGCCCGGAAGCTGCCGAGCCGCGCAACGGCGGCGATCGCGTCGTATTCGCCGAGGCCTGTCTTCATTGTCCCGAATTCCGCATCACTTCATGCCGCTTTATCCTGATTATCCAATCGATCCGAGCGGCCTATCTCGGCTTCATCAAACCCGAGGCACCGGAGGCCAGCCATGAAGACCATCGACACGATCTATATCGACGGGGCGTTCGTCACGCCGCACGGAACGGAACTCTTCGACCTCCACAACCCGGCGACCGGCCGCGTGATCGGCCAGGTCCAGCTCGGCGACGAGATCGACACCCGCGCCGCGATCGCAGCCGCCAAGCGCGCCTTTCCCGCGTTTTCACGCAGCTCGAGGCAGGAGCGCATCGCCTTGCTCAATCGGTTGGCCGACGCGGTGCAGGCGCGCAGTGCCGAGCTGACCGAGGCCGTGATCGAGGAATATGGGGCGCCCATATCCCGGGCGGAGTGGATGTCGGACTATGCGGTCGGCGGTTTCCGGCTCGCGGCGCAGACGCTGGAGACCTATGAGTTCACCCGCCGGATCGGCTCGGCGAAGGTGACGATGGAGCCGCTCGGCGTCGTCGGGCTGATCACGCCCTGGAACGCCAATGCCGGCTTCATCTGCAACAAGCTCGCGATGGTGATCGCCTCGGGCTCGACGGCCGTGATCAAGCCCAGCGAGATGAGTGCGATCCAGACCCAGATCGTGACCGAGGCCCTGCACGAGGCCGGTGTTCCCGCCGGTGTGTTCAACATCGTCACCGGTCGCGGCGAGGTCGTTGGGGCAGAGATCAGCGCACATCGCGATATCGCCAAGGTCTCGTTCACGGGATCGACCGCGACCGGCCGCGCAATCCTGCGTGCCGGGGCCGAAACGATGAAGCGCGTGACGCTCGAACTTGGTGGAAAATCGCCTATGGTCATTCTCGACGATGCCGATTTCGCTGAAKCCGTGCCCTTCGCATTGATGGCCGGCTTCATGAACAGCGGCCAGGCCTGCATCGCCGGCACCCGTATCCTGGTGCCGCGGGCGAGGCTCGCGGAGTTCGAGGCGGCGATCAAGGCGGCCGTGGCGGAGGTCAGGTCGGGCGCCCCGCGCGATCCGGAAACGGCGATCGGCCCGATGGTCAGCCAACGGCAATGGGACCGCGTCCAGTCCTATATTCGCAAGGGAAGCGAGGAAGGGGCGACGCTCCTAATCGGAGGCGAAGGACGGCCAGAAGAGACGAAGGATGGCTGGTTCGTGCGGCCGACCGTCTTCACCGATGTCCGCAACGACATGACCATCGCGCGCGACGAGATCTTTGGGCCGGTCCTGTCGATCATCCCCTATGGCACCGAGTCTGACGCGATCGCGATCGCAAACGACACCGATTACGGCCTCCACGCCTATGTCGCCGGTTCCGATCCCGCTCGCGCGCAGGCCGTGGCGGACCAGCTGGTCGCCGGGCGCGTCGTCATCAACGGCGCTCCCATGGAGCCGATGGCGCCGTTCGGCGGCTTCAAGCAATCCGGTATCGGGCGCGAGAACGGCGTGTTCGGGCTCGAGGCCTATCTCGAACCCAAGGCGGTGATGGGCTGATCGGGGCAGGCTAGTATCCGGGGCCCGGCTGAACGGCGGGCCCCTGCCTCCACCCGCACGCGGTTCAGGCGTTGATCGCGGGATGGAGCAGGTTTTCCAGGCCGATAGTGCGGTAGATCTCGCGGCGCATGCGGTCGGCGACGCCGTTGACGATCTCCGCGCCGTCCTGCGACGGGTCGACATGGACGCGGAACGGGCGTTTCCCGAAAGGCGCGTCGACGACCCGGACGATCGCGCGGGCGACCTCGTCCGGGTCGGCATCGGCGGGTTCCAGACCGGCGAGGCCCTTGAGCGCCTTGTCGGCGATGCCGGCATAGGGGCCTGACGCATATTCCGCCGCGCGTGCCTCGTCGGCAGGCTTGCCGGAATGGGCGAAGTGGTTGGTGCCTTTKGTGAAGGCGCCGGGCACCATGAAGGTGGTCTCGATGCCCCAGAGCGCGAGCTCGGTGGAGTAGGAGACCGCCAGCGCATCCATCGCTGCCTTGGCGGCGAAATAGGGTGCGAGGAATGGTGGCGTGCCGCCACGCGTCGAGCTTGAGCCGACCCAGACCAGCAGGCCCTTGCCCTGGGCTCTCAGCCGGGGAAGGGCCGCGCGGTTGACGCGCTGCGCGCCGAGCACGTTCACGTCATATTGCTGGATGAACTGGTCGGGGGTGAAAGCCTCCGCCGGCCCGAAGACCATGTGGCCGGCATTGTGGACGATGACGTCGAGCCGGCCGGCTTCACTGATGATCCGGGCGACACCGGCCTCCGCGGACGGGTCCGACTGGACGTCGAGTTCGACCGTGCGCAGATCGACGCCTTCCGCGCTCGCCCATTGCGCCGCAGCCGCGACCTGCGGTGCGTTGCGGCCTTCCGTCTCGCGCATCGAGGCGTAGACGATGTGGCCGGCCCGCGCGAGGGCCTTGGCGGTCATCAGGCCGAAGCCCGAGGAGGCGCCGGTGACGAGGATGACTTGGCTGGACGGGCTGGGCATGACGCTGGTCCCTTGCTGAGCGTGAGATGAAGTGCAGCGGTCCCGGGGAAATCCCGGGCGTGCCGGATCAGATGATCCCGCCATTGGCTCGCAGCGTCTGGCCGTTGATCCAGGCGCCGTCCGGCCCTGCCAGGAACGCGACGGCATCCGCGATGTCTTTGGGCTGGCCGAGGCGTTCGAGCGGGGCGAGCTTCGCGAGGCGGTCGATCACCTCCTGCGGCTTGCCGTCGAGGAAGAGCTTGGTCGCTGTCGGGCCGGGCGCGATCGCGTTGACGGTGATGTTCCGCCCGCGCAACTCCTTGGCGAGGACGCTCGTCATCGCCTCGACCGCAGCCTTGGTCGCGGCATAGACGCCGTAGCCCGGCTGCAGCAGGCCGACGACGCTGGACGAGAAATTGACGATCCGGCCGCCATCGCGCAGCCTCCGGGCGGCTTCGCGCAGGGTGTTGAAGGTGCCTTTCAGATTGACCGCGATCTGGCGCTCGAACAGGGCGTCGTCACTGTCTGCGATATTCGCCAGGGTCATGATGCCGGCATTGTTGATCAGCACATCGACGCCGCCGAAGGCGGCCTCGGCGCTGTCGAACATGCGACGCACCGCCTCGACATTCGTGATGTCGGCCTGGGCGGCGACGGCGCGACCGCCCGCGGCCTCGATCCGGGCGACGAGCGCCTCGGCCGACGCGGCATTGCCGGCATAGTTCACCACCACGGTGAAGCCGTCCTTGGCGAGACGCTCGGCAACCGCAGCGCCGATGCCGCCTGAGGCGCCCGTCACGATCGCGACCTTGCTGCTCGGGTTCGTCATGGTCTTTCTCCTTGGCTCACTACCGGTGTCCGGCGGCTGTGAGGGGAGAATGGACGTTCCCTTGCGCGGGATAATCAGCCATTATCCGGCATCACTATTCGAACAGGCGAATAATGGACCGCTTCGATGCCATGCGGGTCTTCACCCGGATCGTGGAGCGCCGCAGCTTCACGCAGGCCGCCGAGGATCTCGGCCTGCCGCGCTCATCGGTGACCGATGCGGTCAAGGGGCTGGAGGCGAGGCTGGGCGTGCGCCTGCTGCAGCGGACGACCCGACAGGTCAGCCCGACGCTCGACGGCGAGGCCTACTACCGGCGCTGCCTGGCGCTGATCGCCGATCTCGAAGATGCGGAAGGCGCTTTTGCCGGTGCCAAGCCGAGCGGCCTGGTGCGGATCGATGTCCATGGCACGCAGGCCCGGCATTTCCTGCTGCCGGGGCTGGGCCGCTTTCTGGAGACCTATCCCGGCATTCGCCTGCATATCGGCGAGGCGCATCAGGCTCTCGACCTCGTCCGCGAAGGGTTCGACTGCATCCTGCGGGCGGGCCCGCTCGTCGACAGTCCCCTGATCCGGCGCAAGCTCGCGGAGCTCGGCCGCGGCACCTTCGCGAGCCCCTCCTATCTCGAACGCTTCGGCGAGCCGCGGACGCCGGACGATCTGGAGCATCATCGCATCATTGGCCTGTTCGCTCCCGATGCGGCGAGCGTCAGTCCGCTGGTTTTCACCGAGCGCGACCGGGAACGGCAGATCACCCCGCCTTCCGTGGTGACCGTGACCGGCCCCGAGACGAATGTCGCCTGCGCCTGCCTCGGCCTCGGGATCATTCAGGTCCCGCGCTACCGCGTCGCACCCGAACTGGCCAGCGGCGCGCTCGTCGAGATCCTGGCGGACTATCCTCCGACCCCGTTGCCCGTCCATGTCCTCTATTCGCATACGCGCCAGCTTTCGCCGCGCGTGCGCGTCGTCATCGACTGGATGGCGGAACAGTTCCGGTCCCGCACCATGTAGGGCGGGGAGGCCGCTTGTTGGTATGGTGACGGGGGCGTGGCGCGCCCGAAACCGAGCCTATGATTCTCAAACAGCAGCATCGGCTGCCACCGCCGAAGCGCAGGCACCAGGCGCTGCCCCGTTCATGGCGGTGGGGAGCTCCTGTGCGTTGGGCCCGGCGGCCGCAGTCGGGCTCAGAACCGTTTCAGGCCCTGTGCCGAAGCGTGCGCAACTGGCGCTCGAGAAGCATCAGCCGGATGCCGTGCTGTTTCTGAATGCGGCACATGTCTTCGAGTATGGCCAGCAATTGTGCCATATTGACACCGGCTCGGGCTGGCTCGGGCTCAAGGCCAAGCCGCTGAAACAGGGAGGGGTTTTCGACCAGGCGAGGCATATCCGGCATGGTGTGATCCTCATTTCTGGTGCCCATTGGGCTGTCTTCACGGCCCCGAGGTGTTCCATTCCGGAACACCTCACGCCCGCACCACATGCCCAGCAAGAACGCCGCCAGACATGTCTGGGCCCTCCGCGCGAACCTTCGGCTCAGGACGGCGTTCCGATTGAACGGGGCCAAGGCGCCTGCCGGGAACCAGCCGGCGCAATCTTGGTTCAGTCCAAGGCGCATCAAGCGAGGACGGATCTGATGACACGCACGATCATCCGCTCATTCGACGACCCTGCCGATGCCGAGACTGCCATCACGAGACTGGAAGCAGCAGGCCTGCCGCCAGATGACATCAGCATCATTCGCTCCCCCACAGCGACCATCAGCAAAGATGCCTCCCGGGGAGCCGAGCTCGGCGGCGCTGTCGGCGCGGGCGCGGGCCTTCTGGCCGGGGTGGCAGCACTTCCCCTGCCTGGTATCGGGCCGGTTCTGGCGGCCGGGTGGCTGCTCGGCACATTGGCCGTCGGCACCACGGCCGGCGCCGCAGCCGGAAGCCTGATCGGGGCGCTGACCGGCGCCGGACTGAGCGAGGACGAGGCCCATTTCTACGCGGAAACGATCCGGCGCGGCAGCACGGTGGTCTCGGTCCGCACCTCCGATTCCCATGCCGCGGTCATCGAGAAGATCCTGGATGGAGCCGGTCCGATCGATGCGAAGGCGCGCCGCGGCGAATATGAGCGGGCAGGCTGGAGCCGCTTCGACGAAACGACATCGCCTCCGTGACGCCGCCTCGAGGCGGCCGTCCTCTGAAAGGAGAGGCAAAGCCGGGGTCATGGCTGAGGCTCGGTCGGCATGATAGCGCTGGGCCCGGGACAGGGATCACGGCCGCCTGGGGAGGGAACCATGGATTTTCAGTTGGCGCTCATCATTGGGCTGACCTTCGTGATCCACCTGATCGGCACGCTCGCCTATGCCTTCAGGATTGCGGGCATCCGCACCGGCCACATCGCCATCGCGTTCTCCCTCTTCAACGTTCTCGTCCTGATCTCGCGGACTTCAAATTCATTTCAGGGGCCATTCCTGGCCAAGCGTGTCGAGAACGCCATCAAGAGTCCCATACTCCATGATCTTCATTTCGATTTCGCGCTGATCATCGCCAGTGCCTCGGCCGCCACCTTGATCGGTGGCCTGCTGATCCCGACCTTTCAACGCTACTCGACGATCGCGGTGTCGAGCTTCAAACGAAATCGTTCGATGCCGCGCCTGTTGGCGCGCTCTCTGACGCCACGCGGCGTTTCCCTCCTCGGGACATCGGCCAAGATCCCGAGCTACCAGAATCTCTATCTTCTCAAGCTCCCGACAGATGTTCCCGTGTCGGTCATCCTGATGAATTTCGTAGCCAGTGCGCTTTGGACCGTTGGCGTGCTGGCGGCGATCTATGCCGGAACGATCGATCCGGACTTGCGCGTGACTGCGAGCACGCTGTCCTCAGTGATCAACGGCGTCGCGACGATCATGATGTTCATCCTGATCGATCCCTATCTTGCGGCCCTTACGGACGACACCGTCAGCGGAACCTCGGATGACGGCTTCTTCCGAAAGGTCGTGGTCTGGATGATTGCCGGGCGTTTGGCGGGAACCATCGCTGCTCAGGCCATTCTGGTGCCTGCTGCGCAGTTGATCGTCTGGGTCGCCAAGGCAATCTAGCGCCCGTTGCCTGAGCTCCAACAGTGGGGGGCAAGCTGACTGATCGAGTGCTGCCCGCCGACCCTCGCCAGCAGCGGCGGCCTGACGGCTGCATCGGCCATCATGCGAGACAGGCTTCGCCGCCCGCCGCGACGATCTCCTCCTCGCACATGCTCCGATGCGGCGCCGGTCACCTTGCTTCCGCTCGCTAAGACAGTGTGGTCGCTCTCCCCGACGGCAGTTCCAGCCGCCGGGAGATTTGCGACGCCTCCAGGAGTGCTTCGTCGTGGCTGACGACGACGAGCGCGCCGTCATAGGCGCGCAGCCCGGCCTCCACAGCCTCGATCGAGTCGATGTCCAGATGGTTCGTCGGCTCGTCGAGCAGGAGCAGCGGAGGAGGGGTCTTTCCGCCGAGAACGCAGGCGAGGCCGGCACGCAGCATCTGTCCACCGCTGAGGGACAAGACGCGCTGAAGCGCGGCATCGGCCCTGAACATGAAGCGGGCGAGCGCGGCCCGGCAGGCATTTTCGTCGGCCTGCGGATTGATCCGAAGGAAATTGTCCCTGATCGAGAGCGCTGGATCGAGCAGGCTGACGCGCTGGTCGAGCATGGCGAAACCGGTCAGGACGCGGACGCTCCCCGCCCAGGGCCGCAACTGTCCGGCGATCAACGCAAGCAAGGTCGTCTTTCCCGAGCCATTGGGGCCGGTGACGGCCAGGCGCTCCGGGCCGGTCACCGTCAGGGAGAGGTCGCGGAGAATCGGCCGCTCCCGCTCATGGCCTGCGCTGACGCGATCGATCGTCAGCACGGTTCTGTTCGCCGGCAGCCCTGTCGAGGGCAGGGTTACAGAGAGCGGCTGCAGAATCTCGATGCGCTCGCGTGCGGCAGTCGCGGCCGCCAAGGCCTGCGAGCGTCTGTCCTCGGTGAGGCGGGCATTGCCGCCTCCGCTGTCTTCGCTGCGATCCTTCAGCAGGCCCAGGGCGATCCGTGGCATGCCGCCCTTCGCACCTGTCCTGCGGCCGGCCCCGTCCTTGCGGGCCTTGCGTTCGGTTGCCGCCTGGGCCTCGCGGGCCAATTCGGCGAGATGTTTGTCGGCGTCCGCGAGATCGTGCTGCGCGGCGGCGAGCTCGAGCGCCTTGCGCTCGCGATAGGCGCTCCAATTGCCGCCACAGCGCGTCGCGCCGAGAGAGGTCAGCTCGACGATGGCATCCATGGTCTCGAGCAGTTCGCGATCATGGCTCACGACGATGGCACCAGAGCGCCAGTTGGCGAGGAGATCGATCACGGCGCTCCGGCCTTCCCGGTCGAGATTGTTCGTGGGTTCGTCCAGCAGGAGGAAATCGGGTTCCGCGAAGATAAGCGCAGCGAGGCTGGCCCGCGTGCGCTGCCCGCCGGAGAGGGCAGTCAGTCGCGCCTGCGGTTGCACTTCAAGCCCAACCTGGGCGAGGGCGGCCGACAGGCGCGCCTCAAGCGTCCAGTCGGCTTTCCCGAGTTCGTCGATGGTGGCTTCGCCGGCCGCGGCACGGTGCAGGAGCGCCAGCGCCTCAGTCGCTCCAAACAGCCCCGCGATCGTTTCGTCGGGATTGATCTGGACGGCCTGGCGCAGGACGCCGAGCGTTCCGCTCACAAAAACGCGCCCCGACTGGGGGGAGAGTTCGCCAGAGATCAACCGGAGAAGCGAGGTCTTTCCGATGCCGTTACGGCCGACGAGGCCGACGCGTTCCGGCCCGAAACTCAGGTCGAGGTCAGAGAGGAGAGAGCGGCCGTCAGGTGCCGACAGCGTCAGATGGGACAGGATGATGGAGGCAGGCATGAATACGGATCTCCCCGGGGGCAAGGCGGACTGGCTTTGCGGTCGGGGTGAAATCCATGGCTGCAGACATCCTGTGGGAACTGATAACGGGCGTTATCTAGCTCCGTGATCCCTCCGGATCAAGCGTCGTACGGAGGCTTTGCATTGCACGCCGGGTCTGGACGGTCGCGCTTTTGGCACAGCCGGAGCTGGGCGAACAGGACAGGGGGCTGTCAGCTAAATGTCAGCTTGCTGAGTGTATGTTTCTCCCAGCGCGGCACATCTTCAGCCCCCCAGCTCTTGTGTCGCGCTTGCATCGGCCCCGCCGTTTCGCACGATCCGGCGGGGCTTCGCATGTCGGTGCCTTGCCCGCGCGGCCCCAAAGTCTGGCTCAGGCGAAGAGCAGTCCGGGGTTCGGCGTGTAGCGGGCGAGCTTGTCCTGGTCGATGCTGACGCCGAGGCCCGGCCGGTCGGGGATCGTCAGCCAGCCCTCGCCGTCGAGCACGAAGGGCTCGGCGAGGATGCCGTCGACATAGGGGCTGCCGCCAATGAACTCGACCAGATCCGCGCTCGGGAACGCGGCGGCCATCTGCAGGTCGGCTGCGAGGCCGAGCGCCGTGTTCCAGCCATGGCCGATATATTTCACGCCGAAATCGTCGGCCATCCAGGCGATGCGGCGCTGCTCCGACAAGCCCCCGACCTTGGTGACGTCGGGCTGGACGATATCGACGGCGCCGCGCGCCAGCCAGGGCAGGAAGGCCTGGCGCCGCGTCAGCACCTCGCAGCCGGCGATCGGCACCGGCGAACATAGCCGCAGCTCGCGATACTCCTCGATCGCGTCGGGCCGCACCGGCTCCTCGAACCAGCCGACATCGAAATCCGCCAGCATTTCCGCGGTGCGCTTGGCCCATTTGAAGCCATGCGGCCAGAGCGCATCGCTCGCGCCGGCATCGACGAAGAGTTTTGCCTTGTCGCCGGCCGCCTCCCGCGCCGCTCGCACGATCGCTTCGTCGAGCCTGGTGTCCAGCGCCCGGCCGAACGGACCCCAGCCGATCTTGAAGGCGGTGAAGCCCTTGTCGCGATAGGTCGCGATCACCTCGCGCATCGCCGCCGGCTCTTCCATCAGCAGCGAGCAATAGGGTTGCACGCGGCGGCGATAGCTGCCGCCGAGCAGCCGCCCGACGCTGAGCCCGGTCGCCTGGCCGAGAATGTCCCAGAGCGCGATGTCGATGCCGCTGATCGTATGGGTGAGCGTACCGCCGCGTCCCATCCAGAACGTGTTCTGGTGCAGCCGTTCGCTGAGATGATCGGGGGAGAGCGCGTCCTCGCCGAGGTACAGCGGCTCGAGCACCTTGAGCCCGGCCTGCACCAGCCGCCCATCCGTGAACGAGCTGCCATAGCCGATCAGCCCCTGGTCGGTATGGACCGCGATCAGGGCATGGATCGAGTCGTCGGGCCGGATCTCCGCCGACCAGCCGCCCTTGGGGCTCTCACCGAAGAGCGGGGCGGCCTCGATCCGGGTGATCTTGAAGGGGGGCAGGCTGGTAGGGCGCTGGGTCGTCATGGCTAGGCTCGTCTGGGAAACAGTCACGCTTCGTCCCTTTCTGCGCGGCGGCGGGCAATGATGGCTTCGTAATCCATGGCCTGGTTCATCACGGTGATGTGCTCGTCCAGCGCGGCGCGGATCGCCGCGATGTCGCCGGCCTCGAACACCACGAGCAGATCCTGGTGCTCCTCGACGACACCGAGCATCGGTTTGCCGAAGGTCGCCAGGCCGAAAATGATGGTGAATTGCCGCGACAGCGTCTCCCAGAGATCGAGCGTCACGCTGTTGCCGCCGAGTTCGCAGAGCGCGCGGTGGAACAGCGTGTCGGCCGCGGCGACGCCATAGGCATCGTGGCGGGCCGCCATCAGCTCCATTTCCGCAACCGCCTTGCGCAGCGGGTCGAGATGGTGGCCGCGATTGCGCCCGGCCGCGGTCGCCCGCCCCATCGCGCTGGCTTCGAGCGCGATGCGGGTTTCGATGAGGTCGGCAACCCTTCCATTCGTCACCGGGCGCAGCCGGATGCCCTTGTAGGGCTCGTTGACGACGACGCCCTGGCTCTCCAGCAGCCGCAGCGCCTCGCGCACCGGCACGCGGCTGACGCCGAGCTTGCGGGCGAGTTCGGCCTCGACGATCCGGTCCCCGGGCAGGATCAGGCCGGCGGCCGCGCCGGCGATGATGGCCTCGATCGCCTGGTCGACCAGGGTCTGCGGCTGCAGCGGCAGCCAGCCCGTGCCGCGCGATACCGGCCTTGGCGCCTCCGCCCTCGCATTGGTTTTTGTCTGCTGCATCTTCGTCTGCTGCACTTGCCTCGCCCTGCGGCGGCCTTACTTGACTAATCGTAGAATCGTATACGATCATACGATCACAAGAGCAAGGAGGGGGTAGGGATGGTCACCGTTGCCGAGAGCCGCATTCGCTGCGAAATCGATCTGGATGCGCCAGGCCGCCAGGCCGGCTACCTGAAGGCGCCGCTCTCGCGAAACACCTCCGGCTGGGGCACGGTCGAGATCCCGATCATCTCCGTGCGCAACGGCACTGGGCCGACCGTGCTGTTTACAGGCGGCGTCCATGGCGACGAGTATGAGGGTCCGATCGCCATCTCCCGGCTCGCGCGCAGCCTGGATGCTGGCGCGATCCAGGGGCGCGTCATCATGATACCGGCGCTGAACATCCCGGCCGTGATGAACGACACGCGGCTGTCGCCGGTCGATAACCGCGACATGAACCGCTGCTTCCCCGGCAATCCGCGCGGGACCTTCTCGGAGATGCTGGCGCATTTCGTCGATGCGGTGCTGCTGCCGCATGTCGATATCTCCGTCGACCTTCACACGGCCGGCCATTCCGGCGATTCAGCTCTGTCGACGAACATGCATTACGTCGCCGATGCCGGGCTCCGGGAGCGCACCATGGCGGCGGCCGCGGCCTTCGGTGCGCCCTATAATGTCGTGTTCTGGGGCGTCGACGAGGGCGCGACGCTGACATCCTCGGTCGAGCGCCGGGGCATCCTCTCGCTCGGCACCGAGCTCGGCGGCTGGGGGCGCGTCAATGTCGAGGGCGTGCGCATCGCCGACCGTGCGCTGCTCAACATTCTCAAGCATTTCAAGCTGATGGAGGGCAGCCCCGATACGCGCCAGCGCGATGGGGCGCAAGGCACCCGCCACATGATGGTCCGCAACGCCGCCGGGTACAGCTTTGCGCCATCGGGCGGGCTGTTCGAGCCGAAGAATGTCGTCGGTGACATCTGCCGGGCCGGCGAGCTCGCCGGGCTGCTGCATTTCGTCGAGGATGTCGACCGGCCACCGATCGAAATTCGCTACCAGCTCGACGGCGTCCTGTGGATGTCGGCCGGTCCGGGCCGCGTCCAGCGTGGCGACGCCGTGGCCGTGGTGATGGAGGATTACGACGAGACCCGCGCTGCCCAGTGACGTCCTGAATAATCAAAAAGGGGAGATCAGGCATGAAAAAGCACAGCATTCTCGGCCACGCGCTTGCAGCAACCATGCTCCTGTCGATGCAGGCCGGAGCCTCCGCCCAGCAGAAGGGCGGGGACGTCGTCATCGGCATCAGCCAGGCGCCGCCTTCGCTCGATGCGCAGATCACCTCGGCGCAGGCCTCGCGCAATGTCACCCTGCATATCTTCGAGACGCTMTATGCCCGCGACGAGAACGCCAAGCCGGTGCCGGAGCTGGCCGAGGGCGTCACCATCTCGCCCGACGGCAAGACCTATGTCTTCCCGATCCGCAAGGGCGTGAAGTTCCATAACGGCAAGGAGCTCGACGCCAATGACGTCGTCGCCTCGCTCGAACGCTACCGCAAGATCGGCGCCTCGCTGGCCCTGGTTTCGGCCATCGACAGCATCAAGGCGACCGGCCCGCATGAAGTCACCATCACGCTGAAGCAGGTGCAGGCGACATTCCTCGACAACCTGTCCTCGCCGCGGGCGCCGCTGGCGATCTATCCGGCGAGCGAAGCCGCGAAAGAGGCCGGCAAGATCGAGATCATCGGCACCGGCCCCTATAAATTCGTGGAGTACAAGCCCGACAGCCATGTGAAGCTCGCGCGCTTCGACGGCTATGTGCCCAATCCCAACGGTACGGGCCGCGATGGTTTTGCCGGCAAGAAGGAAGCCTTCCTCGACACCGTGACCTTCCGCTTCATGCCGGAGGGCGGCGCTCGCACCGCAGCGCTCGAATCCGGTCAGATCCAGTTCAACGAAACCGCGGATGGGCCGACCGCCAAGCGCCTCGGCAGCGATCCGCGCTTCGCGATCCACAAGGTGGTGCCCTTCGGCCTGCAGGTGATCAAGTTCAACCATGCCGAGGCGCCGGGCAACGACAAGAATTTCCGGCTCGCCGTCCAGGCCGCGTTGAACATGGACGACATCATGAGCATCGCCTATTCCGACATCAACCAGATCGACCCGAGCTGGCTCTATCCCGGCGCGCCGTTCTACAGCACGGCCGGCAGCGCCAAGTACAACAAGGCCGATCTGGCTGAGGCCAAGGCGCTCCTGGCAAAATCCTCCTACAAGGGCGGCAAGACCACCTTCATCGTCGACAACCTGCGGGCCAATGTCGACACCGCAACCGTGCTGCAGGAACGGCTGAAGGAGATCGGCATCAATGTCGATATCTCGATCGCCGACTGGCCGACGGTCTCGAAGATCGGCTTCACCCCGCAGGGCTGGACCTTCTGGACCCACGGCTTCGGCATCGAKCCCTTCGAAGGGCCGGCCTCCGTCATGGCGCCCTGGGTCAACGGTCTCTCGCAGCAGGCCAAGGACCCCGTCATCGACGAGCTGGCGGCGTCGCTCGGCAGCGAGATGGACGAGGCGAAGCGCAAGGCGCTGTTCGACCGCTTCCAGACCCATATGTACGACAACGCGGTCGCCATGAAGGCCGGCAATTACGGCGTCTTCCAGATCAGCACTGCCAAGCTGAAGAACTTCAAGCCCTACCGCATCCCGCGCATGTGGGGTGTCTGGCTCGAGCGCTGACGCCAGCCTGCGGGCGCGTCAGACAGCGCGCCCGCAGATCGGCCCGCTATATGCCGGCCCGCCGCTGGCGGGCTGCGCGGCTGCGCCTTCTCGAAGCGGAACAACTGATGGCAAGCTTTATGATCCGGCGGATCGCCAGCGCGATCCTGGTGCTCGCACTGGTCTCGCTGATGTCCTTCGCCCTGATCTGGCTGGTTCCGGGCGATACGGCGGCCGCCTTCCTCGACGCCTCGGCCACGCCCGAGCAGGTCGCGGCGCTGCGCACCGCGCTCGGACTGGACAAGGCGCTGCCGCTGCAGATGGCGGAATGGTATGGGCGCGTCCTCAGCGGCGATCTCGGGCAATCCGTGCTGCTGAACCGCTCCGTCGCCGGCGCCTTGCTGGAGCGGCTGCCCGTGACGCTCTCGCTCGCCAGTTTTGCACTCGCCATCGCGATTGCGCTCGGCGTGCCCGCCGGAGTGGCTGCCGCCGTCTTCCATAATCGCTGGCCGGACCAGCTTTTCATGACGACGGCGCTGCTCGGCCTCTCCGTCCCCGATTTCTGGCTGGGGCTGGTGATGGTTCTGGTCTTCGCCGTCTCGCTCGGCTGGCTGCCGAGCGGCGGTTTTACCGCTTTCGGCACCGACCCGCTCGGCTGGCTCAAGACGGTCATCCTTCCCGCCTTCACGCTCGGGCTCGTGCAGGTCGGCTTCATCGCCCGCATGGCGCGCGCCTCGATGCTGGAAACGCTGAACCAGGATTTCGTCCGCACGGCCAATGCCAAGGGCCTGTCGCGCTTCTACATCGTGGTGCGCCACGGCCTGCCCAACGCCATGATCCCGATCCTGACCGTGATCGGCATCGTCGCCGGCGCGCTGCTCGGCGGCACCGTCATCATCGAGCAGGTCTTCTCGATTCCGGGCATCGGCCGGCTGATCGTCGGCGCCATCGCCTCCCGCGACTTTCCCGTGCTCCAGGGCGGCCTGCTTTTCCTGGCGGTGGTCTATCTCCTGATCAATCTGATCGTCGATCTCCTCTACGCAGTCGTCGACCCGCGGGTGAGGCTGTCCTGACCATGACGATCGCCTTTCATAAACCGGCCCTGAGCCCGCGGCAGGCAAGCCTTCGCCGGCTCGCCCGCAGCCGCTCCTTCCAGATCGGGGCCGCGATCGTGCTCGCCATCGTCCTGGTCGCGCTGCTGGCCGATCTGCTCGCGCCCTTCGATCCGCTGCGCAGCAATGCCCGCATGCGCCTGACGCCGCCCAACGCGACGCACTGGTTCGGCACCGACCATTTCGGCCGCGACATCCTCTCCCGCGTCATGGTCGGGGCCCGGATCTCGCTCAGCATCGGGGCGGCGACGGTCCTTCTCACCGGCCTCTTCGGAACCGTGATCGGCGCGGTCGCAGGGTTCTTCCCGCGCTTCGACAACCCGATCATGCGGCTGATGGATGCGCTGATGGCGTTCCCCTCCATCGTGCTCGCCATGGTGGTCAGCGCGGTGCTCGGCGCCTCGCTGACCAATGTCGTGATCGCCCTGTCGATCGCCACCATGCCTCACACGGCCCGTATCGTCCGCGCTTCGGTGCTGGTCGCGCGCGAACTCGACTATGTCGAGGCCGCCCGCTCGCTCGGCGCGGGCGAATTGTCGATCCTGTTCCGGCATGTGCTGGTCAACGCCATGGGGCCGCTGATCGTCCGGCTGACCTATGTCTTCGCCGTCGCCATCCTGGCCGAAGCCGCGCTCTCCTTTGTCGGCGCCGGACCGCCACCGCCGGCACCCTCCTTCGGCGCGATCATCGCCCAGGGCCGCGATTTCATGCGCGAGGCGCCGTGGATCACGATCTTCCCGGGGCTTGCGATCGTCCTGTCCGTGCTCGGCCTCAACCTGCTCGGCGACGGTCTGCGCGACGCCCTCGATCCGCGTTCGACCATGTAGCCACCGCCATCCCGAAGGCCKGCGCGGAGAGCCGCGCCCGAGCGATAAACCGGAGACCAGACGTGAAACGCATCCTCATCGCCGAATGCAAGCAGGAGATCTCGTCGTTCAATCCGCTGCCGTCGGGCTACGGCAATTTCCACATCAGGCGGGGGGACGCGCTCTATGAGCAGCGCGGCACCAACCAGGAGATMGGTGGCGCGCTGGCCGTGTTCGAGGCGCGCGGTGACATCACCGTGGTGCCGACCATCGGCGCCCGCGCTGGCAGCGCCGGCCTGCTTTCCGCCGAAGGCTGGAAGCGCCTGTCGCAGGAGTTCCTCGACGCCGTCTTCGCGCGTCTCGACGGCATCGACGGCATTTATATCTGCTTGCACGGCGCGATGGCAGCCGAGGGCGAACTCGACCCGGAGGGCTACCTGCTCGAGGCGCTGCGCAAGCGCGTCGGGCCGGACATGCCGATTGTCATCTCGCTCGACCTGCATGGCATCCTGACCGATCGCATGCTGCGGCAGGTCAACGGCTTCGCGATCTACTGGACCTATCCGCATGTCGATTTCGCCGATACCGGGCGCCGCGCCGCCGCGCTGCTGCTGCGCCTGATGGAGGGCGGGCTTCGCCCTGTCGCCGCACGCGTCGTCATGCCGACGCTGGTCCGCGGCGACGAGCTCATCACCAAGACCGGCTGCTATGGCGATCTCCTGCGCGACTGCCGGCGTCTCGAGGAGGAGGGCAGGGCGCTGGCCGCCGGCATCATGATCGGCAATCCCTTCACCGATGTGCCGGAACTGTGCTCGCAGGTCCTGATCCTGACCGACGGTGACGCGGCCACGGCTGAACGCGAGGCGCTTCGCCTCGCCGAGGAATTCTGGCCGCAACGCTTCCGGATGCAGGGCAAGCTGATCGGGCTCGAGCGCGCCATCGCCCAATCCCAGACGATGGCAGGGCCGCTGATCTTCACCGATGCGGCCGACGCCACCTCCTCGGGCGCGTCGGGGGACAGCAACGCCATCATCGCGGCTTTGTACGCGGCCGGCTACGGCGGCAGGGTCCTGGCGCCATTGGTCGATGCCGGGGCGGCCGCAGCCGCGCACAAGGCCGGCGTCGGCGCGACGATCAGCGTTGCGCTGGGTGGCGCCATCGACCCCGCCCGCTTCACGCCGATGCAGGTCGAGGCCAAGGTCAAGCTGCTCTCGGATGGCGAAGCGCTGCTGGAAACGATGAAGGCGCCGCTTGCGGCAGGCCCGACGGCGGTGCTGACCTTGGGCCCGTTCACGATCGTGGTCATGAGCCATTCGGTTAGCCTGTTCGACCGGGCGATGTATTACGCCAACGGCCTGAACCCGCAGGATTTCGACCTCGTCGTGGTCAAGTCGCCCCATACCGAGCACCACATGTTCGAGCAATGGTGCGAGCATAATTTCAACATCGATGCGCCCGGTGCGACCTCGGCCAATCTGAAAAGCCTCGGGCACAGCATCTGCGCCCGGCCGATGTATCCGCTCGAGGCCGATGCGGCCTTCGCGCCGAACCCCGTCATCTACACGCTGTGAAGGACAAGCCCGTGCCGACGATCGATGCAGTCGATTTCTTCTACCTGTCCATGCCCGTGGTGACGGACGAGGCCGATGGCAGCCAGGATGCCCTGCTGGTGCGGGTAGCCGCCGGCGGCCAGATCGGCTGGGGCGAGTGCGAGGCAGCCCCGTTGCCCTCGATCGCAGCCTTCATCTGCCCGATGTCGCATGGGGTCTGCCGCCCCGTCGCCGATTCCGTTCTCGGCAAGCCGCTCGAAAGCCCGGCCGATATCGCGCAGATCTCGGCTKACGTCGCCTATAACTCGATGGACCTGCTGCAGGCGCCGCACACCTTGTCGGGCGTCGAAATGGCGTTGTGGGATGTGCTCGGCAAGCTGCGCGGAGAGCCCGTTTGGCGCCTGCTCGGCTATGAGCGCAGCCACCCCAAGACGCCCTATGCCTCGGTGCTGTTCGGCGACACGCCGCAGGAGACGCTGGCGCGCGCCCGCGATGCGAGAGCGCGCAACTTCCGGGCCGCCAAGTTCGGCTGGGGGCCGATCGGGCGGGGCAGCGTCGCCGCGGATGCCGAGCATTTCGTCGCCGCGCGCGAAGGGCTTGGCGCAGACGGCATCCTGCTGGTCGATACCGGCCAGATCTTCATCGAGGATGTCGAGCGCGCCGCCGCAAGACTGCCCGCGCTGGAGAAGGCAGGCGCGCTCTGGTTCGAGGAGCCGTTCCAGGCGAGCGCCGTCGACGCCTATGCGGCCCTGGCCAAGCGCAGTTCGACCGTGCGCCTGGCGGGCGGGGAGGGTGCCCATAACGTCCATATGGCGAAGCAGCTGATCGATCATGGCGGCGTCGGCTATATCCAGATCGATTGCGGCCGGATCGGCGGCGTCGGCCCGTCCAAGGAGGTGGCCGACTACGCCGTTGCCAGGGGCGTGACCTTCGTCAATCACAGCTTCACCTCGCATCTGGCGCTCTCGGCCTCGATCCAGCCCTATGCCGGCCTGAAGGACCACGTCATCTGCGAGTATCCGGCCATGCCAAAGCCCGTCGCGCTCGCCTTCACCCGCAACCACCTGGAAAGGGACGGGAATGGCGACATCAGCGTCCCGGACGCGGTCGGGCTGGGGCTGGAGATCGACGAGGAGGGCATCCGCCAGTATCTCCAGGATGTCGAGATCAAGGTGAACGGCAAAGTGCTCTACGCGACGCCGCAGATCTGAGGCGGGGCCTGACGGGGCTAGAGTCCTGTCAACTTCAATGCGGCTGCGGGCAAACGCTCCCCGGTCAAGGTCATCGTCGACAGGGCCTGATCGATCTCGTGGAGATCGGCCGCGGTCAACTGCACCGCGGTCGCTGCGATGTTCTCCTCGAGGCGATGAGGTTTCGTCGTGCCGGGGATGGGAACGATCCACGGTTTCTGCGCCAGGAGCCAGGCCAGCGCGATTTGCGCGGGCGTCGCGCCCTTGTCCTCGGCGACGTCCTCAATGAGCGTGACCAAGGCTGCATTGGCCTTGCGGGCTTCCACCGAGAAGCGTGGCACTGCATTGCGGAAATCCGTCGGTTCGAAGGTCGTGTTGCCGTCGATCTTGCCGGTCAGGAAACCGGCGCCGAGCGGGCTGAACGGCACGAAACCGATGCCGAGCTCTTCGAGCACAGGCAAGATCTCCGCTTCCGCGTCGCGATAGAACAGCGAGTATTCGCTCTGGACGGCAGCGACGGGATGAACCGCATGCGCCCTGCGGATCGTCGCCGCGCCGGCTTCGGACAGCCCGAAATGGCGGACCTTGCCTTCCGCGACCAGGGCCCGGACTGCGCCGGCCACCTCCTCGATGGGAACCTCGGGATCGACACGGTGCTGGTAGAATATATCGATGACATCGGTGCGAAGTCGCTTCAGGGACGCCTCGGCGACGCGCCTGATATGCTCGGGCCGGCTGTTCAGCCCTGGGCGCCGTTCTCCGGAATTCTGGTCGATGTCGAACCCGAACTTGGTCGCAATGACGACGTGCTCGCGGATCGGCGCGAGCGCCTGACCCAGGAGCTCCTCATTGACGAACGGCCCATAGGACTCGGCGGTGTCGAACAAGGTCACCCCTCGGTCGAAGGCCCGGCGGATCAGCTCGACGCCGGCTTTCCCCTCGACGGCTTGGCCATAACCATAACTCAGGCCCATGCAGCCGAGACCGAGCGCCGACACGCTCAGGCCGCTCTTGCCGAGTGTCCGTTTCTGCATGGTCCACCTCACACTCTGCTCACGATGTTGATGGCGCGTATGTAGCGAGCGTGGCCCGCGGTGATTAGGAGTTATAATCCGCAAGAGCTCATAAGGTCCCCTAATCAATGGCGCAGCCGAACTTCAACGATCTCGCTGCCTTCGCCATGGTGGCGCGGGAGCGCAGCTTCACCAAGGCCGGGGCCAAGCTGGGCGTCTCGCAATCGGCCCTGAGCCAGACGATCAAGGCACTCGAGGAACGACTGAAGCTGCGCCTGCTGACCCGTACGACGCGCAGCGTCGCGCCCACGGAAGCGGGCAAGAGACTTCTGGAGACGGTCGGTCCGCGCTTCGAGGAGATCGAGGCGGAGATCGCGGCGCTCGGCGAGTTGCGAGGTAAACCCGCGGGAACGGTACGCATCACGGCCGGAGAGCACGCGGCGGTCGCCATGTTGCAGCCGGCCCTGCGCAAATTCCTGCCGGATCATCCCGACATCACGGTCGAGATCATCGTCGATTATGGCCTCGTCGATATCGTCGCGGCTGGCTACGACGCCGGCGTGCGCCTTGGCGAGCAACTGGCGAAGGACATGATCGCGGTTCGCATCGGCCCGGAGATGCGCATGGCCGTGATTGGCTCGCCGGACTATTTCGCCCGCTACGGCATTCCCGAGACTCCTCAGGACCTGACCGCTCATAACTGCATCGCGTCGCGCCTGCCGACCTATGGCGGCCTCTTTGCCTGGGGGCTGGAAAAGGACGGCCGCGAGATCAAGGTCCGCGGCGAGGGGCAGCTTGTGTTCAACAGCCTCGCCATGCGGCTGAACTCCGCCTTGGACGGGTTGGGGCTCGCCTATCTGCCAGAGGATCAGGCCATCCCGCATATCCGGGACGGGCGCCTTGTGCGCGTGCTGGAGGATTGGTGCCCGCCATTCCCTGGCTATCACCTGTACTATCCGAGCCGCCGGCATGTCTCGCCGGCCCTGGCCGTCCTGATCGACGTCCTGCGCTACCGGGAATGATCTCGCCGGTGAAGCCGATGGCGGTCGCGCTACGTCATGCCTGGCTGGCCTGACCGGGCTCCGCGCCTGGCAATTCCCGTTGGCGATTGCTGCCGATGGGCCAGCCGGGCTGGACGAGCTTCAGGCCGTAATAGGTTGCGACCATGAACAGCCCGGCGGCAGCCGCGCAATGGATGAAGAAGCCCGCCACCGCTTCCTCGAAATTCCACCAATCCAGTGTCGTCTGCATGGAAAGCCTGGTTCCGAGCCCGAGGACGATGCAACTCCAGGCGCCGTGGACGGCGATCGTCACTGCTGCTGCCCGCAGCAGGAGCGTTCGCAGCCTGCTGGGCGTTCTGATGCCGAACAGGTTGCGGGCCACGCCCATCAGCATCGGCCAGCGCAGCCCGAGATGGATCGCGACGATCACCAGGACCCAGTAGGCGGCAAGGGTGTGGATCTGCCGAATGGTGAAGCCGCCCCAGGCCGGCAGATAGGCGGCAAGGGCATGCGAGATCAGCACGCTGGTCGCGACCAGCGCCAGCATGGCGATCAGGAGCGCGACGGTGACGCTGATGTTGAACAGGCTGCGCGGCCCGTGCCGGGTCCGTGCGACGGCGCCATACCAGCGCCGGTTGAAGACGTTATGGGCGATCAGGAGCAGGAACAGCGCCGTTCCCGCGATCTCATGGATGGGGTTGCCAAGCCACCAATAGGCAAACCCGAGCAGCAGCAGGCCGGCCGCCAGAGCGTCGAGCCATAGCCGGGATATGAAGAGAGAACTCACCTTCGTGCTCCCCTGGACCTATTCGACCGGCTTGCCGTCGAAACGGGGGATGCGATAGCCGGTGAAGAGGAATTCGCTGCCCGACTGGCTCTGGTGGCAGGACTGGCAGCGGGCGGTGTTCTCGCTCGTGTTGATMGTCCGATCCGGCCAGAACCACTGGAACTGCCAGTCGCCGGTGCGGCGGTCGTCGTCGTAATCCGCGCCCCAGTTCTGGCCCTTCTCCATCACGAAGTAGCGGAACAGCTTGCCGTCGCGATGGTCGACCAGCACGAAATGGGTTCCGGCCGGCACTGGCTGGCGGTTCTTCACGGCCTCGATCGCCGCGGGCGTCGTCATGATATGTTCGGTGACGTTGCCGCGCCGGACGGTGGTGTAGTGGACCAGCGTGTCGAGTTCGGGAAACGTCACCCTCGTGGCCTCCGCATGGACCCGCCAGCCCACCGTGAGGACGGCGGCCATGGACAGGCTTGCCAGGGCGATCTGAAGCGTAGGCACCTTCATGAATGGGTTGTCCTTGGATTGCTCATTGGAGACATGATTGCTTCTGGCCGCGGCCGTGCCGTCGAGGGCCGGGGAGGTCGCGGAATGGCCACGCCCTGCGTTGCAGAGGGGCTGCGCCGACCGTTCGCTCCATCGGGACCAGGTGGTGCAAGCTCTGGAACGACCATCCCGGGCCTCATTTCGGCTTGAACACGTCGCGCGCAACCGCGACCGCCGAAACGGCGTTCGGCCAGCCCGTGTAGAAGGCGAGCTGCGTGATCGCCTCGACGAGCTCTTCCTCCTTCACGCCGTTCTGCCGCGCCAGGGCGAGATGGGACCGCAACTGATCAGGGCGGTTCATGGCAATGAGAGCGCTGACGGTGACCAGGCTGCGGTCGCGCCTGGAGAGGCCTGGCCGCTCCCAGATGTCGCCGAACAGGACAGTGTCGGTGAGCTCGGCCAGCTTTGGCGCGATATCGCCCATCAGCTGCTGCGCCCGGGAAGGCGGCTTTGGCGTCGCCGGCTGGGCCGGGGCTGGCGCCTGGGGTTGGGCGTAGGAGGTCGTTGCGTGGCCAGCAGCGAACAGGCATGTGGCGGCGAGCAGGGCACGCGCGAGGGGGCTCATGGTGGGGCTTTCCTTGTCCGAATGAGTGGCCGCGACAGGCATGCGCCGTCGTCGTGCCGGCGAGAGTGCTGGGAGTGATCAGTCCAGCTGCTTGTCCGCCAGGAAGCGCGAGACCTGGTCCGCAATCTCGATGTTGTTCAGGTCCGAGAACGGGAAATGCGTGTTGCCCCGTATGCCGATCTCCGGCAGGTGGACCAAAGTGACTTGGCCGCCACGCTTGTTGACGGTGTCGCGCCAGATCCGAGCCATCTCCAGCCGGCCACGCCAGGCGTCCTGGGTCGGAACATCGGACGCCTTCGACGGGATATTGTCGCCGTAGAAGATGATGATCGGCAGCTTGGTCAGTGCCATGAAGTCCGACATCGGCACCGGCGTGCCTTCAAGCGTGTCGAACGCGGTCGGCACAGGCTTCGGCAGCTCGCCCTGCGGGAAGACGAAGCCGCTGCCGGGCTCGAAGGCGACGATCGCCTTGACGTTTTTGCTCTTGATCGCGGTCAGCCAGCCTGGCCCGCCGCTCTGCGAATGCGTCATCAGGATGCCGGGACCGATCCTGGCGAACAGCGCCGACACGCCATCGGAAATCAGGTTTGCATCGAACGGGCCGGTGTTCGGGGTCATGGCACGGAAATACTGGTTCAGCGTCTCCGGCTTGCGGTCGAACTGGACGCCGTCGAAATAGGTCGGCCAGATGCCGACGCGGAACTGGCCGAACCAGAACTGCTCGTCGGGAGTCGGCTTGATAGTCGCCTCGACCGTGCTGCGGCCGGCATTGCCGCGCCGCGGCTGGTCGATGAGATAGGTCGCGAAACGGCGGCGCAGGAAAATGTTCTGGAAGCCTTCGCGCCCGTCTGGTGTCGTCTCCCAGGTCTTCGAGAATTGCCCGGCCCCGTGCCACATCACGATGGGGAGTTTCCGCGGGGCGACCGGCAGCTGGTAGAAGGCGTAGAGATGATCGCCATGGAAGGTCTGCCCGGCCGGCTGCAGGGGTTTCATCGCATCGAATGTGCCCGGGGCGCTGGCGATCACGCCGCCGACCGCGAAACTGCCCTGGTCCTGAATGACCAAAGGCTCTGGCTTCCCGGCAGATTGTGAAAGCGCAGGCGTCAGACTGAGCAGACCGGTMGCGATCAGGATGGATGGAAGCAGGAATAGCGTCTTGATCGTCGGCATGCGCCCCTCGGTTGCTGCGTCAGCTTCGCGGGGAACCTAACGATCTGGCCGATATTCGATTAGGCTCAATGATTCACTAGGACAGATAAGCGGTGCTAATGAATGCCGGCGGTGCCGCGATCGCCGACCACCGCACGGAAACGCGGCTGTCCCGGGGCGGCCGCCCCTCGCTCACTCCAGCGTTACGGAGGCGGGCAGGACGTAGCGGCGCTGCAGGATTGTCTCGCCTCTCGAGCGGGAGCTTCGCTGAACGGTGTCCAGTGGGCGAAAGCCGAGTTTGAGAAGCACCTGCCCCGAAGCTGCGTTGTCGACGGCATGTCCGGAGAGAAGCTGCGACAGGCCGACTGTTCGAAACGCGAAGTTCAGGACCGCTCGTGCCGCTTCCGATGCATAGCCGCAGCCCCAGCTGGCCTGCTCGAACCAATAGCCGAGTTCCCCCTCGCCTTGAGAGATCTCATCGACGTCGATGACCCCGATGGCTCTGCCCTGGAGCTCGACCGCAAAACGATAGGCTTCTCCCGCTGCCCATTCGCGCGGATGGTCGGCGAACCATTGCGCGATGTCTGCTCGATCGGGCGGAAACGACGCCATTCGCAGCATGCGCGTCACCTCCCAGTCCGACTGTATTTCAAAGGCGCGATCAGCATCCGCGAGGCTCGTTGGGCGCAGAACCAGGCGATCCGTTGTCAAATGTTGCGGAGGGATGCGAGCCATAGTCTACCGCCAGCTGATCATCATGAGTGCCACCAAGGCCATGACGATAAGCCCGTCGTGATTGCCCGCAATGGGCGACATCGGGCCCCGCCGCACCGTCCTGCCTAGGTCCGTATTCGGCCAAGAGGCCGACGTCCGGCACTGGCGCGACCCGGCGGGATGCGGCCGGACGCGCGATCGACCAGCCCCTCGGCTCCCTCGTGGGCTGTGACTTTTCCCTCGAATGCGCCCCCCCTTGGGCCTGGAACCCCTTGGTTTCAGGCGTATTCCGGGCGGCGCGGTGTGAAGACGTCAAGATTGAGCACGGGCTCGTCGCCGACGACCTCGCCCCAATGCTCGACATTGKACGGGATCACGACGAGCCCGCCGGGGCCGACGAGATGCTCTTCGCCGCCGATGAAGAAGCGCAGCGTCCCACTCACGATATAGGCGATCTGCTCATGGGGATGGCTGTGCGGCCTGGGCTCATGGCCAGGCATCAGCCGGTGCAACGCCACTGTCGCGGCACTACCGGAGAAGGCCTTGCGGTCCACGCCTGGACGCACTGGCGTCCACGGAATCTGGCTCCAGTCGATCTTGTGAATGTCCATGGTGGATCTCCCGATTGAACAAGAGCGACCGTCCGGGCGGTCGGGTGCGTCGCTTGTCTACTTGGCCGCGCCGAGGATGCCGGACGGCCGGATGAACAGGAAGAGCAGCAGCACCGACAGCGCCGCGACGTTCTTCAGGCCCGCGCCGAAGCCGACGATGGCGAGTGCCTGCAGCAGGCCGAGCAGCAACCCGCCGAGAAAGGCGCCGAAAGGCCGCCCGAAGCCGCCGACGATCGCGGCGATGAAGCCGCTGATCGCGAAGGGCACGCCGACATTGAAGGCGGTGTACTGCGTCGGTGTGATCAGGATGCCGGCAATGGCGCCGAGCGCCGCGCTCAGCGCGAAGGCCAGTGCCAGCATGCGCGCGACCGGGATGCCTTGCAGCGCAGCCGCCTCGCGGTTGATCGAGCAGGCGCGCATGGCCTTGCCGGTCCGCGTCAGGCCGAAGAAGGCGGCAAGCGCTGCGACGATCGCAAGCGATCCCCCGACGATCCAGATCAGCTGGTAGCCAATCGCGACGCTACMGATCATCAGCGGCGGGAGGTCGGTGAAGACCGGCAGGGTCTTGGGCTGGTCGCCGACTGCGATCAGCGTCAGCCGCTCGATCACGATCTGGGCGGCCAGCGTCGCCAGGATCATCACGAACATCGTCGCCTTGCGGTTCCAGAGCGGCCTGACGACGACGCGCTCGATCGCCACGCCGAGCACGGCGACGGCTGCGATCGCGATCAGGGCGGCGACCGGCAGCGGCACGCCGTTACGGGCGAACAGCACCTGGGTAATCATGCCGCCGAGCATCACGAAGGCGCCTTGCGCGAAATTCACGATGCCGCTGGCGTTGTAGATCACGCAGAAGCCGATGCCGATCAGGCCGTAGACGCAGCCGATGCCGAGCCCGCTGACGAGCACTTGCGGGATATAGGACAAGTCAGCCATGGGCCGCCTCCTGCGTGCCGGGCGTGTCGGTGGAAGACTTGTTCAGGGAAGACTTGTCCGAGGAGGACTTGTTCGAGAAAGACTTGCCGGTGCCGAGATAGGCCGCGATCACGGCCGGGTCGGCGCGGACCTCGGCCGGCGTGCCCTCTGCGATCTTGCGGCCGAAATCCACCACGACGACGCGGTCGGCGGTATTCATCACCAGCGTCATGTCGTGTTCGATCAGGAGCACGCTGGTGCCTTCGTCGGCGATGCGCCGGATGGTGCGCGAGAGCACGGCTGATTCCTCGGTATTCAGGCCGGCCGCCGGCTCGTCGAGCAGGATGAGCCGTGGCCCCGCCGCCATGGCGCGCGCCAGTTCAAGCATGCGCTGGCGGCCATAGGGCAGGCCCGATGCCGGTTCGTCGGCCATCCCTGCGAGACCGGCGAAGGCGAGGAGGTCGCGCGCCCGGGCTTCGACGGCTGCCTCCTCGCGGCGGGCAGAGGCCGGCCGCAGCAATGCCGAGAACAGGCCGGCCTTGCCCTGCAGGTGACACCCGACCTTGACGTTATCGAGCACGCTCAGATCCTCGAACAGCTTGACGAGCTGGAAGGTCCGCACCAGTCCCGCAGTGGCGATCTCCGCGGGCGGCCGGCCGGTGATGTCCTTGCCCTCGAAGACGATCCGGCCTGCGCTCGGCGGCAGGAAGCCGGAGATCAGGTTGAACAGCGTCGTCTTGCCGGYGCCATTGGGGCCGATCACGGCGGTGACGCCCTCGGCAGGGACCTCGAACGAGACATCGTCGACTGCGACGAGGCCGCCGAAGCGGCGCGTCACGCCGTCCAGGCGAAGCCGGCTCACGAGCGCCCCCGCGGGGCAAAGAGGCCGGCGAGGCCGCGCGGCGCATAGATCAGCAGCAGGATCAGCGCCGCGCCATAGGCGAGGTCCTGATAGTCCTTGAAGGCGCGAAAAGTCTCCGGCAGCAGGCTGACGATCAGCGCCCCGACCAAAGGTCCGGCGACCGTGCCGATGCCGCCGACATAGAGCATGGTGAAGGTGACGATGACCATGTGCAGCCCGAAGACCTCGGGGCTGACGAAGCCGACGACATGCACGAAGAGCGAGCCCGCGAGCGCGGCAAAACCGGCCGAGAGCAGGAAGGCCGCGAGTTTGTAGCGCGCGACGTCGATGCCGAGCGCCGTCGCCGCCTCCTCGCTGCCGGCGACAGCCGAGAGCGCTCGGCCGAAACGCGAGCGGCGGATGCGCGCTGCCGCAAAGGCGCAAGCCGCGACAACCAGCGAGAGCAGGATGAGCTGGCCGCGGTCGGAGGTGATCTCATAGGGACCGATCCCGAAGGGCGGGATGCCGGAGATGCCCATATAGCCCTGCGTCACCGACTGCCATTCGACGGTGATCTCGTAGGTGATCAGGCCGATGGCCAGCGTACCCATCGCGAGGTAATGGCCCTTCAGCCTGAGCGCGGGATAGCCGACGATCGCGGCGGCAATCACGGCCGCGACGATGCCGAGCACCATGGCGGGCAGGGGGCTCCAGCCATGGGTGGCGGTCAGCACGGCGGAGATATAGCCGCCGATCGCGGCGAAGGCGTTCTGCCCGAAGGAAACCTGCGCGGCGAAGCCCATGAACAGGTTCAGCCCGGTCACGAAGACCGCGTAGATCAGCGCAAAGGCGACGACCGTTGCGGCATAGCCGCCCACGATCATGGCATAGCCGACGACGAGCCCGGCGAAGAGCCAGGGCAGCAGGCCCACCAGCCTGAGCGGGCGCCGTTCAGGCGAAGTAATGCTGAGCGAGTTCGTCATGGGAGGTGATGTCACGCGGATCGAGTTCGGCGACGATGCGCCCGAGCGAAAGCAGGTAGACGCGGTTGGCAAGTTCGAGCGCGAGCGGCGCCTTCTGCTCGACCAGCACGATCGCCAGGCCTTCGCGGTTCAGGAGGCCGAGCGTCTCCAGGATTTCCTCGGTGACGCGCGGCGCGAGGCCGAGCGAGGGCTCGTCGAGCAGCAGCAGCTTCGGCCCGGCCATCAGCGCACGGCCAAGGGCGAGCATCTGCTGCTCGCCGCCGGACATGGAGCCTGCGGCCTGTCCGAGCCGTTCCTTCAGGCGCGGGAACAGGGTCAGCACGCGCTCGCGCCGGCGGTTGAATTCGGCCTTGTCCCGCAAGCGATAGGCGCCGAGTTCGAGATTGTCGGCAACGGACATCGGGGCGAAGAGACCGCGCCCCTCCGGCACCAGCACGATGCCGCGCGAAGCGACCGCGACTGCATCGTGCCGCGACAGCGCCTGGCCCCGGAAACGGACCTCGCCGCTATTGGCGGAGAGCCCCATGATCGCGCGCAGCAGCGTCGACTTGCCGGCCCCGTTGGGGCCGAGCACGGCGACGAGTTCGCCCTCGCCGATGTGCAGATCGACCCCGTGCAGCGCCTCGACATGGCCATAGCGCGCCGAGAGGCCGGTCGCGGCCAGGATCGGCGGAGCAGCGCTCGCTTCTATCTTGGTCGCGACCGCGAGGCTCATTGCACCACCTTGACCTTGCCGGCTTCGATGGTGGCCAGCACAAAGGGGTTCTCGGTGATGCCCTGATGCAGGTCCGGCCGGAAATTGTAGATGCCGGTCGTGCCCTGGAAGCCGGTCAACTCCTCATAGGCGGCGCGAACCTTCTCGCCCTCGAAGGACTTCGCCTTCTCGATCGCGGCGACCGTCAGCATGACGCCGTCCCAGCCGCGCGAGGCCCAGTTCGGGTCGCGATCCCTGTATTTT
The DNA here is from genome assembly GCF_056396005.1 of Allobosea sp. 05T439. NCBI lineage: Bacteria > Pseudomonadati > Pseudomonadota > Alphaproteobacteria > Hyphomicrobiales > Alloboseaceae > Allobosea > Allobosea sp. 05T439. Next base: position 165,286 of record NZ_JBFTKP010000003.1, on the reverse strand, counting down.
TCGCGCCAGGGCTCGAGGAAGGCCTTGATGCCGGTCTTGAGGGTGCCCTCGGGCAGCGCCTCATAGACCTGCGACGGCGAGGCGACGAAGAAGAACTTGTCGCCCAGCACCTCGGAGACCGGACCGAACACGGCCAGGTCCTCGAGGCTCGTCAGCAGCAGCATGTCGGCGCCGAGCTGCTTGATGTTCTTGGCCGCGGTCAGCGTCGTGCCGCCGAGCCCGATCTTCAGGATCGCTTCGGCGCCCGCCGAACGCGCCTTGCTGATCTGGACGCTGAGATCAGGGTCGTCCTGCTTGTACTGATCGACAGAGACGACCTCGAGGCCGTACTTGGCCGCGTTGCGCTCGGCCACGCCCTTCTGGAGATTGGCGTAGGGGGTCGGGTCATGCAGCACCGCGATCTTTCGGATCTGCGTCTTTTCCTTGAGGTATTCCAGGCGCTTGTCGACCTCGAAGCCGGCCGGCGGCAGGGTGGTGAAGGCCCAGGGCAGGTGCTCGGCCTGCTGCGGCAGGATCGAGCACAGCATCATCGGCACCTTGGCGCGCAAGAGCAGGCCGGCGGCCGCGAAATTGCCGGCCGAGACGCAGCCGCTGACGAAGACGTCGACCTTGTCCGAGCTCAGCATCTTCCGATAGACGGTCACCGCCTCCTGCGGCTCGGATCGGTTGTCCTCGACGACAACCTGGATCTTGCGGCCCATGACGCCGCCCTTGGCGTTCACCGCCGCGGCCGCCAGTTCAACGCCGTCGCGCCAGGCGCGATCGACCGTCGCGGCATAGCCGGTCAGACCTGCCGAGACGCCGATCTTGTAGGGCTCCTGCGCGCGGGCGGGCGCCGCGCCGACCATCGCGACGCTTGCGGCGATGCCGGCCGCAAATAGGGTCTGCTTCATCAACTGTCCTCCCGGTTTCCCTTGGCTTCGACTGGTCGCCCCGGTGCGGGGCTCCGCCTTTTTCTTGGTCTTGTGCAACGATCTGGTCTTGCGCCCGATGGCAGTTCTCAGGCCGCCGGCTTGCCGTAGCCKCCGCCGCCGGGCGTCTCCAGCAGCACGACGTCGCCGGCCTTCATCGTCAGCTTCTTCGCCTCGCTGACGGATGTGCCGTTGACGAGGAAGCGCCCGGGCGCCCCCGGCAGGCCGCCATCGATCCCGTCAGGCCCGCGTTCGAGCCGGCTCGGCACCGCGTTGAGCAGCCAAGCATGGTMGGTACGCATGTGAAACTGGATGATCTGGCCGTCCCCGCCCTGCATCCGGCCCTTGCCGCCGGACCCCGGCCGCAGTTCCTTGCGGTCGAAGACGATCGGCATCGCTGCTTCCAGGATCTCGATCGGCACAGCCGCGACCCCTGTCGGATAGCAGGTGGCGCTCGGCCCCGGCTTGCCGGCGCGCGCGCCCATGCCGCCGGAATAGTTGAACATCGACGAGGTGAAGGGTTCGCCGCTCGGACGCCGGCCCTGGATCTGAATGGTCCAGACCGCGCCTGATCCTTCCGCCAGGACCCGTTCCGGCATGACCTGATGCAGCGCCTTCAGGATCGGCATCGGGACGTACATGCCGACCACATGGCGCGCATTCACCGGCGCAGGATAGGCGCAGTTGATGATCGAGCCCACGGGAGCGCGGACTTCGATCGGCGCGAGCGAGCCGGTGTTGTTCGGCAGGTCCGGATTGAGGCAGGAGCGGATCGCGAAGGTCGAATAGGCGTGGGTGTAGTTCAGCACCACGTTGATGCCGGTCGTCGTCTGCGGTGAGGAACCGTCGAAGTCGACGATGATCGAACCGCTCTCGGCATCGACGGTGACGGCGCTCTTCAAGGTGATGATCTCGCCGCCGGGAACGTCGAAGACGGCCTCGCCATGATAGGTGCCGGGCTTCAGCTTGCGGATGGCGTTGCGCGTCGCCTCCTCGGAGCGATCGATGATCTCGTCGGACAGGGCCTCGATGTCCTCGATGCCGTAGCGCTCGCACAGCGTGATCAGGTGCTCGGCGGCGGCCTCGCCGGAAGAGACCTGCGCCGACAGGTCGCCGAAGACGGCGTCGGGCGTGCGCACATTGCGGCGGATGATGTCGTGCAGCATCTCGCTCGGCTTGCCGCGCTCGTAGAGCTTGAGCGGCGGGATCCAGAGGCCTTCCTCATGCACGTCGCGGGCACCGGCGCCGATGCCGTAGCCGCCGATATCGGTGTGGTGGATGGTCGAGCCGATATAGGCGAGCAGTTTGGTGCCGTTGAAGATGGGCGTCAGGATCGTGATGTCGAAGAAGTGCCCGGCCGAGAGCCAGGGGTCGTTGGTGATCAGCACGTCGCCGGGTTCGCACCGCCCTTCGAACAGGCGCACGAGATGGGCTCCCGCGATGGCGAGCGAGTTGATATGGCCGGGTGTGCCGGTATTGGCCTGCGCCACCATGCGTCCGCGCTGGTCGAAGAGCGCGCAGGCGAGGTCGCCGGCTTCGCGCACGATCGGGCTGAAGGCGATGCGCTGCAGCGCCTTGGCGCGTTCGTTGACGATACCGATCAGGTTCGACCAGAGGATTTCGAGTTCGACTCCGTCCATCGGATTTCAGCCTTTCGTGGCGACGATGCAGCCGAGCGCGTCGATCGTCGCGCTCCAGCCCGGGGGCAGCGCGGTCGTGGTCTCGCGCTCCTCGATGATGGCGGGGCCGGCGATGGTCTGGCCGGTGGCGAGGGCGGAGCGCTCGTAGACCGGCACCGACTGACCGTCTTCCCAGGCATGGACCGGACGATGACGCTTGGGTGCACCGGCTGTGTTCTGGGGCCGGGCCTGGCTGTCGAAATGCGGCAGGGGACCGCGTGCCACGACGCGCCAGGTCACGAGTTCGATCGGGACATGCGAGGGGTTGACGCCGTAGAGGGTGCGATAGGCCGCCTCGAACTGTGCCGTCAGCGCTGCGCTGTCACGGCTCTTGCGCGGGTCGGTCTCGAAGATGATCGTGACCTCGTGCTGCTGGCCGACATAGCGCATGTCCGCGCCGATGAGGATCGTGACGTCGGACGCCGCGCAACCGGATACGCCGAGCGCCGTCAGCCCCTCGCTCTCGAGCTCGCCGAGCACACGATCGACGCGGCCCCAGTCGAGATGGTCGACCCGCGTCAGGTCGCTGCGCACCAGATCGAGCCGGACCGGCGTGACGAGCGTGCCGAAGGCCGACAGCACGCTCGACTGCGGCGGTACGATCACGCTGGTGCTCTGCAGCAGGTCCGCGACGCCGCAGGCGTGCAACGGACCGGCCCCCCCGAAGGCGAAGAGCGGCAGGCCGCGATAATCGACGCCGCGATCGGTGGCGTGGGTCCGCGCCGCCGAGGCCATGGCCTCCGTGACGATGCGGTAGATGCCGCGCGCCGCCTGGACGGCGTTGAGGCCGAGCGCATCGCCGAGCCGCGCCATCGCGGCGTCGCAGGCTGCCTTGTCGAGCGACATGTCGCCGCCGAGGAAGTTCTCGGCATCGATCAGGCCGAGCACGAGATCTGCATCGGTGACGGTCGCGTTCTTGCCGCCGCGGCCGTAGCAGGCAGGTCCCGGATTGGAGCCCGCGCTTTCGGGCCCGACCTTGAGCAGGCCGAGATCGTCGACATGGGCGATGCTGCCGCCGCCGGCGCCGATCTCGATCAGGTCGATCGAAGGCACCGTGACGGGCAGGCCGCTGCCTTCCCGGAAGCGGTAGCGCCGGTCGACCTCGAACAGCCCGGTGATCAGCGGCGTACGGTTCTCGATCAGGCAGGCCTTGGCCGTGGTGCCGCCCATGTCGAACGACATCAGTCGATCGATACCGAGCAGCTCCGCATAGTGGCAGGCAGCAAGGGCGCCGGCTGCCGGACCGCTCTCGATCATGCGCACGGGATTTTTGCCCGCTGTCTCGGCGCCGACGACGCCGCCCGAGGACAGCATGATCAGCGGCGTGTTGGCGAAACCCTCGACGCGCAGCCGGTCGCTCAGCCGCTTGAGATAGGGCTGCGAGATCGGCATGGCGTAGGCATTCACCGTCGCCGTCGAGGCGCGCTGGTATTCGCGGATCTGCGGCGCGACCTCGGCCGAGGTGCAGATGAACACGTCGTTGAGTTCGCGAGAGAGGGCAGCCGCGACCGCGACCTCGTTTTCAGGATTGGCGAAACTGTTGAGGAAGCAGATCGCGATGGCGCGAGCACCGGAGGCGCGGATCTCGGCTGCGAGTTCGGTAATGTCCTCGGCTGCCGGAGCAAGCGCGAGGGTGCCGTCTGCCAGGACCCGCTCCTTGATGCCGAAGGTCAGCTCGCGCGTCACCAGCGGCTCGGGGAACTCGATCTGCGGATCGTACATGTCATAGCGGTGCTCGTTGCGGATCGAGAGCACGTCGCGGAAGCCCTCCGTGACGACGAGCGCCGTCGGCAGCCCCTTGCGCTCGATCAGCGCGTTGGTGACGACCGTGGTGGCGTGGACCACGACACCATCGATCGCGCCGGCCGCGATGCCGGCCTTGCCCAGCACGGAATCGACACCCCGGAAGAAGCCCTCCAGCAGGTCGTGGTGGGTGGTCAGTGTCTTGTCGACGCTGAGGCTGCCGCGGGAGTCGCGCAGGACGATGTCCGTGAAGGTGCCGCCGATATCGACGGCCAAGGAATAGGTCATGATCTCAGTCTTTCCAGGTCAATCCGCGCGAGATGCGTGCGGCTGCGCCGACGACTTCGCGGATCTGTTCGGGATCGGGTTCTGGCGCGATGAATTGCGTGGAGCCGACGATGGCGATCGAGCCGACCAGCGCCTTGCGGTGGTCGAAGACCGGGGCGGCCAGCGTGTTGACGCCGGTGATCACCTGGTCGGGCGCAGTGGCCCAGCCGCACTCGCGGACGCGTGCGATTTCCGCCAGAAGCGCCTCACCGGAGACGATCGTGCTCGGCGTCCACGCCTTCAACTCGCCGGCTGCAACGGTGCGACTGCGTTCCGGCGAGCCGAAGGCGAGCCAGATCTTGCCATGCGCGCTGGCGTGGAAGGCGAGCCGCGTGCCCGGCCGCATCGCGAATTCGATCATCGTGCGGCCCTGGATCAGCTCGAGGACGATCAATTCCTCATCGATCACGTCGCAAAGCGTCACGGCCTGGCCGGAGCGGTCGCGGAGCGTCATCAACTCCTCGCGTGCTGCCGAGACGATATCGAAGCGCTGTCGCAGCGCCTCGCCGAGGACCATCAGCTTGATGCCGGCATCGTAGCGGCCGGTATTCGGATCCTGCCGGACGAAGCCGTGGCGCTGAAGCGTCACCAGATGCCGGTAGATGGTGGCCTTGGAGGAGGAGAGCGCCTCGGCAATCTGCGCCAGTGCGACGGGGCGGCTCTGCAGGACCAGATACTCGACTGCCTGCAGGGCGAGGTCGAGCGTGCTTGTGCCGGCAGGCACAGCTTTGGCGGAGGCTTTGTCGGTATCGAGCGTCAAGGAGCGTCCCTCTGTGTTTCATTTCATATAATGAAACATCATTTTGTTATTTGATATGCTATGGTTTGATCGAGCGGGCTGTCAAGCGTCAGTCGGATCGCCGAGATGGCTGGAATGCTGACGGGACGTCGGCATGGGCGCCAACGGTCACGGCGGCCTTCCCCAGATGTGAAGGGCGGGCACCGGTGGTCCCACTGCTCGTCTATCGATCACGTAGCGATGGCGCGCCGATGCGGAACCGCAGGTTTCGCTGCGCGGTTTCCCGACATGTCCGCCGCGACCTCAGGACGTCAGGGCAGGGTAGGGGATAAGGCCGGATCGCCTCTTGATCGGGTCATGCTATCTAATTAACATGATAATCATAAATCCTGCGTGGCGGTGTGGTCCTGCGCCGTTGCTGAAGCCAGCCCGCCGCGTCGCCATCCCCCTGGCAATCAACTCTCGAAGACGTCGATCTCGGCCAAAGGCACGAGGCGACAGAAGGACCGGATTCATGCTTGCCCCCAGATTCGTCAGCTTCTCCGCTGAAAACCGCGCCGGATACGGCCTGGCCGTGGAAGGGGGCGTCATTGACCTGTCCAGCCGCTTCTCGGCTCGGTGGCCGAGCCTGAAGGAGGTGGTAGCCGAGGGCGCCTTTGCGAAGCTTGCCGACGCGGCGGCGGGGCTGTCTCCGGATCTGCCGTTCCAGGCGATCCGCTACGAGCTTCCGATTGCCGCGCCCGAAAAGATCATCTGCGTGGGCGTCAATTTTCCCGACCGCAACGCCGAATACAAGGATGGCCAGGCCGCCCCGGCCAATCCCTCCCTGTTCCCGCGCTTTCCCCGCTCCTTCACCGGTCATGACCAGCCGCTGATCCGCCCGCCCGAGAGCGTGCAGCTCGATTATGAGGGCGAGATCGTCATCGTCATCGGCAAAGCGGGGCGCCGCATCGCCGAGCGCGACGCGCTGAACCATGTCGCGGCCCTGTCGCTTTGCAATGAGGGGACGATCCGGGACTGGGTTCGGCACGCCAAGTTCAACGTCACGCAGGGCAAGAATTTCGACCGCTCGGGCTCCATCGGGCCATGGCTCGTTCCCTTCAGCGATGAGGCGCAGATCGCCGATATCGCGCTGACGACCCGCGTCAACGGCGAGCTGCGCCAGGAGGACCGGACCAGCCGGATGGTCTTCTCCTTCCGCCGGATCATCAGCTACATCTCGACCTTCACCACGCTCGTGCCGGGCGACATCCTCGTCACCGGCACGCCGACCGGGGCAGGGGCTCGCCTGGAGCCGCCGGTCTGGCTGAAGCCCGGTGACGTCGTCGAGGTCGAGGCCGAGGGGATCGGCCTTCTCCGCAACACCATTGCCGACGAGGCCTGATCGATGCTGAACGCCAATGAAATCGCCGCCGCGGCGCTGAGCCTCGACGAGGCCGAACGGACGCGCCGCCAGACGGGGCTGATGTCGCTCAGGCATCCTCAGATGACGATGGATGACGCTTATTCCATCCAGGGCGCCTGGGTGAAGCACAAGATCGCCGCCGGTCGAAAGGTGATCGGCTGGAAGATCGGCCTGACCTCCAAGGCGATGCAATACGCGCTGAATATCGACATCCCGGATTCAGGCGTGCTGTTCGACGACATGATGTTCGCCGATGGCGACAGCGTGCCGAAGGACCGCTTCATCCAGCCGCGGATCGAGGCCGAGATCGCCTTCGTGATGAAGGCGCCGCTGAAGGGCCCCAATATCGGGATCTTCGACGTGCTCAATGCCACCGACTACATCACTCCGGCGCTCGAGATCCTCGATACCCGCATTCTGCGCGTCGATCCGCAGAGCGGGAAGGCCCGCACTATCGTCGACACGATCGCCGACAATGCCGCCAATGCCGGCATCGTCGTCGGGGGCCGTGCCATGCGGCCGGACCAGGTCGATCTTCGCTGGGTCGGCGCCATCGTCTCGCGCAACGGCCAGGTCGAGGAGACAGGGCTCGGAGCTGGCGTGCTGAACCATCCCGCCCGTGGCGTCGCCTGGCTTGCGAACCGGCTCGCCGCCTATGGCGACCATATCGAGGCCGGCCAGATCGTCCTGGCGGGCTCCTTCATTCGCCCGGTGGAAGCGCGGCATGGCGACACCATCACCGGCGATTACGGCCCGCTGGGCAGCGTCAGCTGCTTCTTCGAATAGGCAGACGCCTGTCGCTCCCTCTGCCCTAAGGGCAAGGGGCGGCGTCCCCGGAGGGCGGCCACGGCCCCCGCGGCGCCGTGTCGCGCCGGCGCCGGCTTGCGGCGTTCGGCTCCAGTGGTGGAGTGCTGGCGGGGGCGCCGCACCGCATGCGTTCGGCAGGGGAGCCGTCGGCTCTCCATGCAGCCCCGGTCATGGCGACGGCAGCCCCGGCGCGTAGTCAAGCATCTGACAAACCAGATCAAATCGGAATGGGAATGCAATCTCTTCGGCTCCCCGCTCCGATATAATTAACTTGATAATTAACTTGTTATGTGAGATCGGGGCCCGGTTTTCGGAGCGGCCCCGATCGCGATGACCGCTCCGTAGGAATTGCTGGGAGAATTGGAATGCTCGGATATCTGCGCAACAAATGGACCCTCGCTGCCGGCTGCATGCTGGCTGCCGTGACAGTGGCTTCGGCCCAGAGCGGCGACACGCAGAAGACGATCAAGGCGCGCGGGCTGCTCAATTGCGGCGTGTCCAGCGGCGTGCAGACCGGCATGAGCACGCTCGACAGCGCAGCGAAATGGAATGGCTTCGAGGTCGATTTCTGCCGTGCCGTCGCCGCCGCCGTGCTGGGCGATGCCGAGAAGATCAAGTTCGTGCCGCTCGAGATCAAGACGGCGTTCGCCACGCTCCAGTCGGGCGGCATCGATCTGCTGGCGCGCACCGCCACGCATACCTTTGTTCGCGATATCGAGCTGAACGTCGCCTGGCCCGGCGCCTATCTCTATGACAGCCAGGGCTTCCTGGCGAAGAAGTCGCTCGGCGTCAAAAGCGCCAAGGAGCTCGATGGCGCGTCGATCTGCGTCTCCGCTGGTTCCAATTACGAGCTGAACCTCGCCGACTATTTCCGCAAGAACGGCCTGAAGTTCACCCCGGTCGCCGCCAATTCGCGCGACCAGAACGAGAAGAACCTCGAAACCGGGCGTTGCGACGTCTATGCGAATGTTCTGAGCGCCCTGGCCGGAGCCGTGTCGAAGCTCGGCAAGCCGGATGACTGGGTCGTGCTGCCCGAGTTGATCTCGATGGAGCCGATCGGCCCGGTCGTGCGCAAGGACGATAGCCGCTTCCGGGATATCGTCGGCTGGACGCTCAATGCGCTGATCGCCGCCGAGGAGCTGGAGATCACCCAGGCCAATGTCGAGAAGCTGAAGGCGAGTTCGACCTCGCCGGAGGTCCAGCGCCTGCTCGGCGTGACCGGTGATTTCGGCGTCAAGCTCGGGCTCGGCAATGACTGGGCGCTCAACGCGATCAAGGCCGTCGGCAATTACGGCGAGATGTTCGAGCGCAATCTCGGCAACAAGAGCCCGATCAAGCTCGAGCGCGGCCTCAACAACCTTTGGAACAACAAGGGCCTGATGTCGTCGCCGCTGCTCCGCTGAGCGAAAGGCGCGAGGCCGGCGCCAGCCGCCGGCCTCGATCTCCCCACACGCAGACAAGCCGGACAATGACCACCACACCTGCCGTTCGATCATCTCAGCGTACTGCGCTGCCGGGACGCCGCCGCGTCATGGGCTGGGTCTTCCAGGCGCTGCTCGTGGTCGCGCTGGCCTGGGTGGCCCATGTCGCCATCGGCAACCTCTACGACAATCTCGCGGCCCGCGGCCTCAAGCTCGGGTTCGACTTCCTGTGGCAGGAGGCGGGCTTCGAGATCGCGTTCCACCTGATCCCGTATACGTCGAGCGACAATTACTGGCGGGTCTTCCTCGTTGGCATCACCAACACGCTGCTGGTGACGGCGATCGCCATCGTGCTCTCGACGATCCTGGGCTTCGCCATCGGCATCGCGCAGCTCTCCGGCAACTGGGCCGTGTCGCGCGCCGCTCGCATCTATGTCGAGCTCGTCCGCAACCTGCCGCAGCTCCTCCATATCCTGATCTGGTACAATGTCGCGCTCCGGGCCTTTCCCGCTCCGCGCGTCGCCGTCGGTATCGGCGACATGGTCTATCTCTCGAACCGCGGCGTCTTCCTGCCGGCGCTGACAAGCGATCGCCCGGGGCTCCTGGTCATCGCCATCCTCATTGCAGTCGTTGCGGCGCTCGCCCTGTTCCGCAGCCTGACCTCCTATGCCGAGCGCACGGGGCGTTCGGTGAACGCCTGGTTGCCGTCGCTGGCGGTGCTCGTGCTCCTGCCGGTCCTCACTGTCGCGCTGACAGGCACGCAGGTCTCGGTCTCCGTGCCGCAGCTCAAAGGGTTCAATTTCATCGGCGGCTGGGCCCTGGTGCCGGAGCTGACGGCACTCGTCTTCGCCATGGCGATCTACAACGCTGCCTTCATCGGCGAGCTGGTACGCGCCAGCATCGAGTCCGTGAGCAAGGGCCAGCGCGAAGCCGCGGCCGCGCTCGGCTTCGGCTGGTGGTGGACCTTGCGCTTCATCGTGATCCCGCAGGCGGTGCGCGTCCTGCTGCCGCCCCTGTCGAACCAGTATCTCAATATCCTCAAGGGCTCCTCGCTCGCGGTGGCGATCGGCTATCCCGATCTCGTCGGCGTCTTCACCGGCATCAGCATCAACCAGACCGGCCGCGCCATCGAGATCGTCGGCATGACCATGGCCGTCTATCTCGCGATCAGCCTGCTGATCGGCGCGCTGATCAACCTGTTCAACCACATGACCAGGATCGTCGAACGGTGACCGAAGCCGCCCTCATCTCCGATACGCCGCGCCGCCCGGCCGCCCATGCCGGTGCGCCGGCCCGGATCGCGCTCTGGCTGCGCCGGCGCATCTTCGCCTCCTGGCGCGACGCGTTGCTGTCGCTCGCGGTCGCCCTCATCCTCGGGGCGATCGCCTGGACCATCCTGCCCTGGGCGCTGTTCAAGGCGACCTGGACCGCTGCAAGCCGGGCCGATTGCGTGCCGGGCGGTGCCTGCTGGGGCTTCGTTGCAGCCAAGGCCTCGCAGTTCATCTACGGCTTCTACCCTCCGCTGGAACGTTGGCGCCCGGATACCGTCTTTGCCCTGCTGATCGCCGGGCTGACCTGGCTGATGGTGCCCCGCATTCCGGGGAAGGGCTATGCCGGCCTGTTCATGATGGTGGTCCTGCCGGTCGTCACCTTCGTCCTGCTGCATGGCGGGGTCGCCGGGTTGCCGGTGGTGCCCAGCGACAAATGGGGCGGGCTCCTGCTCACGCTGATCCTTGCCGTCTCCGGCATCAGCTTCTCCTTGCCCTTCGGCGCGCTCTTCGCGCTCGGGCGGCGCAGCCAGATGCCGCTGGTCCGCTGGTTCTGCATCGGCTTCATCGAATTCTGCCGCGGCGTGCCCTTCATCACGGTGCTGTTCATGGCCATCGTGATGCTGCCCTTCTTCCTGCCTTCCGGCATGAAGCCTGATCCGCTCGCGCTCGCCGTGGTCGGCATCATCTTCTACGAGGCTGCCTACATGGCCGAGGTGGTGCGCGGAGGCCTGCAGGCGCTGCCGAAGGGGCAGTACGAGGCGGCCATGGCGCTCGGCTTCGGCTACTGGCGCACGATGCTCTACATCATCCTGCCCCAGGCGATCCGGAAGGTCGTGCCCGGCATCGTCAACACCACCATCTCGCTGCTCAAGAACACGACGCTGGTGATGGTCGTCGGATTGTTCGACCTGCTCAACATCGTCTCCGCCGGCGTCGCGGACCCGCTCTGGGTCGGCTCGCAGGCCGAGGGTTACTTCGTCGTCGGGCTGGTCTTCTGGCTCATGAGCTTTGGGCTGTCCTGCTACAGCCGCGCCATCGAGGGCGGCTTCGCACGGGCCGACCGGGCCTGACCGCATCGGGTATTGCAATCATGGAAAATCCCATCATCCGGCTCGAGAACGTCGATAAATGGTTCTCGCAGTTCCACGTCCTGCGCGGCATCGACCTTGCGGTGAAGCAGGGCGAACGCATCGTGGTCTGCGGCCCGTCGGGCTCGGGCAAGTCGACGATGATCCGCTGCATCAACGGCCTCGAGCACTATGAGGGTGGCAGGATCACGGTCGGCGGCGAGACCGTGTCTCAGGGCGACGACAATATCGAGAAGATCCGGCAGCGCGTCGGCATGGTCTTCCAGTCGTTCAACCTGTTCCCGCATCTGTCGATCCTCGACAACCTGACGCTCGGCCCGATCAAGCTCAGGCGCCTGCCGCGCGCCGCGGCGGAAGCCCAGGCCATGGAGCTGCTCGAACGCGTCCATATCGGCCAGCAGGCCCGCAAGTTCCCGAACCAGCTCTCGGGCGGCCAGCAGCAGCGCGTCGCTATCGCCCGGGCGCTCGCCATGGAACCGGACGTCATGCTCTTCGACGAGCCGACTTCCGCACTCGATCCCGAGATGGTCAAGGAGGTCCTGGACGTGATGATCGAGCTCGCCGGCACCGGCATGACGATGATCTGCGTCACCCATGAAATGGGTTTTGCGCGCGCCGTGGCTGACCGGGTCGTCTTCATGGATAACGGCGCCATCGCCGAAGTCGGGACGCCGGACGCCTTCTTCTCTGCGCCGCGAACCGAGCGCGCCCGCCAGTTCATCCAGCAGGTCATTCACTAACCGGCCGGCCCAGCCGCAGCCATCATTCCAGTCCGGAGCCTGAACCCCGTGAGCACGACGCCTTCCGCCGCTTATCCCTATCGCCTGCGCATCCCCGGGCCGATCTCGATCCCCGAGCGCGTGCGCAGTGCCACCGCGCTGCCGATCGTCAACCATCGCGGCGCGCAGATGCGTGTCGTGCTGGGCGAGATCCAGCGCCTGATCAAGCCGCTCTTCGGCACGCAGGCGCCGGTGCTGGTCTTCGGCAGCTCCGGAACCGGCGTGATGGAGGCGAGCCTCGTCAATATTCTCGCTCCCGGCGAGAAAGTGCTGGCGCTGGTCCACGGCCAGTTCAGCGAGCGCTATGCCCAGATCGCGCGGGCACTGGGCGCGCAGGTCGACGTCATCGAGAGCGAATGGGGGCATGCGCCGACCCCGGCGCGGGTCGCCGCCGAGCTCGACAAGGCCGAGTACCGCGCCGTGATCGCTGTCCATAACGAGAGCTCGACCGGTGCGGTGACCGATCTTGCCGGCATCGGCGCGCTCCTGCGCGAGCGCGAGACGCTGTTCCTCGTCGACTCGATCAGCGGGCTCGGCGGCATGGAGCTGCGCCAGGACGAGTGKGGCGTCGACATCGTCGTCACCGGCTCGCAGAAGGCGCTGATGTGCCCGCCCGGCCTCGGCCTCGCCAGCGTCAGCGACAAGGCCCGCAAGGTCATCGAGCGCACCGACCGCTGCCCGCGCTTCTACTGGGACATGCGCAAGGCGCTGGCCGTCGTCGACAACCAGGAGACCGCCTTCACCTGCCCGGTCTCGTTGCTCTTTGGCCTGCACGAGGCGCTGAAGATGATTCACGAGGAGGGGCTGCCGCAGGTCTTCGCGCGGCACGAGCGGCTCTCGGGCGCGCTCCGCGCCGGCTGTGTCGCGCTTGGCCTGCCGGCTTTCGGTGATCCTGCCGTGGCCTCCCAGACCGTTGTCGTCGCGTCGGTGCCCGAGCCCCTGACGGGCGGGGCGATCGTCAAGCACCTCAACGAGACCTACAACACGATGATCGCCGGTGCGCGCAACCGGCTGAGCGGCAGGGTCATCCGCATCGGCACGATGGGCCAGATCAGCGAAGCCGATATCCTGACCGACCTGCATTTTCTCGAACGCACGCTTGTTGCGCTCGGTCACCCCGTCCCCTCAGTCGGTGCCGGCATCACTGCCGCCGCTGCCGCCCTCCGCTAATCCAGCAACGGATCGTATCCATGCCTCATATCTGGGTCGAGTATTCGACCAATCTCGAAGCCAGCGTCGACGTGCCCGCGCTGCTGAAGACCGTGCAGGATGCCCTGATCGGCGACGGCAGCATCTTCCCCTTCGCCGGGGCGCGCACGCGCGGCGTGCCCGTCGCGAACTATCTCATCGTCGACGGTCACCCCGATAACGCGTTCGTGCATGTCCTGCTGCGGATCGCGGCCGGGCGCTCCGAGGCCGACCGCAAGACGGCGGGCAGCCGGGTGTTCGAGGCGGTGAAGGCGCTGCTCGCCCCGGTCAGCGCGTCGCGGCCCCTCGGCATTTCCGTGCAGATGGAAGAGGCCGATGAGACGGTCAATTTCAAGACGAGCAATTACCGCGAGTATTTGAAGCAGCGCGGTATTCCAGAGAAGATGTCGGCCTGAAAAGGGCGACTCGGCAGGCCGGAAAATGGGGCTGGCCAGGCCATTCCTGGCAGCGGGGGGATTGATGAGCGACCGGACGCCAGCCGAGGGCCTGGACCTGCCTGCCGAAACCGGGCAGCCGGCAGCGCGCGTGCGCCTGCGCCATTTCTCCAAATCCCTGCCGATGTCCCTGCTGCGGGCCCGGGAAGCGGTGATGCGCCATTTCCGTGCCAGCCTTCGGCATTTCGGCATKACGGAGCAGCAGTGGCGCGTTCTGCGCGCCCTGACGGCCGTGAACACGATCGAGGTGACGGCGCTGGCGGAGGACACGTTCCTGCTCGCGCCCAGTCTTTCGCGCATCCTGAAGGACCTCGACGAACGCGGCCTCATCCTGCGGCGCACCTCGCAGGCCGATCTGCGCCGGGGGCTCGTCTCGATCTCGCCGCTGGGTCTTGAGCTGATCGAGCGGGCCGGCGTCGAGTCCGAGGCGATCTATCGCGAGATCACGGGACGTTACGGCAGCGAGCGTCTTGCCGAATTGCAAAGCCTGCTTCGGCAGCTCGAAGATTGCCTGGATGGCCTGGACAGCGGCGGATCCCATGGATCAAACCGCCGGCCGGGATAAGCCCGGAGAGGCGCGCTCCCGGCGGGGATGTTCGGGTTCACCTATTTGCCGTCGAACTGCCGGTGGTCCGCCAATACGCGCTCGATCACCTGCCATGATTTGTCCGCATCGCGCTGGTTGCGATCGTGGCCGGCAACCGTGATCAGCGCCTTCCACAGGGCCCAGCCGCGGGCGCGGGCCCAGGTGTCGTCGTCGAGGGAAAGCGCGGCACGGAACATGTCGCGGCTCGCTCCGGTAAACTCCGTCCACGCGATCGCGAGGTCGCAGGCAGGGTCGCCGACCCCCGAACTCCCGAAGTCGATCACGGCAAAGAGCTTGCCATTCCTGATGAGCAGGTTGCCAAGGGCAATATCGCCATGGACCCAGACAGGCGGGCCGCGCCACTGCGAACCGAGCGCGGCGGCCCATACGCTCTCGGCCGCAGCGATGTCGGTGCGGCACCCAAGCGCTGCAAGCGCAGCCCGGGCTTCTGCATCATAGACCGCCAGCCTGCCACCCCGATGAAAATTATGTTGCCCCGCCGCCGGCCCGCCAGTCGCGTCGATGCGCTGAAGGGCGCCGAGAAACCCGGCAAGCGAGCGGGCGAACTGCGTGAGATCGGCAATCGGGTTGGTCGCGGCTGGCTCGCCGTCAAGCCAGCGATAGACGGACCATGGCCACGGGTAGGCCTCCGCTGGAGCGCCCAGGGCAAGTGGCGCGGGGATCGGCAATGGGAGGTGAGGCGCCAGCTTTGGCAGCCAGCGGCGCTCCTTTTCGACCTGAGGCGCATAGGCAGCCGCACTCGGCAGGCGGACCGACATCTGATCGCCCAGACGAAAGGTACGATTGTCCCAGCCGCCCGGCTCGATTGGCTCGATGGGCAGGTCAGCCCATGCGGGGAATTGTGCGGCGATCAATCGTCGAACAAGTCCGGCATCGATCGGGACACAGAGATMATGGTCCTGCTGCGCCATGGCTCTTGCTTACAGTCTGCACCGGGGGCTTTCCAGTCAGCCACGACGGTACAAACGCCTGCAAGGAGAGGGGGCGGGAGCAAACCTGTTTCAGCCAGGTTTGCCGGCTTCGACAGTGAGTTCGACGGCTCCGATGCCGTCCAACGCGAAAGTGTAGGTTTCCGTCTCGGTCGGAAAGCGGGTGGTGACCAGGCTGCCGGTCATGACCACATCGCCGGCACGTAGCGTCCGGCCCTTGGCCGCCAGCGCATTCGCCAGCCAGGCCAGGGGCGAGAAGGGGTGGCCGAGCACGTCCCGTCCGTGGCCGCGGTCGATCTCGACGCCATTGCGGTGGACCACGCCGGTGACCGCATCCAGCGCGGGCCATGCGCTGCGGAATTCGGAGAGGACGATGCCGCCGTTCCAGGAATTGTCGGCGACGAGCGAGAGCACGTCGAGCTCGGCATAGTCGGCGGCGCGGTCGTCGACGATCTCGATTGCGGCGCAGACGCCGCCGACATGGGCAGCGACGGTTTCGGGCGTGAAGGCGGGGCCGCCGACGGGAAGATCGTTCGCTAGGCGCACGGCGATCTCGAATTCGAGACCGATCCGCCCATAGCCGGAGATTGCGACCTTCGCGCCGGAATGGTGCAGCCGGTCGGCCAGGACGACCCCGGCGATCGGCTGGTCGATGCCGCACATCGTCTGCATGCGCTGCGAGGTCAGGCCGATCTTGTAGCCGATCCCGTCACCGAACCGGGTTTGCAGCAGCGAGACATAGCGGTCCTGCACCCTGTAGGCGTCCTCGAGCGAAGCGATGCCGCTCGCCGCCGCGAACGGGCGGAAGCGCACCTGTTCCTCGTGCTCGCGCATCAAGCGCTGCGCCAATCCATTCTCATCGATCATCTCGTTCTCCCCCAGGCCGGTGCTTCTTCGAGCCCCGGCGTCAAATTTCAAATTCTTCGCCACGGCCACGCTAGGTCGCCGCCACGATCTCGGCAAAGCGCCGCACCGCCGGCGGAATGCGCTCGGGCGCGGTATTGCCGAAGCCGAAGATGAACCCCGTCGCCTCCTGGCTCTGCAGCCGGTAGCGGGACAGGGCCGGCACATCGATGCCGCGCTGCCGGGCGGCATCGGTGACCGCGCGGTCGTCGAGCGGGCCGCGCGCATGGGCGGTCAGATGCAACCCCGCCGTCACCTCGGGAATGACCAGCCGATCGCTGAGCGCCTCACGCAGGGCTCCGACGAGGATGGCCGCCCGCTCGCGATACAGAAGCCGCATCCGCCTGACATGCCGGGCCAGCACGCCCCGGCCCATGATATCGGCCACCATCTGCTGCAGCGGCGGCGGCAGATAGCAGGAGAAGACCAGCTTGGCCCGGTAGAACAGCTCGACCAGATCGGGGGGCAGGACCAGATAGGTCAGGCCGAGCGACGGGGAGAAGATCCGGTTGATGTTGCCGATGAAGATGACGCGCTGGTCGGTATCGAGCGACAGCAGGGAAGCCAGGGGCTGGCGGTTGATGCCGATCGGGCTGCTGTAATCATACTCGATCACCCAGGCGTCCCGTGCGCGGGCCCAGGCCAGCAGCGAAAGCCGGCGCGCCATCGGCATCGTCGAGCCGTAGGGAAACTGATTGGTCGGCGAGGCGATCACCATCCGGGCGGTCTCAGTCTCCGCGCTGAAGCGATCGACGCAGAGCCCGTCATGATCGACCGCATGCGGCAGGACGCGGGCACCATTCGCCACGAGCGCGGCGACCCGGGTCGGATAGCCCGGATCCTCGACGATGACGCCGTCGCCTGGGTCGAGCAGCAGCTGGGCGAGAAGGATGAAGGCCTGTGTCGTGCTGGCGACGACCGCGATCTGCTCGGCCGCGCAGGGCACGCCCTCGTATTCGCCGAGATATTTGGCGATCTGCTGACGCAGGGCCGGGAGCCCGAGGCGCTCGCTGAAGCTGAACTGGGGCCAGGGCTCAGAGCCCCAGTATTCGGCGGTGCTGCGGCGGATGTCGCTGAACGGCAATTCGTCGAGCGCCGGGAGCAGGGGGCTGAGATCGTAGCCGAGCTCACGCTCGCTCGGGAGCGGCAGGCCCATCAGCGCGCTGCCACGCCTTGCCAGGATGCGCGGCTGCCGCGGCGGCCCGGCTGGGGCCGGGGCGTCCAGGCGGCGGTGCAGATCCTCCGGCAGGTCGGTCTCGATATAGGTCCCAGCGCCGGTGCGGCCATGCGCATAGCCCTCGTTCTTCAGGCGGGCATAGGCGAGCACGATCGTCGAGCGGGAGACATCGAGTTCGTCCGAGAGCTTTCGCTGCGGTGGCAGCCGTGCTCCGCGGGGGATGGCGCCGGCCACGACCATCGCACGGAGCTGCCCCGCGATCTGGTCGTAGAGCGGTTCCGGCCCGTCCCGCTCCAGCGCCAGCGCATTCCAGAACGGATAGTTGAAGGCCGAATTCATGTCCTGTTGCACCCTTCGCGAGGCCGAAAGCGTGCGCGTCGCCACCTCACCCTTCACCGGGTCGGATTGAGCCGCCCGCAGGCGGCAGGGTCAAGCGGCTCGGCGCAATTGGTCTGTACCATTTGGAAAAATTGGTACTTGAGGCGGCCAGGAGCCGCCGATACCGTCCCTGCCAATCGAGGTCGGACAGAGCCGATCCAGCAATGCAAAGGGGAGGATCACGTGTCTCGACCGGAGGCGAAGACCGTCCTCACCGCGGACGTCATCCACAAGAGCTATGGCGACTTTCCCGTTCTCAAGGGTGTCAGCCTCGCGGCCCGCGAACGGGACGTGATCTGCATGATCGGCGCCAGCGGTTCGGGCAAAAGCACCTTCCTGCGCTGCATCAATCTGCTGGAGACCCCGGAATCCGGCACGATCTCCTTCGAGGGCGAGGAGATCAAGCTCCAGCGCAGCGGAGACCGCCCGCCGGTGCTGAACGCCAGGCAGATCAGCCGAATCCGCAGCCGGATGGGCATGGTGTTCCAGAGCTTCAACCTGTGGAGCCACCTGACCGTGCTCGAGAACGTTACGATCGCGCCGATCAAGGTGCTGGGCGTTGCGAAGGCCGAGGCGATCGAACGTGCCGAGGCGCTGCTGGCGAAGGTCGGGCTGTTCGACAAGCGCTATCATTACCCCGCTCATATTTCCGGCGGCCAGCAGCAGCGCTGCGCCATCGCCCGCGCCCTGGCGATGGAGCCCAAGCTGCTGCTCTTCGACGAGCCGACCTCGGCGCTCGACCCCGAGCTCGTCGGCGAGGTGCTGCGCGTCATGCGCGTTCTCGCGGAGGAGGGGCGGACCATGATCGTCGTGACCCATGAAATGGCGTTCGCCCGCGAGGTCTCGAACGAGGTGCTCTTCCTTCACGAGGGCAAGATCGAGGAGCGCAACAGCCCCGATCAGATCTTCGGCAACCCGATGTCGGAACGGTGCAGGCGCTTTCTGCAGCGCGTTCTTTGAGGAGAAGAACCATKAGAAAGACCGCTCTCGCCCTCCTGTCGGGCGCAGCGCTGCTGCTGGCCGGCACCGCCTTCGCCCGCGAGGTGAAGATCGGCACCGACTGCACCAATCCACCCTTCAACTACCGCACCGCCAGCGGCGAACTGGCGGGTTTTGACGTCGATATCGCCCGTGAGATCGGCAAGCGTGAAGGGTTCGACCTCAAATTCGTCTGCCAGTCGCTCGATGGTGCGCTCCCGGCCCTGACGGCGCGCAAATTCGATCTCATCCTCGCGAGCCTTTCGATCACCGAAGCGCGCCAGAAGAGCATCGATTTCAGCATCCCCTACCGCTCGTCGACCGGCCGGTTCGTTGGCCCGAAATCGTCCACGCTCGCGCCCGTCACCGCCGAGGGGCAGCCCAATCCCAAGGCCCTCGACGGCAAGGTCGTCGGGCTGATCCGCTCCAGCACCTATGACCGCTATTTCACCGAACTGTTCCCCGGCGTGCAGATCTCGCGCTACGAGAACTACGAGACCCTGCTCCTCGACCTCGTCTCCGGCCGCGTCGACCTGATCATGGCCGGGCCGATCAAGATGGAGGGCTTCTTCGAGGACGCCCAGGGCAAGAACTTCAAGTATATCGGCCCTGAACTCGAGAACATCAAATATTTCGGCCCCGGCGTCGGCGTCGGACTGCGCAAAAACGAGCCTGAACTGCTCGACAAGGTCAACAATGCGCTGAAGGGCATGTTCGCCGACGGGACCTTCAAGGCGATCAACCAGAAGTACTGGAAGTTCACGGTGCTCCCCAGCGTCTGGACTCAGTGACGCTCTCCGGGCGGCGCTAGCCGCCGCCCGGCATCGCCCGCGCGGCTGACAAGGCCCAGCGCGACCTCCGCCCCGACAGGACCGATTCATGACGGCAGACCTCTTCCAGGGCTGGGGAACGCAGCTCTTCTGGGGCACGATGGTCACGCTCCAGGTCGCGTTCCTGTCGCTGCTGGCGGGCCTCGCGATCGGCTTGGCGGTTGCGCTCGCCAAGCTCTCCTCGTCGCGGTTCCTGCGCGCGGCGGGTGATTTCTACACGACCTGCGTCCGCGGGACGCCCGAACTGCTCATCATCCTGCTGGTCTATTTCGGCAGCACGGTTGCGCTCTCGGCGATGCTGCGCTGGATCGCGGGACCGGAGGTCTATGTCGAGATCCCGGCGATGGCGGCCGGCGTGTTCGCGCTCAGCCTCGTCTTCGGCGCCTATGCGGCCGAAATCTTCCGGGGCGCTTTTCTCGCCATCCCGCCGGGTCAGATCGAGGCGGCGAAGGCCTTCGGCATGTCGCCGCTGACGCTGTTCATCCATATCMGCATGCCGCTGATGTGGCGCTACGCCCTGCCGAGCCTCGGCAATATCTGGATCTCGCTGATCAAGAACACCTCGCTGATCTCGGTCGTCGGCCTCGAGGAGTTGATGCGCGTCAGCTATCTCGCCACCTCGGTGACGCGCAGCCCGTTCCATTTCTACCTGCTCGCGGCGGTCATCTATCTCACGCTGACCATCATCAATTCCCTCATCATCGAATGTCTCGAGACCCGCGCGAACCGCGGCGTGCGGAGGGTCTGATCATGGACATCTCGCTCATGATCGAGAGCATCCCGCGCCTGCTCGAAGGCGCGGTCGTCACCCTGCAGCTTCTGCTGCTGACCGAGATCATCGGCTTCGTGCTCGCTCTGCCGCTCGGCATTCTCTACGCGAATGGCAGCAGGGGGGTACGGGCGCCGATCTATTGCTTCGTCTATTTCTTTCGCGGCACGCCGCTGCTCGTCCAGATCTTCATCGTCTATTACGGGCTCGCGCAGTTCGAGTTCGTGCGCGAAAGCTTTCTCTGGCCGTATCTGCGCAAGCCCTTCATCTGCGCCCTGCTGGCCTGTGCCCTGCATTCCGCCGCCTATACCGCGAATATCCTGCGCGGCGCGATCCAGGCCGTGCCGGCCGGCGAGATCGAGGCGGCGCGCGCCTGCGGCATGTCGGCCTTCCAGGTCCAGCGGCTGATCGTGCTGCCGATCGCGCTGCGGCTGATGCTGCCGGCCTATAGCAACCAGGCTATCGGCATGTTGAAGGGCACCTCGCTTGCCAGCACGATCACGCTGATGGAGCTGACCGGCGTGGCCAATACCATCGTGGCCGATACGTTCTCGCCCTATGAGATCTTCATCATGGCTGCGCTGATCTATCTCTCGATCACGCTCGTCATCACGCGTTGCTTCAAATTCGCCGAATACAGCCTCAGCAAGCACCAGCGCCCGCTCAAGAGCCGCGCAGCGATCCCCGGACAGGTCAGACATGCCGACTAGCGACATCAGGAATTTCATTGCCTTCGCCCAGGAGCTGGTCGAGGCGAGCGGCGAGATCATCCGCGAGGCGGCAAGGCACAACAACGCCTTCATCCCCAAGGGCGACGACAGCCCCGTCACCGAGATCGACCGGCGCGCCGAGACCGAGATCCGCCGCCGCATCGAAGCGGCCTATCCCGGCCATGGCATCCTCGGCGAGGAGTTCGGTTCGCAGGGAATGGACGAGGATTTTGTCTGGGTCATCGACCCGATCGACGGAACCAAGGCCTTCGTCGCCGGCATCCCGGTCTTCGGCACGCTCGTCGCTCTGACCCATCGTGGCGTCCCGATCCTCGGTGTCATCGACCAGCCGATGACACGGGAACGCTGGGTCGGCGCGGAGGGCTTTCCGACGACGCTGAACGGCGCGCGCGTCACGACCTCGGGCCGGCGCCTCCTGTCGGAAGCGGTGATGTCGACGAGCAATATCGAACTCTATGACGAGGACAGCCTGCCGACCTTCAAGGCCCTGCGCTCCTCCGTCCATTGGTGCGTCTATGGCGGCAGTTGCTATTCCTATGGACGGCTGGCCTCCGGGGCGATCGACATCGCCATCGACCGCTTCGAGAATCCGCATGACTACCTCGCCCATGTCGCCGTGATCACCCATGCCGGCGGCGTCATGACGGATTGGGACGGCGCGCCGCTGACGATCCGCTCGGGCGGGCATTGTCTGGCCGCGGCAAACTCCGCCCTGCACGCAGCCGCGTTGGGCCGGATCGCACCCTCGCACCGAACCCTGCCGGCCGCCTGACACAGCGAGCGATGCCGCATTCCAAACCTGTGTTCGGCCAGGGCTCACGCAGCCGCACCGGGCGCAGCACTCACAATCCCCAGTCGAGACTTCGCCATGCATGACCGCACGCGTTCCAGGAGCCATATCGTCGAGTGCATGAAGGAGGCTGCCCGGATCGGCGGCGCATCGCTCGCCGGGAATTTCGCCCGCCTCGCCGCCCTGCCGATCCTGGAGAAGGGGCCGTCGGATTTCGTCTCTGCCGCGGATATCGAATCCGAACGGCTGATCATCGCGCATCTCGGGGACACGCTGCCCGATATCGCGGTGCTCGGCGAAGAGAGCGGCGCATCCCCAGGCGCCAGTGACGGTCGCAGGATCGTCATCGATCCCCTCGACGGCACCAACAACTTCCTGCACGGCATCCCGCAGTTTTCCGTGTCGCTCGCCCTGATGGAGGGCGACGAGGTGACAGCGGGCGTCACCTATCATCCGCTCAGCCACGACATGTTCTGGGCCGCGAAAGGAGAGGGCGCCTTTCTCGGCGACCAGCGCCTCACGGGCTCGAAGCGCAACTCGCTCGCCCATGCCGTCGTCGGCACCTGTTTCCCCTATCATGGCAAGGGCGACACGGAAAAAGCCGCGCGTGAAATGGCAGCCATCATGCCGCAGGTTTCAGGGATCAGGAGTCCGGGCTCCGCCGCCCTCGAGATCGCCTACGTCGCAGAAGGGCGCTTCGACGGGTTCTGGACCTCGGGCGCCAAGCTCGATCTCTGGGACCTCGCTGCGGGCGTGATCATCGCCCGCGAAGCCGGCTGCATCGCGACGGAAATCGATGGCGAGGGCGACCCGCTGCACTGCCGCAGCCTTGTCGTCGCCCCGCGCCAGTTTCACAGCCTCTTCATCGACATCTTCCGGACCGCCTCTGCCACGAACGCTATTTGCGAGGCCCGCCCGCGATAGCGTGCTTGGCGGTCCTTGGGGCCTCAGAACTCGATCGACGCACCGATGATCGGCCCGTGCTGAGTGACCTTCCACTGGAAGCCGCCATCCCGGTAGTCCTGGTGCAGGACGCGGTAGCCGGTGCGAACCATGGTCTTGTAGCCCGCCAGCGTGGTGCGGTAGCCGAGAAGCGCCTGTCCGTTGAGGCTCAGCCGCGAGCCGACGCCGAAGCCGCCGGCATCGCCTTCCATGAAGAGGTTCCAGCGGTCGGTCAGGTCGAGATTCAGCCTCGCCCCCACGAAGGGGTCGAGCCAGCTCTCGCTGTCGGAAACATGCAGCCCGGCGACCCGGATGCGGCCCGTCAGGCGCGTCCAGCGGGCGCCCGCCGTCGGTTCCAGTGCAAAGACGCGGGGTGCGCCGAACACGGTATTGCCGCCGAGTTCGGACTGATAGACGCGGTAGAACACGCCGGCGCTGACCAGATAGGACTTCATGCCGGTGCCGATGTTGAGGGAGGCAATCTTTTCGTCGCTGGAGACATCGACATACTCGCCATTGACATAGGCGCCGAAGGCGCCGCGGCGGATCTCGAGATTGCCCATCAGCCCGAGGTCGAGATTCTTCAGGGTGTCGCGGAACGGGACGTCGACATGCCGGTGTATCCCGAGCACGGCCGCATCCCCGTTGAGCGAGGCCGCCCAGAGATAGGGGCTGAGGGTGACCGACCAGTCGCTCTGGGCGAGGGGGGCGCCTGCCTGCGCGATGCGGACAKGGGTGAGATCGGCTGCCGCAGCAGGCGCCGCCGCCGCAAGCAGGGCGGCCGCGCCGATCATGGCTCTGGTCCGGCGGGAGCGATGCCGCTTGCCGGATGTCGCTGACGTCATGGTGCTGTGGCCCCCCGGCCCTGGCGATATCGATGAGATGCGGATGAAGGCTGTGCGCCGCGGCAAGGCGGCCGGACGGCCATGGCCGCCGGCGTCTGGCTGGACGCGATCACTGATCAGGGTTTGGCGAAAGGCAGGGCGGGAGGCGTCATCGCCGGCACCAGCGCCGCGCTGACGATCGTCTTGGCGTCGAGGTCGAAGCTCTTCAGGTCGATGCCGCGCAGGACCGGATCCTCATAGGTCTTGACGTAGTAGACCCGGTTCACGAGGTCGGCCACCGTCGACCATTGCGTGTATTCCAGCGGCTCCCTGGGCTTGTCTCCCTGGCCCTTGTCTTGCAGCCTGATCCAGCCCTTCGGAATATCGAAATTATTGACGATATGCTCTGCCAGCCGGACGCTTTCCGGGCCGCTCGGCTTGCGTTCGACGGACATCGTATAGCCGAGCGCCCGCAGGAAACGCGATGGCGGCGTCGKATCTCCGGGAATGCCGAGCATGCCCGAGCCCTGGCCGAGCGGCGCGAAGGACTGCTCGCCGACCTTCAGCGGCGGCGCGTTGACGGGCGACAGCTTCACATAATTCCTGAGATTGGTGAGGTGCCAGTCGAAGGATGGCGCGTTGGTCATCACGCCGAGCGGGTTGTCATAGACCTTGAGCTTGCCATCGACCGGCTCGATCACCAGCGAGGCCCCGGAGGCATCGTGCAAGGTGTAATGCACTGGCGGCGCGATCTTCATCGCCTCCTGCACGACATGGATGACGGCGACGTCGCCGATCGCCGCCTTGACCTCTGCGACCGTCGCGAAACTGGTCAGAGCCCAGGTGAGCAGGTCCCATGGCGCGAGGGATTTGGCCGGGTCGGTCTTCGCCGGGTCGGCGTAGCCGGCATAATCCGGGAAATAGAGAATGCCGCCGGAGAGGCCCTTCTCGTTCATGCCGTCGACCAGGGCGGAGACGCCGAGCGCATTGAGCCCGACGGCCGCATATTTGCCGGTCCAGCTCATCGCCGGTTTTCCGCCCGGCCCGGTCGAAGCCAGCTTGTAGTTGCGCGGGATCACCATCGCGCGCGACTCGAGCTCGAACCCGAACTCCATGGTGCGGCCATAGACGGCGCCGTCATCGGTCGTCCGGATCAGGAAGCTCGTGCAGGCGAGCACGGACTGGGGTGTCGCCAGCATCGCCGCGACCAGTGTGGCGGCTGCGGCGCGCTTGGCGTGGTGCCATGGGGACGATGCACGAAGAAGCATGGGTCCTCCTCTCGGGTTCGTTTAGTTCAGGGGAGGGCTCACCAGCTCATGCGGAAGCCGGCGCGTCCGCTGAGTTCGTGGCTGTCGGCGAACTGGGCGAGGCTCGTCCTGACGGAGGCTTCGCCATAGAGCGAGTAGCGGCCCCAATCATATTTCGCGCCGAGGCCGACCCCGCCCCAGAGCCGCTCCTCGGCGCTGCTGAAGCGCGTGCCGGCGACGCTGGCCGTGGTGTCGTCGAGGAACTCGTAGGAGAGGTTGGCGATGCCGTAGAGCGTGGTGCTGACGAGCTGTCCGGCGCTGTCGCGCCAGATGCTGCGATAGTCCGCCGCGAGCCCGAGGCGGCCCTTCAGGCTGTCGCCATCCCCGAGCGAGACGCGGGCGCCGAACGGATCGGTAAAGCTGTCGCCAGTGACCCTGGAATAGATCAGTTGCGCCTGCGGCGTCAGCGACCAGGCGCCGTTCAGCGCGATCCGCTGGCCGAGCTCCAGGCCGAAGGCATAGCCGAACCCGCCCGTGCCGTCGGCGAGCCGGCGCCCGAGCGTGGTCGAGCTGAGATCGCTGTCGAACCAGCTCGCCTGGGCCTGGGCATCGGCATAGAGCCCGCTCTCGCCATACCAGGTCAGCGTGCCGCCAAAGCCGGTGCCGCTGGTCGCAATCTTGCCGCGGCCGAAGACCGAGGCGATATCGGCCGTGGCCCCGCCGTGATGCGCGGTCAGGCCGCCGACCAGCGTGCCGGCGCCGTTCGCCAGAAGCTGTCCCTCGAGCCCGGCCTGGAGCCGCCAGCTGTCGATCTCGTAGGAGGTGCCGCTGGTCGAGAGCCTGGGCGTGATCCGGCTATGGGCGCCCTCGATCCGGGCCCAGATCGCCTGGCTCTCGGGCGTACCCGCCGGGGCCGTGCCGTCGCCATGCATGCGGTCGCCGACGCGCTGGCGCAGCGTCGGCAGGCCGTTCAGGCTTTGCAGCACCTGGCCATAGGCCTCGTAGACCGGCACGCCGGGCTGCAGGATCGGCACGGTGCGCGCCGGGCTGCCGACTGGCGCCGCCGCGGCTGCCGGCGGGACATAGGCCGAGCGCAGATACCAATCGCCGTCGTTGGGCGTGCTGACGCCGTTGTGCTGCAGCGTATAGGCGTAGGCGCCTGCAATCAGGGCGGGCTGCCCCTGGAAGGCATAGTCGCCATTGGCGAGGGTGAAGCTGCCATTCGAGGCGCCGCCGACATCGACGATCTTGATGCCCTCGACGGTCGGTGCGCCAGTCCCGCCCTGGTTCAGCACGTTGACCAGCGTCGATCCGGCGCTGCTGCCGGTGATGACCAGCCGGTCGGAAGGCGAGGCATCGCCGCCGAGCACCGTCTCGATCTCGAGCCTGCCGCCATTGCCGCGATAATTGCCATTGATGG
Organism: Allobosea sp. 05T439; assembly: GCF_056396005.1. Classification (NCBI taxonomy): domain Bacteria; kingdom Pseudomonadati; phylum Pseudomonadota; class Alphaproteobacteria; order Hyphomicrobiales; family Alloboseaceae; genus Allobosea; species Allobosea sp. 05T439. Next base: position 138,948 of record NZ_JBFTKP010000003.1, on the reverse strand, counting down.
TCAGCGTGCCGATCGAGTTACCGGGCGCGATCGTGCCGCCGGCTGCGTTCATCGTGGTGCCGACCGTGCCGATGCCCTGCAGCCGGCCGCCCTGCACCGCCAGCGTGCCGCCGAGGATGCCATTCACCGAGAGCGCGCCTGCCTGGATCGTGGTGGCGCCGCCGAAGCCCGAGCTGTCGCCCGTGAGGTTTGCGTGGCCAGCGGCGAGAACCAGCGCTCCCGTTCCCTCGAAGCGGCCGGCGAACGTGTCGGCGGCGGCGGTCAGGGTCAGAGTCTGCGCCCCGGTCGCGACCACGCCGCTGCCCGAAAGCGTCCTGATCGAGGCGCCGGCCGCGGTTCCGGAGATGTCGAACACGCCGTTGTTGCGCACGCCGCTGGACGCGGCGATGCTGCCCGCACCGGTGAGGGCGAGCCTGCCCGACTGGATCGTCGTCGCGCCCGTAAAGCTGTTGGCTCCGGTCAGCGTCAGCGAGCCGGCCCCGAGCTTGGTGAGTGGCCCGCCACCGAGCGCCTGGCCGACGGCAAAATTGTTGCTGGCATCGGCGATGTCGAAGCCGCCGCCATTGGCGCCCCAGTTGATGGTGCGCCCGGTGCTGTTGAAGCCGGTGCCGGTGATCTGCAGCACGCCACCATTGATGGACAGTGCTCCCGCGACACTGCCGAGATTGGCGTCCGAGGACATCGACAGCGTGCCGCCGTTGAGGACCGTCCCGCCAGAATAGGTGTTGGCTGCGATGAGATAGACCGTGCCGGCGCCGGTCACGACGAGGCCGCCCGTGCCGGAGATCGGGTTGTTCAGGTAGAAGGCATTGCCGCTCTGCACCGGGTTCAGCGTCAGGGTCTGCGCGCCGAGATTGAGGGCGGCCGCCCCGGATTTGGAAAGCTGGCTGATGCTGCCGCTCTGGCTGTCGATCCGCCATTCCTGGCTGCCTGTCAGCGTAATCCTCTCGCTGAGCGTGATCGCCTGATTGACCTGGCTGACCACGCCCAGCCCGTCGATACCGCCGATACTGACGAGACCGTTCGTCGACACTGGGGTATTGACGAAGCCAAACCCGGTATAGGGAGCCAGGAACACGATCTGTCCGACACTGCGTGCGCTGCCCCAGGTGTAGGTGGATCCGGTTCCCGCCAGGTCGAAGATCGCCCGGTCGTTGGGGCCTGGTATGCCGACGCCCCACTGGGTGCCTCCAAACTGACCCCACAGGGCGTCGCTGGACGCAACGTAGTGATAATCCGCTGCCGAAGCCGCCGAGGCCGCCGTCAGCGCGAGAATGATCGCCGTTGCGCTGGCACTCCGCTTGAGCCCCGGCAATGCGGAATGTCCAGACATGATTCCCGATGGCTGGATGGTCAATTCGATAGGCATAGGCCACTCCGAAGCCGGGGGCCTCATCCCCCGGAGCGCTGTGATGTCGGGGGCGTTGCTGTCAGGTGCCGAAGGCGGCGCACGCAGCCGCAAGGCTGCGCAACATGCCCCCCAGCAGTGCCGCCGCGCTGCCAGGATCGCATATTCGCGAGCGCCCGCCTGTAGCGCTGCGTCTCATTTGTGATGACGCTGCGTCTCAATCGTCCGGACGTCGTCTCGTCCTGGGACGGCCTATGCCCCTGCGTCGGCGGCATTGGTTCCACCAGGCAAATCACCCTAGGAGTGATCGGGCAGGTTCCGAACGTGCGGGGCAAGTTCCGATCTTGGCGGGGGAGAGCGAGCGATGCGGCAGGCCCGGGGGGCGACTGCTCCGGTGGCGGCGGAAGAGCTCGTCCTGTCGACCGACATGGTCGAGCCTGACCTGCGCAGCGATCTCTGGCGCGAGATCTCCCGCCCGTTCTTCGAGACGACGGCGCATCCCGACGATCGCGGAGCTGTGCTTGAGGGCTCGATCCGCTCGCGGGCGCTGGGCGCACTGCTGATCGGTCCGACCAGCTTCAACCAGCAGCAATACAGCCGGGACCGGCGCACCATCCTGCAGGGCGGGCTGGATCAGTACTTCGTCCAGCTCTTCGTCGCCGGCACACTCGAGGCCGATTGCGAGGGGGAGGCGATATCGGTCGGCCCTGGCGATATCTGCGTCTTCGACCTCGCCCGGACCTTCAGGAGCAGGGTCCGGACCGGCTCCACGCTGTCGCTGGTCCTGCCGCGGGAGCGGGTCGACCGGGTGGCGGGGGGGCGCAACCTGCATGGCCTGGTGCTCAGGACCGGAGATCCGATCACGCGCCTCCTGAGCGACTTCATCGTCAGCCTGTCCCATGTCTCGCCCGTGATGAGCGACGACGACCTGCGGGCGATCGAGGAATCGGCGATCTTCCTCATCGCCTCGGGCCTCGCTCGTCACGCGCCGGGGATCGCTCTTCAGGACCCCGTGCTGGGAAACGTCCTGCGTCAGCGCATCCTGGCGTTCATCGAGGCCAATCTGTCGGATCCCGGCCTCAACCCGGCCGTGCTGACTTCCCGCTTCCGGGTCTCGCGCGCGCATCTCTACCGGATGTTTGCCGGCGATGGCGGTGTCGCCACGATCATCCGCGAGAAGCGGCTCGACGCCTCGTTCCGCGAGTTGGCCAGTCCCGCCGCGCCATCACGCTCGATCACGCAGATCGCGCATGAACAGGGCTTCTCCAACAGCGCCCAGTTTCACCGCGCCTTCCGCGCGCGCTTCGGAATGGCCCCGGGTGAAGCCCGTGACGCGGCAGCCGCACGCCCCTTCGCCGATCAGCGCCTCCAGCATGTGCAGGTTCATTTCGACCAATATGCGCAGCAGCTCGGGGCGGGCCCCCTGCCGAAATGATCTCTCACTTCCCCCCGTGAATCATCCGCCAGATCGCCTGTGGCGTCGCCGGCATGTCGACATGCCGCACGCCATAGGGCGAGAGCGCATCGACGAGCGCGTTCATCACCGAGGGCAGCGAGCCCGCGCAGCCGGCCTCGCCGCAGCCTTTCGCGCCGACGGGATTGGTCGCGGTCGGGCTGCCCTGACTGGCGAATGAGAAGAAGGGCAGGTCGGCAGCGCGCGGCATCGCGTAGTCCATATAGGACCCCGTCATGAGCTGGCCGGCCTCGTCATAGGCGGTCATCTCGTAGAGCGCCTGGCCGATGCCCTGCGCGACGCCGCCATGCAGCTGCCCCGCGACGATCAACGGGTTCACGATCGTGCCGAAATCATTGACCATGACATAGCTGACCACCGCGACCTCCCCGGTCTCAGGATCGATCTCGACCTCGGCGACATGACAGCCATTGGGATAGGCCGATGGCGCCGACTTGAAGACATGATCGACATCCAGGCTCCGGGGCAGCTCCTTGGGCAGGTCGGGGGTCATGCGCACCCGTTCCGCGAGCTCCATGATACCGATCGCGCGGTCGGTCCCGGCGATCGTGAACCGGCCACGGCCAAACTCGAGATCGGCGACGCCGGCTTCCAGAAAATGGGCGGCCAGGAGCTTGCCCTTCTCGATGACGCGATCGCCCGCTTCCATGATGGCCGACCCGCTCGCCATGATCGATTTGGAGCCGCCGGTGCCGCCGCCCGCGATCAGCCGGTCGCTGTCGCCCTGGACGAGTCGGATCTTGTCGAAGGGCACGCCGAGCTTGCTCGTCAGCACCTGGGCGAAGGGCGTCCAGTGGCCCTGTCCGTAATCGAGCGTGCCGGTGACGATGGTCACGCTGCCATCGGCTTCGAAATGGAGGCCGGCCATTTCATTGCTTGGCGGCGCGGTGACCTCGAGATAGCAGCCGATGCCGCGGCCGCGGAGCTTGCCGGCCTTCCGGCTCTGGCGCTGCCGCGCCCCGTAGCCCTTCCAGTCGGCCGCCTTGAGCGCTTCTGCGAACAGGGCCGGGAAATCGCCGCTGTCATACAGCGTCCCGACCGGCGTCGCCCAGGGCAGTTGCTGCGGAGCGACGAGGTTGCGCCGCCGCAGGACGGTCTTGTCGATCCCCATTTCCACGGCGGCCGCATCGATCAGCCGCTCCATGAAGTAATTGCCTTCGGGGCGCCCGGCGCCGCGATAGGCGCCGATCGGTGCCGTGTTGGTGACGACGCATTTGGTCTGCACCTCGACGAGCGGCGTGCGGTACATGCCGATGCTGTTCTTGCCGATATTCGTCGTCGCCATCATCGGCCCGACAGGCGAGAGATAGCCGCCCATATTGCCGATGCCGCTGAAGCGCGTCGCCAGGAACCGGCCGCGCGCGTCGAGCGCCAGCTCGGCCTCGAAGACCATGTCGCGGCCATGATAGTCCGAGACAAAACTCTCGGAGCGCTGATCGGTCCATTTCACCGGCTTCTTCAGCAGGCGGGCCGCGTGCAGCAGCACGACATATTCGGGGAAGACCGAGGATTTCATCCCGAAGGAGCCGCCGACATGGCCGGTKAGCAGCCGCATCCGTTCCGCCGGCACGCCCATTGCCGCGGCCAGGTTGTTGCGCATCCCGAACGCGCCCTGGCTCGGCGCATGCAGCGTGTAGCGGCCGGTCTTGCGGTCATAGGTTCCGACCGCCGCACGCGGCTCGATCGGGTTCACCACGATGCGGCTGTTGACGATGCGCAGCTTCGTGACATGGGCGGCGCTGGCAAAAGCGGCCGCGACCTTGCTGGCATCGCCGAAATGATAGTCGAGGACCACATTGCCGGGGACGTCGTCATAGAGTTGCGGCGCGTCCGGCTTGAGGGCATCCTCGTTGGCCGTGACCGCGGGCAGGATCTCGATATCGAGCAGCACGGCCTCGGCCGCATCGCGCGCCTGGATGGCCGTGCGAGCCACGACCATCGCGATGGGATCGCCGACAAAGCGGACCTTGTCGGTCGCCAGGGCGTTGCGGGCGGGCTTCCTGATCGGGCTGCCGTCCCGATTGGGATGCTCGACAACGCATTTCAGCAAGCCGTAGCCTTGGCCCGCGAGATCCTCCCCCCGATAGATCGCGACGACGCCCTTCATGGCTTCGGCCTGCGAGATATCGATGCCGCGCAGGACGCCATGCGCGTGCGGGCTGCGGACGAAGGCCGCGTAGAGCTGCCCCTCCAGCGAGACGTCATCGGTATAGCGGCCCTCGCCGCGCACGAGCACGGGGTCCTCGTTGCGCGGGACGGGCTGGCCGACCTCGAATGGCATCGTCGAAAGCTCCGCTGAGGGCGTGTGCTTATTCATCAGGAGGCACCGTGAGTAACGTGCGAGCCGACCGGCAGGCAACGTCGCTAGACTGACCCAAAATGGCGGCGCCTGTCCTGCAGATGTCGCATAGGCGCTATCCGCAGGCGGCGCATTCCGAAAAGTCAGCCGCCCGGAGGGAGGTTCTGGTTCTGGGCGCCATCCGAAGGGGTGGCGCTGAACCCTGGGAGGGGCACGGCCGCTCTATCTGGCTCGGCGTAGGCCTGGAACAAGAGATGCGCCGCGATCGGGATCGCGGCGCATCATGGCGAAGCAGCGTGCGGGCGGATAGGCCACGGGGCTGACCGGGGCCGGGTTCTACTTCACGACGGTGAGCCACATCCGCGGCTTGTTGTCCGAGTTCTGCACCAGGGACGTGATCCGCGACCGGGCGGCCCAGGCCATGGGTTGCTGATGCATTGGCAGGAACATGTGCTGATCCTTGGCGATTTTCATCGCCGCGGTCAGCATGGCGGTGCGCTTGGCGGCGTCGTTCTCGACGGCGGCCTGGGCGTTCAGGGCGTCGATCCTGTCATCGCCCCATTCGCCCCAGTTGAAGACGCCGGCCGCGGCGTCCTTCTTGTGGATCACCTGTGTCAACAGCGAGGACGAATCCAGGGTGGGCTCATTGGCCCAGCCGAAGGCGACGACGTCGAACTCGCCGCGAACCCGCTTCGGCGTCTGCTGGCTGCGCGGGGCGATGCTGAGATTGGGCCGCAGGCCGATGCGGGACCACATCGAGGCGACGGCCTGGCAGAATTCCTCCTCGTTGATGAGTGCGTCACTGGCGCAGTTCATCAGAAAGGAGAAGCCGTTGGGATACCCGGCCTCGGTCAGAAGCCGGCGTGCTTCGGCGGCGTCGAAGGGCAGGCGCTGGTCGAGCTCGGGCGTGAAGCCCGGGATCGATGGCGCGACAAGGGCGCCGGTGGTGCGAGACAGGCCACGCATGGCGCGCGACTGGATCGCGGCGACGTCGATGCCGCGATACATGGCTTCGCGGACGCGGATGTCGCGCAGCGGATTCTTGTCCTGCACATCGCTTTCCACGAGCCGCTGTCGCCAGTTGAACCCGAAGAATGTCGAGCGCACCTCGTTCGCCTGCAGGACCTTGATATCCGGCGAGGCCGCGAGACGGCTCAGGTCCTGGAGCGGAGCGGAGTTTGTGAAATCGATCTCGCCCGACAGCATGGCCGCGACGCGGGTCGCCGCCGACGTAATCGGCACGAATTCGATGCGCTCCAGATTATGGACGGGCTTGTCCCACCAGCCAGTGTTCCTGACGAAGACTGTCTGGGTGTCCCGTCGCCGCGAGACGACCTTGAACGGGCCGGTGCCGTTCGTGTTGTTTGTGGCGAAACCCTCGACGCCCTTGCCGGCATCGGTGGGCAGAAGGCTGTTATTCGCGACCAGCCACGCCTTGTTGAAGATGTGGACATTGGTCAGGTCGTTCAGAAGCAGCGGATTGGGGCTGTCGAGCTCGATCTCGATGACGGAGTCGTTGACCTTTCGGGCGCTCTTGTAGCCGTGCAGCTCTCCCCGCATGGGCGAGGTCGGATGCGTGATCCGCTCCAGCGATGCGATAACGTCGTCAGCGCTGAAGGGGGCGCCGTCGTGGAAGGTGACGCCGGGGCGCAAAGTGAAGCGCCAGAGCGTCGGCGAGGCGACGGTCCAGGCGGTGGCGAGGGCGGGTTCGATTTCCTGCTTGCCGCTGTAGCGAACCAGCCCCTCATAGACATGGTTTAGCACCGACAGGGCGTAAGTATCTCCGTAGGAGTAGGGGTCCAGCGAGCCGATCTMGCGGGGCGACCCCCATTTGAGAGTCTGCGCTTCGGCGCCTCCCATTCCGGCATGTCCGACGCCCGCCGCGAAAGCGGCTGCCATCACCATCGAAAGCAAACGGCCCATCCATCCCTCCACCATTGTCGTGCGGGATCGCACTGTCGACAATAAATGCATACGATATTGTTCTGTTTTTGCATGCAATAGCCTTTATGGATTGTGGCGTGTTTTTAGGGGTGACTGTATGCAATCCTGTGCTAGCGTCACGGTGGCGAGGCAAAAACGGTAGGCACAAATGACAACCCGTCGCGTGGTTCTTCAGCTCAATCAGCAGCAGATCGAGTTACTCGGGCGCGCGATCGCAGCGACCGGGGAGCGCGATGTGCAGGCGCTCGTACAACTCGCGCTGCGCGAGGCTGCGGCGAAGCAGGCGACGACGAATGGCGGGAGCGCACGGCAATGAGGACGGAAGTCGCCAGGATCCGGCTCGAGCCCGGTACCGGGAAGGCCATCGAAGTCAGGGCGGGCCAGATTCTGCGTATCCAGCAGATCGAGGGGCAGCAATGCGTCGACTTCAACTGCTTCAATCTTCATGATTACAAGGAATTCATGCATTGCGGGCGCACGCGCACGGTGCACGGCTTCAATCCCAGCAAGGGCACGTTCCTCTGGTCGGCGCCGCCGCGCGAGCGGGCGATGCTCTATATTTTTGAAGATACCTACGGCCGGAACGATGTGCTCTTCCCGCGTTGCAGCGCCTATCTCTATGAGAGCGCCTATGGCTTCGCACGGCACACCAACTGCCACGACATCCAGGCCGAAGCGCAACGCGAATACGGGCTGACGCCGGACGACGTGCATGACAGCTTCAACCTGTTCATGTGCACGGAGATCACCGAAAACGGATCGGCAACGATCACGCGACAGGCTTCGCGGGCCGGCGACTATGTCGATCTCCTGGCTCTGATGGATGTTCTGGCTGTGCCGAATGTCTGCGGCGCCGATATCATGCGCACGAGCAATTTCGCGCTGAAGCCGGTCGAGGTGATCATTCTCGAATCGACGGAGGAGGATCTCGCGCGGGTTCCGCGCACGCCGATCCTGTCCAGCCAGCGCACGCCGCGCGACTTCAGGAATCCGACGATCAAGGCCGACCGGGAACTGAGCCGCGATCCGGCCTACAAGCCGGAATTCACCAATGTCCCGTTGCAGCAGGTCCGGATCGAGATCGATCTGACGGAGGAGGATGTCGCACGCCTCGAAGTACTGCGCCATGCTGTGCACGGCGACGACGACGGGGCGGCGCTGCGCGACATCGTCTTCTCCTGGTGGGAGGCGCGCTTCCTGGCTGCGAAGAGCGGCGCTCCTGCTGTCGACGGAGCATAGGATGCAGGTCGCACCAACGGGTTCTCTGCTCATCAGGCAGGTCCGCCTCTGGCGAGGCCGGGGCCTCCCTCTCTCGCCGCCCCAGGATATCCTGATCCGGAACGGCACGATTGCTGCGACGGGCGACGAACTTGCAGCGCCCGAAGGGAGCGCCGTGGAGGATGGCTGCGGCAGGATCGTCATCCCCGGACTCGTCGAAGCCCACACGCATCTGGGCTATTCCTTGCTTGGGCTGCCCTGGTTCCGAAACGAGGTCGGCCCGGCCCTGGCCGACAAGATCCAGGCGGAGAAGGATGAACTGCGCCGGCGAGGGATCGACCCGGAATTGCAGTCGACGCGCCAGCTTGTCCGGTCGGCGGAATTGGGGTCGACCCTGCTTCGCGGCCATGTCGCGATCGACACCGATGTCGGCCTGTCGCCGCTGGAGGGCGTGCTCAGATCACGGGACGCATGCCGCGGGACGATCGAGGTGCAGACCGTTGCCTTTCCGCAGGCGGGCCTGCTCTCGCGGCCCGGCACCCTCGAGCTGATGGAGGAGGCCCTCCGCATCGGCGCGGATATCGTCGGCGGCCTCGACCCCAGCCAGATCGACCGTGATCCGCGCGGCAGCCTGGACATGACATTCGGCCTTGCCGAGCGTTCAGCCAAGCCGATCGATATCCATCTGCACGAACCTGGAGAGCTCGGAGCCTTCAGTGTTGAACTGATCCTCGAGCGCACGCGGGCGCTCGGCCTTCAGGGGCGCGTGATGATCAGCCACGCCTTCTGCCTGGGCGATATCGGACCGGCTCATGCCGGTCGTCTCGGCGAGATGCTGGCGCGCKAGCAGGTCGCGATCATGACGACGGCGCCCCTTGCCAGGGCGTGCCCGAGCCTTGCTCTGCTGGCTTCGCTCGGCGTCATCGTCTGTTCCGGTTCGGACGGCGTCCGCGACACATGGGGCCCCTTCAATAATGCCGACATGCTGGAACGCGCGATGCTGGTCGCTCAGCGCAACGGCTTTCGCCGCGACGACGATCTCGAGCTGGCGCTTGACAGCTGCACCTTCGGCGGGGCGCTGGCCCTGGGCGTCGCAGATTACGGACTGCATGACGGAGCACGGGCCGATCTCGTTCTCCTGACGGGCGAGACGCTCGCCGACGCAATCGTCTCGCGCGCGCCGAACCGGACGGTTGTCAGGCAGGGCAGGGTGATCGCGCGCCACAGCGAGATCACGGCCGCTGCTGCTGCGTAGAGCGGTTTCGGCCTCGTCACGAGCGCGGCGGCGCATCTCCCTGCTGGCGCCGCCGTCCTCGGCGAGCGCCTGCCCGGAGATCGCGGATACTAGCGCCGCGCGTTGAAGCTGCGGTAGGCATCTGCCGCGGATGGAAGCGGCCAGTCGGCGTAGAAGGCGCGCAGATGCGGGTCGAGCGCCTTGACGAAGGCGCGCCGTGCCGTCTCGGCCTCGCTCGGGGGGCGCTGCATGGCCGCTTCGATCTCGCTGAGCAGCTTTTCCTTGTCGATCGTGGCGATGCGCCCGTCGCGCAGCACGTGGCGCCCGTCGATCAGCACATCGCGGATCATCCCCGTTCTGGCGCGCTGCACCAGCGCCGAGACGATCTCGGCGTCGGGATCGAGATAGGGCTGCGCCAGCTGTTCCCAGTCGATCACGACGATATCGGCCGCACGCCCGGGCTCGAGCCGGCCGACCAGGCCGGCAAAGCCCGTCGTCGCCGCGCCGTGCTCGCTGGCCATCCGGAAGATGCGCGCCTCGGAAAGCGGTTCGTAGGCATGGCCTGGCGTGCGCTGCAGGTTCCAGGCGAGGCGCATCTCCTGCAGCATGTCGCGGTCGTCATTGATGCCGGCCTGGTCGATGCCGAGCGCGACCGGAATGCCGGCCCGGTCGAACTCCTTGACGGGCGCGATGCCGCTGCGCAGCCGCAGCCCGGAGCTTGCATTGTGGCAGACGCAGGTGCCGCTCTCGGCGAGCAGCGCGATATCGGCGTCGCTGCACCAGATGCCGTGGCCGATCGTCATGCGCGGGCCCAGCAGCCCGAGATCGGCGAGGTGGCGGACGGCGGAGCCGTCGGTGTCCATCTCGGCGAACCGGCGCTGATACGGCGTCTCCAGCAGATGCATATGCAGCCCCACATCATGGCGCTGGGCGAGGTCGCGCTGCGCGATCAGGCTCTCGCGCGTGCACCATTGCAGGTTGGACGGCGCCAGCTGGACCCGGCTCATGCCATCGGCGGGTTGGCCCCAGCGTTCCGCCAGGGCTTCGAAATGCTCCGTCAATGTCTCGACCAAGGTCTGGGCCGTTGCCAGGATCGCCGCGAGCTGTTCGCGGAGCGGCGACGGCAGGCTTGCGAGAAAAGTCTCGTCGGCCCCGTAGACGATCCTGTTCCGGTCGCGCCACATGAAGGAGAAGGACGCCCGCATCCCGATCTCGGCATAGGCCCGCATGATCGCGTCCGGCGCATCGAGCCAGCGCGCGCGCGGGCCGACCGGTCCGCCATGCAGATGCTGGACGGTGGTCACGCCCGACTCGATCATCTCGATCGCGGAGTAGAGCGTGTCGAGATAGGGGTCGAGCCCGCGCCAGCCGAGAAAGCGCGGCAGCCAGAGTTCCAGCGGCAGGAACGGCGTGCCGTGCTGGAGCGGCGTCAGCCCGGTATGGTGATGGGCGTTGACCAGCCCGGGCATGACGAGATCGGTCGGCCGTCCGATGCATGCGGCGCCGGGATGGCGGGCGATCAGCTCAGAGGCCGGCCCGATCTCGGCGATGCGGCCAGCTTCGATGAGCAGGGCGCCGTCGGTGATGATCCGGGCGCGGTCGTCGCCGTCGACGCCGCACAGGACATGGCGGCCCCGTACGATCGTGCTCTGCGTGCTCGCAGGGTTCTCGTTCAAGCGGTTCAGCCCTTGCGAAAGGCGCGGCACTCGTCCGCTCGCCAGCCGATTTCGATCCGGGCGCCGCGCGCGAGCTCCTGGGGCAAGCGCATCGGATCGGCCTTCGCGATCAGCTCCTGCCCGCCGAGCTGGAAGACGACGCGGGTCGCCTCGCCGAGATAGACCAGCCGTTCGACCTCGAGCACATATTTGTTCTCGGTCTCTCCCGGCGTCAGGGCGATCCGTTCCGGGCGCAGGCACAGCACCGCCTCGTCCCCAATCGCGAGCGCATCGATGGACTGCGCCACCACCTCGACCCCGTCGGCGAGGCGCACGGTGACCGTCGCATCGCTGCGGCCCACGACGACGCCGTCGAGACTGTTGTTCTCGCCGACGAAGCCCGCGACGAAGGCATTGGCCGGGCTCTCGTAGAGTTCCTCCGGCGTCGCGAGCTGCTGGATCCTGCCCTGGTCGAACACGGCGATCCGGTCCGACATGGTCAGGGCCTCTTCCTGATCATGCGTCACATAGACCATGGTGACGCCGAGCCGTTCGTGGATCTGCTTCAGTTCGTACTGCATGCGCTCGCGCAACTGCTTGTCGAGCGCGCCCAGCGGTTCGTCGAGCAGGATCAGCTCGGGCTCGAAGACGAGCGCGCGGGCCAGCGCGACACGCTGCTGCTGGCCGCCGGAAAGCTGCGCCGGCATGCGCTTGCCGAACGCCCCGAGCTTGACCATGTCGAGCGCAGTCGCCACCCGCCGCGCGATTTCCGGTTCGGATAGCTTTCGCGCCCGCAGGGGGTAGGCGACATTGTCGGCCACCGTCATGTGCGGAAACAGCGCATAGTTCTGGAAGACCATGCCGATCCCGCGCTTGTAGGGCGGCAGTGCGGTGATGTCGCGGCCCTGCAAGGTGATGCTGCCATTGGTCGGCGTCTCGAAGCCGGCCAGCATCATCAGGCTCGTCGTCTTGCCCGAGCCTGAGGGGCCGAGCAGCGTGAGGAATTCGCCCCGGGCAATGTCGAGGGACAGGTCCTTCACGACGAGGACCTGGCCGTCATAGCTCTTCTGGACATGCGAGAAGCTGACGAGCGGCGCGCTGGGGACAGGCGCGTCGCGATGTGCGGTTGCGGTGAGGGTCATGGCCTACTCCGTCCAGGCGCGCAGGGAGGGCGGGAAGCGCTCAGCCGCGCTGCGGCCGAGGATGTCATGTGCGGCGTGACCGTCCCAGACGGCCCGGCTCGAACGGGCGGCCGCGTCGATGATCTCGTCCTCGTCGGCGACCAGCAGCCGCTTGCCCTCGACGAGCAGGCGGCCAGCAACGATCACGCTGTCGATCATCTCCGGGGTCGCCAGATGCACGATCGCCCTGACCGGGTCGGGATTGGGGCCGAAGGTGAGCGAGCGCGGGTCGATGACGACGAGATCGGCCTTGGCGCCGGGCGCGATCCGCCCGAGATCGGGGCGTCCCAGCGCCTGCGCGCCGGCAAGGTTGCTCGCGGAGAAGACGCTTTCTGCCGGCGCCTCCTCATGATTGTTGTCGGCGAATTTGTTCATCAGCGACGCCATCCGCATCTCCGAGAACATGTCGAGCGGATAAGTATCGGTGCCGAGCGCGACATTGATGCCGGCCCGGCGATAGCGGGAGAAACTCTCGAGAGCGAGCCCGCGCCGGGAAAAGGCGACCGGGGAATGCGCGACATTGACCTTGGCCGCGCCGAGGATCGCGATGTCGTCCTCGAGCGGATAGCCGACCGCACGGTGCGAGGCGATATAGACGCAATGCGCCAGGATGGTTGCTTCGTCGAGCAGGCCTTCCTCGGCCAGGCACTGGACCGGGGTCTTGCCCGTCGCACCCATCGTCTCGAAGAACTCGCGGTGCTGCTCGACGAAATGCAGGGTGAAGGGCACGCCGAGCCCGCGCGCCACCTGCTTCGCCTCGCGCCTCAGCGCCGGAGTCGAGACATAATATTCGTCGAGCGCGATCACGCCGGACAGCCGGCCGTCGAGAGCGCCGCGATGCGTCTCGATGAAACGGGCGCTGGCTTCCAGCGATTTCAGGCCTGCGGCATCATCGAGTTCGCGCACGACCCGTCCGTCATCCTCGAGCCAGTAGCGACCACCGGCGACGATCGGTGCCCAGACGAGCCTGATGCCGAATTCCTGCGCCACCTCCAGCATCAGCTCGCCGTCGCGCGGCCCGGCCGGGGCAAAGGCGAGGACGGTGGTGACGCCCTGCCGAAGCAGCGTGGCGAAGCCATAGCGCAGCGAGGCGCGCGCATCCTGCGGAGCGAGGAAGCCGGGGCGGCCGGAGCGGCTCGCCGGCAGGAAATGCAGGAAGCTCGAGCGGATGAAGTCGCGCCGGCCGCTGTCGATCAGCTGTCGCGGGCCTTCATGCGCGCCGATATGGGCATGCGTGCTGATCTGGCCAKGAATGACGATCCTCCCGCGCGCATCGATGCGCCGCTTCGCCTCTCCGGCAAAGCCCGGTCCKACGGCGACGATCTCGTCTCCGGAGATGGCGATGGTGCCGCCCTCGAGATAGCGGTGCTCCTGTCCGTCGAAGGCGATGACGGTTCCACCTTCGATCAGCAGGTCTACGGTAGCGGCGGGCATCAGGCGGTCTCCAAGGGGTTTCGCAAGCGTTGCGAGCGGGCGCGCAGCCACTCCATGACCAGCATCAGCAGCACCGAGACGACGAGGAGCACCACGGCCGCTGCCGTGATCGTCGGCGAGATATTCTCGCTGACGCCGCTGAAGATCTGGCGCGGCAGGGTCCGCTGCTGCGGGCTGGTGAGGAACAGGGCGATCACGAGCTCGTCGAATGAGGTGACGAAGGCGAAGACGGCGCCTGAGGCGACGCCCGGCGCGATGATCGGCAGCGTCACGGTGCGCAAGGTCCGCAGCGGCGAGGCGCCCAGGCTGGCCGCGGCTCGCGGCAGATTGGGGTMGAAGCTCTGCAGCGTCGCCGACACGGTGATCACGACAAAGGGCAGCGCCAGCGCGATATGGGCCAGGATGAGCCCGAGATAGGTGCCGACGAGATTGATCGACGCGAAGAAATAGAAGGCCGAGACCGCGATGATCACCACCGGAACTGCGATCGGCGTCACCAGCAGGGCGACCAGGATCGGCTTGAACCGGAAGCGGGCGCCGTGCAGGCCGAGCGCCGCCGTGGTTCCCAGCGTCGTCGCCGCGACCGTGGTGACGAGGGCGACGAAGACGCTGTTGGCGAGCGCGCCGGTCCAGAGCGGGTTGGTGAAGAACTCGCGATACCATTGCAGGGAAAGCCCCGGCAGCGGGAAGACGAGCAATTGTCCCGCGGTCAGCGACAGCGGCACGACGACGAAGATCGGCGCGATCAGGAAGACGAAGACCAGGGTCGTGAAGATCCGGGACCCGATCAGGACGGCCCGCTCGGTGGCGGGGATGTGAGTTGCAGCGGCCATGTCAGCGCACCCTGAGCCGGTCGAAGCCGACGAGCTTGCCGAGCGCGAGATAGATCGCCGCGACGACGAGCAGGAGGAGGGCGCCCAACGCCGAGGCCAGGCCCCAGTTGACCGCCGAATTGGTGAAATAGGCGATGAAATAGCCGATCATCTGGTCGCCAGGCCCACCGACGAGCGCCGGGGTGACGTAGAAGCCGACGGAGAGCACGAAGACGAGCGTTCCGCCCGCTGCCAGTCCAGGCAGCGTCAGGGGCAGGTAGACCGTGCGGAAGACCCGCAGCGGCGGCGCGCCGAGAGAAGCGGCTGCACGCAGGTGATTGCCGGAAATACCCTTCATCACGCTGTAGATCGGCAGGATCGCATAGGGCAGCAGCACATGGACCATGGCGATGAAGACGCCGGCCCGGTTGAAGATCAGCGCCAGCGGCTGGTCGATCAGGCCGAGCGCGATCAGGCTCTTGTTCACCAGCCCCTCGTTCTGCAGCAGGATGACCCAGGCGGTGCTGCGGACCAGCAGCGAGGTCCAGAACGGCACGAGCACCAGCATCAGCATCCAGCTTGCGGCGCGTGGGCCGGCCCTGCTCATCACGGCGGCGACGGGATAGCCGATCAGCAGGCACAGCGCCGTGACGCCGAGGCTGACCGTCAGCGTGCGGCCGTAGAGATCGATGAAGATGCGCTGCTCCGGCGCGACGCGGCGGATCTCGCCGTCCGGCGCCTTTTCGAGGTCGAGCGCGGTCAGCAGGTAGAAGCTCGTCAGGCGGCCCGATTGCTGGTGCAGCACGCCCCAGATCGCCGGATCCCGCCACTTCTCGTCGATGGCGAGGAAGGCTGCCTTCGTCGCGGTGTCATCCACGGCCGGCAGGCGCCGCGCCGTGCGGGTCAGCAGACCCCGGAAGCCGGGCAGCGCGTAATTCAGCCGGCGGCCGATCAGCCCGAGCGCCGGGGTGTCGCGGATTGCCCGCAGGTCCGCGGCCAGCGCCGCGAAGGCCGCTTCGTCCGGCTCGCCCTGGCCCGACCAGGCCTGCATCACCGCCGCGGTCTGCGGCAGGTAGCCGGGCACCTCGGGATTGTCGACGCTGCGGAACATGAACAGCGCCAGCGGCACCACGAAGAAGAAGGCGGTGAACAGCACGCTCGGCGCGAGCAGCGCCAGCATCCGCCAGAGATGGCGTCGCTCCGCCGCGCCGACCTGGGCGGCGAGACTGGCCGTCCGTGGCGTCGGCGCTGCTGCCAACTCATGAGATGTCGCGGCCATGCTCATCACTGGGCCACGAAGGTTGCGAAGCGCTGGCGGATGGCGTCGCCATTGTCGAGCCAGAAATTGATATAGGTCGGGCCCGCCTGCATCATGCCGTTGCGCGCCTTGGGATCGGGCAGGGCGGCGCGCCTGGCCTCGCTGAGCAGCGCATTCGCGTCGGAATTGGCCGGCGGGTTGCCGAGTTGCTCCATGTAGCGGGCCTGGGCGGGCGGCGACAGCTGATAGGCGATCAGCCTGGCCGCCGCATCCTTGCGAGGCGAGCCCTTCAGGACGCCGAAATAGATCAGCGCGTTGGTGTAGCCGGCATCCCAGACGATGCGCAGCTTGCGGTTGTTCGAGGCATTGGCGGCGTTGACACGGCCGAGCCAGCCATAGCCCATGCTGACCTCGCCGGTGAGCAGGAGCTGCATCGACTCGTCGCCGCTCTTCCACCATTTCACATGCGGCTTGATCTCGGCCAGCTTGCGGAAGGCCCGGTCGAGGCCCCCCGGCCCGGTCAACACCTTGACCACGTCGGAGGGCGCGACGCCGTCAGCCATCAGCGCGATTTCGACGGTCTGGTCGGGCTGATACATCAGCGCGCGCTTGCCGGGAAATTTCGCGACGTTCCAGAAATCGGCCCAGCTACGGGGCGCCGCATCGCCGCTGAGCTTGTCGGAATCGTAGACCAGCGTGCCGGGGGAGGCGAGATAGGGGGCACCGCAGGCACCGAAGCCGCCGACCGCTTCGAAGGCCTTCGCATCGACATAGTTCGACCAGTCGATCTTCTCCAGCAGCCCCTCTTCGCAGCCGGCCGCTTCGTTGATCGGGTTCAGGCTGATGGCATCCCAGACGAGGTTGCCGGTCTCGACCTGCGTCCTGATGCGGGCAAGTTCCTGGTTGAACGTGTCGATATTGATCTTGATGCCCGTCTCGGCGGTGAAGGGCTCGAACACGGTCTTGCGCTGGAGCTCGCCGGGCTGGCCGCCCTGGTTCGCGACCGTAAGCGACTGGGCCGTGGCGGGCTGGACGGCAAGTCCGGCAAACGCCAGCCCGATGGCGAGAATGGCCTTCGAGGTCTTCATGTCACGGCTCCCTGTGCCGGGGACGGCTGGATTACTGGGCGGCGAAGGTGATGAAGCGCTGCAGCAGCGCGTCGCCATTGTTGAGCCAGAAGTCGAGATAGAGCTGGCCGCTTTGCAGCGAGGCGAGGTGCAGGTGATTGGCCGGCAGCGTGGCGCGCTCGGCCTCGCTCATGAAGGCATAGGCTTTCGCATTGGCCGGCGCGTAGTCGATGGTCCGTGCGAAGGCCGCCTGCGGTTCTGGCGAGGAGGCGAGAGCCAGGAAATCCAGCGCGATGTCCTTTTTCCTGGTGCCCTTCATGATCGCGATCATCTGGCTGCCTGAGACATGGCCGGCGCCGAATTCGATCTTGAGCGCGCGATTGTTGGTGCGGTTGGCGATCGCGACCCGCCCGTTCCAGGCGAAGGTCATGACGACCTCGCCGGTAAGGATGTTCTGCATCGACTCGTCGCCGCTCTTCCACCATTTGATATGGGGCTTGAGCTCGGCAAGCTTCCTGAAGGCGCGGTCGACGCCGCCCGGCGCCGCGAGCACCGTCATGACCTCGGCCGGTGGCACGCCATCGGCCATCAGCGCGACCTCGAGCGTTTGCTCGGCGCGGTAGAGCAGGCCGCGCTTGCCGGGGAATTTCTTGACGTCCCAGAAATCCGCCCAGGTCCTGGGGGCCTCCCCGCCTTCATAGCGCTTGGTGTCGTAGACCAGGGAGCCGGACACGAAATTGTTCGGTAATCCGCATTGGCCGAAGCCGCCGACTGCGGCGAAGTCCTTGGGATCGACATAGCGCGCCCAGTCGATGCGCTCGATCAGGCCTTCTTCGCAGGCTGTCGCCTCGTTGATCGCGGTCAGGCTGACCACATCCCAGACAAGATTGCCCGTTTCGACCTGCGAACGGAGCTTGGCGAGTTCCTGGTTGAAGGAATCGTCGACGACGACGTGACCGGTCTTCGCCGTGAAGGGCTTGTAATAGGCGTCGCGATAACCCGCGCCGGCAGCACCGCCATTATTCGCCACCGTGATTGAACCCGCGGCCGCCGCCATGGGCAGAAGGCATGCGAAGAGCGCCAGCCCGGCAGCCAGTCCGTTCCGTACCGCCATGTCGAAGATCTCCATCCCGATCGATTGGTTGCTATATTGGTTGCGTTTTTTATCGCATTGTGTCCCGTCTGGTTGATAATCCACACGTCACGATAGGCGCTGTCAATGGGGTATGTGCTCGTTATTTCTTGACATGTGGCGCAAAGCTTAGGCATCTGCTTTTCAACCAGACAAATGATTGGTTGCAATTATGACTCGCCAGCGGATGACCGATGAGATTAGATCGACGCTCGAGGAGAGCATCGAGTTGATTTTCGAGGGGACCATTCAGGACAGCGACCGCCGCCTGCCGACCGAGCGTGAACTTGCGGCGCGTCTTGGCGTGACCCGGCATGCCGTCCGGCACGCGCTGGAGCGTCTCGAGGCCCGCGGCTCACTTTGGCGCCATGTCGGCCGGGGCACCTTTCGCGGCCGGCGCACGGAGATCGAGGCGGCGACGGAAGGCACTGTGGCCAATTGCAGTCCGCGCAATATCCACGACGCGCGCAGGATGCTCGAGCCGTCGCTCGCCTCGCTCGCTGCCGTGAACGCTTCAGCCGCTCAGATCGCCGAGATCGAGGCCGCCTGCCGCCGCTGTGCGGCTGCGCGCAACATGGATGCCTACGAGGTCTTCGACGAGGGGTTTCACCGCGCGATCGCCGCTGCCTGCGGCAATCCGCTGGCGATCGAGCTGTTCGAGACCGTCAACCGGGCTCGCAAGGAGATCGTCTGGGGCGCCATGCGCCGCGCGGTGCTGCGGCCGGAGCGGCGCGCCCATTTCAGCGCCGAACACCGGCGGATCGCGGAGGCTATCGCCCGGCGCGATGCCCACGAGGCCTGGCAGGCCGTGATGACGCATATGGACACGATTTCCCAAGCCTATGACGCACTGCGCCCGGGCGAGCCTTTCATCCTCTGAACCCGATACAGGAGCCGTCAGTGCAGCAGGAAAGCGTCGACCTCGGAGTCCGCGGTCGCATTGTCACCATGGACAGGAACCGGGCCGTCATCGAGGACGGCATGGTCGTCTCGCGCGGCGGGCGTATTCTGGCAGTCGGCCCGCGCCAGGAGATCGCCTCGCGCTACCGTTGCGAGCAGGTTCTCGGCGACGAGCACGCCATCATCATGCCGGGCTTCATCGACGCCCACACCCATTGCACGCAATGTTTCGTGCGCTCGCTGACCAGCGGCGAATTGCCGATGATTCCGCGTCTTTACAGCCCGGCGCAGCGCTCGCTGAACGCCGAACAGGCCGGTACGACCGTGCGCCTGCTCGCAGCGCAGCTCCTGCGTTCCGGCATCACCACGATGTGCGAGGGCACGCTGAACCCCGCCCACGAGCCGGCAATCGTCGCCGCGATCGAGGAGACCGGCATACGCTGCGTCATGGCGCGCGGCGCCGCCGACCAGGACTTCCACCATGCCGCGCTCTACAGCCAGATCGCCGACCGCTCCTGGTACAAGGCCCGGGAGGGAGAGGCCGAGCGCGAGCTCGCCGCCACCGAGGAGTTCCTGAGACGCCATCCGCCGCGCGGCGACGGCCTGATCCGCGGCTCCGTCAACGTGTCGGCCCTGATGAATTTCTCCGAGGCCTATTTCCGCGGCGGGGCGGAGCTGGCGCGGCGGCACGATACGACGATCCAGGTCCATATCGGGCGCGACCGCGAGGAGGTCGAGTTCTGCCTGTCGGTCTTCGGCCGCAGACCCGTCGAGCGCCTGGCGGATCTCGGTGTCATCGACGAGCATCTCGTTGCCGTCCATGCGGTGCTTGCCAGCGAAAAGGAGATCGAGCTGCTGGCGCGCGGCCATGCCGGCCTGGCGCATTCCCCGGTCGAATGCGTCGCCAATCTCAACGCGATCCCGAACCTGCCGCGCTTCCGTGCGGCCGGCATCCGGGTCGCTCTCGGCTGCGACAACCAGGCCAACGACATCTTCGTCAACATGCGCGCTGCCTGGCTCATCCATGGCGTGAAATGGGGCATCGCCGGCTATGACGCGGATTTTCTCGCCGCCGGCGACATCATCGACATGGCGACGATCGAGGCCGCCTCGGTGCTCAGAATCGACGACATTGCCGGATCGCTCGAGCCCGGCAAGGCCGCCGACATCGTCGTACTGGATGGAAGCGGTCCGCATCTGATGTCGATGCAGCATCTCTCGAGCGAATTGCTGCGCTATGCCAGCCGGGCCGAGGTCACGAGCACGATCGTTGCGGGCAAGGTGCTCTATTCCAACGGTGCTTTCACGACGATCGATATCGACAGGCTTCGCGGCGAGGCACTGGCCGGCCGCGACCATGTCCGCGAGATCGTTGCCGGTMGTCGCTACAAGCCATTGCCGCAATGGTAGCTGCTGGCCGCAAAGTCAGACCCTGAAGCGGACCGGCGGGGGAGGTTGCAATCGCCGCCGCCGGCATCGGGGCGCCTGCTCGCCTTGAAGTCCTTCAGCCAGAGCATCGCGAAGCGAGCGGCGGGTTTATGACGCCAGCTGCTCGTCGCATGGATTTCCGGCGCCAGGTGATCTGCGTGCCGCATTGGGAGAAGCAGCCCCTGGCCGTGGCTGAAAATGCACTGGGAGCGGCGTGGCAACGAACCGCCCTTCAGCACAAGCCCTTGGAACGCCGTCCTATCCCATCGCCTCGCGCTGCTTCAGCAATGTGTTGAGCCGGTCCTGTTGTTCCTCGATCCGGTTCGCGATGGCCTCTTCCGCGCCCGATCCCGAGGTCGCGGTGGCTTGCTCCATCAGATCGGCGATATTCCGTCGGGCGATCGCAATCTGATCGTCGAGATCCTGCTTGGACGCGTTCTCAGGCATTGGCTGAACCTCCGGCCCTCTGCATGCCTCGATGTCAGGTTCCGGGCCGCTGGAACCCTGCTCGCGGCGCTGACGTTAGCTGATTGTGGTCCTCCGTGTGAGGCGAAATCGCGCTGGAGGAATCCGATGAGTTCAAACCCCATGCGAGCGTTCCTCTTCGGGACGGCACTGACTGCCTTGCTGTGCGCGGCTCATGCACAGGCCCAGCCGGCACCATCCCCCTCGATGGCCGGGCCGGAACACAAGGAGGGCACCGGGACTGGCTCGGGATCGTCGGGAATGGCGCCGCAGCAGGGCACTGGCAGCGGCGCGACACAGTATGCGCCGGGCGCCAATCGCCCCGAGCCGAACAGGCCGCCCTCTGCTGCCGACAGCCAGCAGAACCGCGACTACGGCCGGGACATGAGCCCTGACGGGCAGCCTATGCACCAAAGCAACCCTGTCGGGGGCGCCACGAAGCCCAATTGATTGCCGCGCCAGCGCAACGCGTCGACTCTCGGGCGGTCCGGGACGCTGGCCTGAAGGAGGGGCATCCTCGTGCCGTCCGGTCGGCAGGGCTTGTGGTTCGTCCCTTGCAGGTGGGGAATGCGCCCGATGGGCGGCGACCCTGTTCCTGCCGGTCGGGCGCGTCGATGCCGCGCGGAGAGCGACTTGAGGCGTCCTTCCCGGATCGCGTAGAGTTGGCATGTCCGTTGCTGCTCGCGGTGGTGAATGTCGAACCCGGTCAATCTCCTGAGTGCGAAGGCCGCCCTCGACGACAATTATGTACTGGTCCTGACGACGAACTCCGTCGAGCGAACGGCGGTCGAGCGACTGTTCCAGGAACGCACGGTCGCCAGAGTTGAACATCCCCATAACGGAGCGACGCTCGGCCGGATCGGAAATCGTTTCTGTCTTCACCTGACCGGCGAAGCTGGTGCCCAGGGGGACAAATCGATCGGGCGCCTGGCGCGGTACGTCACAGGCTCGTTCCTTCCGAAGCCGGTTCTCGTGGTGATCGTCGGTTTTGCCTGGGGAAACCCGGCGAAGGTGGCCCCTGGCGAGGTCGTCATCTCCAGGGAAGTCTGGGCGATCAATCGCGTGAGAATGACGGAGCAGGGCGAGGAAAGGCTTCGCACGCCCCGCGAAAGTCCGCTCGGCGACCTGAGTGATCACGTCGAGCGGCTCCTGGAGAGGGGGCTGACCGGGGTTCGAGCGGGGATTCTCGCCTCCTGCGAAACCTATTTTAGCCAGGATGAAGCCCGGGACCGGGTCCTCGCGCAGTATCCGGAGGTGTTGGGCGGCGAGATGGAAGCCTATGACTTCGTCGCCGACCTCGGAGTGCCCTGGTTCCTCATCAAGGGGATTTCCGATGATGCCGGCAACGGGGTCAAGCGAGACCGGCAGCGCTCCGCAGCTGCGGCTGCGGCCGGCCTGCTGCTTCCTCTGATCGTTGATCTTGAGGCGCAGGGAGCCATCCCGCCGCCTGCCGAGAGCCGGGACGCAGAGCGCCTGACCGATGCGGTGATCGGTCAAGCCATACGAATTTCCCCGCCCAGCCAGGACCGCGACGCGATTACCGATCACATCAACGACACCATCGGCCCCCGAATTGTCAGGAGGCTGTCGCGCTATACCTCCGATGCGGACGCCGATGGCGGCCTTCCGGAATGCCTGGGAGTGCTCATCATGGAAATTGCGCAGAACGCGATTGTCCATGGCGGAGCCTCCCATGTGACCTGCGCCTTCACCGAAACATCCGTAACGGTGAGCGACGATGGGCGGGCGTTCGACCTGACGATGCTGGCGGGCAAGCGCGGGGGAGCCATTGCGTGGGAACACTACCGGAAGCGCTATCCCGGCAGCGACCTGATCGATTTCAGTCAGAAATTCGGTGGGCGCAGAGGTAACAATTACAGATTCGAAATGAAGAAGCTTTCCAAGGCGATACGCTATGCTCGTGAAAACTGCATGTTGGTTCGTTCCGGGAGCTACGGAAACCATCTGGGCAGTCGATTTGCGTTCAATGCCGATTGTGAATGGCTCTATTATGATGCGACTGAGCTCTATATGCGGTCCAAGAGCATAGTTGTTACGCAGGAGCTGTGTGATCTGCTCGAGGAGGGCAGGGGGCTGTTCATTGCCTGCCGCAATCAGGATCAGGTTCAGGATTTCGAGGGGGAGCTGAGCCAGTACGCTGGTCCAAATCTCAGGGTCTTTGTCTCGAGCCGCGTCTGAGCCGGGCCCCGTTCATCGGCGCACGACGCCTTGTCCCGGTGCTTATCGAAGAGCCGCTCCGCGCCGAGGGCTCGTTCCTGGTTCCTCTCCGATGCGCGGAGGTCGGTTTTCGGTCAGCGCGGTCTCGCACCGCGACGCGGTCGGGCCAAACCAGAGGCTCTCTGCGTGGCCTTCCGCTTAGGCAGCCGTTGGGATTTGCAAGGCCCGCGCGATCGATCGCGGCGAGGACACTGCCCCCGGGGGCATGTTGATCTGAGGCATCAGGCCTGACCGGCGCGCGCGGGGGACGTCTCTGAAGGCGCCCGACGAACGCAGCGGGCATGGAGGAACGATGGGCGCTGCGAGCCCGTGGCTGGCCTCTTGATCCAGGTCAATGTTGCCCTTCGAGAACTGGCCAGAATGGGGTCAGCCTCGGACGACACGCATTTCCAAACAATCAGGAGGTGGCGATGAATGATCTGTTGCTTCGTGAATATGTGCTCAACGAGCTCGAATTCGAGCCGAGCGTGAGCGCGGCCCATATCGGCGTCGCGGTCGAGAACGGCACGGTCACTCTCTCGGGACATGTTGGCAGCTATGCCGAAAAGCTGGCGGCTGAGCATATCGTGCAGAGGGTGAAGGGTGTGCGCGCGATCGCTCAGGAAATCGAGGTAAGGCTCCCAAGCGACAAGAAGACCAACGATGACGAGATCGCGCAGCGCGCGGTCGACCTCATCAGTTGGGACACKACAATCCCGGACGAGAAGGTCAAGATCAAGGTCCAGGATGGCTGGATCACGCTGACGGGCAGTGTCGACTGGTATTTCCAGCGCGATGCCGCAGAGGCCGCCTTGCGCAAGCTCTCCGGCGTCGCAGGCGTCATCAATCTGATCGCCGTCAAGCCACGTGTGGAAGCCAGCGACGTCAAGAACAGGATCGAGAGCGCGCTGAAGCGCAGCGCGGAGCTCGAGGCGGGGCAGATCCGCGTCATGGTATCGGGCGGGCGGGTAACGCTGGAAGGAAAGGTCAAGGCCTGGCACGAGCGAGGCGTCGCTGAGCGGGCGGCCTGGGCTGCACCCGGCGTCACGGCGGTCGAGGATCACCTGGCCATTGCGTGACCTGATGTCGAGCGGCGTCGCATCAATCTGAACGGCCGACATCTATGATCAGGCGACGTTGCGCTGCAGTCCCATGCAGGCAGCGGTCAAGCTGACGGGGGGCGATGGGAGAGGCCGGGCAACGTGCTGGCACCCGCGCGTCGTGCTGGACTAAACCTGCCCATCGGGGCCGCCATGGCGGTATTTTTTGGACAGGCGTGCTGCCCTTTCCGCTGCGTCAAGGATATCGCGGGCGCCTCGCGCTTTGATACAGTGCCTGCCTCGCTCGGACGGACCGGCGCAGGGCTAGGACCGTCCAAGCGGTCCGCCGCGGAGAAGCAAGCGGTCCTGGGGGATGCGACGGGTGGTGCCGCTGCCTGGCCCGTCTGGCAAGACTGCTTGGCTGAGCACATGGCGGCGGTATCTGCGATCCACCGAACGTTCCAAAGGAGATCGTCATGGCTGATCCCGCAACCAAGTTGCCGATCAAGGGCGACAAAGCAACCATGCCCGCGCAGCAGACCGGCTGGACGCCGTTCGAGAATCTCAGGCGCGAAATCGATCGACTGTTCGACGACTTCCACCCGTTCGGCTGGCGCCTTCCGGTGACGCGTTCGCCCTTCGACCTCGCGCTTCACCGCCTGTCGGGTGCCGGCTGGCCCGTCGCGCCGGCCATCGACCTCGCCGAGAAGGAGAAACAGTACGAGATCACGGCCGAGTTGCCCGGCCTTGACGAGAAGGATGTCGAAATCGGCCTCTCCGGCCGAACCTTGACGATCAAAGGGGAAAAGAAGGAGGAGAAGGAGGAGGAAAAGCAGAAGGAGTATTATATGTCCGAGCGCCGCTACGGCTCCTTCCAACGCGCTTTCCAGCTGCCTGAAGGCGTCGATGCCGACAAGATCGATGCGACGTTCAGCAAGGGCATCCTGACGGTCAGGCTGCCGAAGACGGTCGGAGCGCAGAGGGCCGAAAAGAAGATCTCGATCAAGGCGGCCTGATACCCGGCGTCGCCGCGGTTGCCCTGTCAGTGGACATCGCCATACGGCCGGGGCGGTCGAGGTCGTGTACCGATCGGGTCCTCGGCCTCGACGCGCAGACACTGCGGCGCGCTAAGCTTCGCACGTCCGGAACGGCCGCGCTTGCGCTGGCGGGCGTCTCCCTGTCGAGCGCGAAGTCTCGCGGCGATGCGTTCCTGGCGTCGGGCATGATCCTGGCGCAGCTGATCCAAGAACATTGGGAGGAACCATGTACAGCCATCTTCTGGTCCCGATCGACGGCTCTGCGCTCTCTCGGACTGCCATGCTGAGCGCCATGGAGTTTGCCCGCGACGCGAGCGCGAAGGTCACCGTGCTCACCGTCGTAGAGCCATTTCACATCTTCACGGTGTCGAGCGAGCAACTCGAGACGACACGCGAGGGGTACAGGCAGCATGCCAAGGCTGAGACAGCCGCCGTTCTGGCGGTTGCAGAGAGCGAGGCGAAGCATTTCGGTATACCCTGCGATGTGGTCCAGATCGAGAGTGACGATCCCTATCGCGAGATCATCAGGACGGCCGCACAGCGTGGCTGCGATCTGATCGCAATGGCATCTCACGGACGGCGCGGCGTCGCCGCCCTTGTTCTCGGAAGCGTGACGACGAAGGTGCTGACCCATTCGAAGATCCCGGTTCTGGTCTTCAGGTGAGGCATCTCCCGGTCGGTGGCTGTTGCGGCCAATGTCCGGTGTGGCGCGATGCACCGGCATGGGGTGCGGGCTTCTGTGCCTCGGGCGAGAAGGCAGCCGGGCGCACCGACGATGACATACGGATTGGCCTCCCAGACCGAATGGTGCGTGACGCGTTCGATTGAAGGGTGAGATCCGATGCGCTTCTCGAGCCGAACGGATGCCGGGCGCAGGCTCGCTTCGCCGCTCCTGCATTATCGCGGGCAGCATCCTGTCGTGCTGGCGCTGCCGCGCGGGGGCGTGCCGGTCGCAGCCGAGATCGCGCAGGCCCTGGCCGCGCCGCTCGACCTCGTTCTCGTTCGCAAGATCGGCCTTCCCTGGCAGCCGGAACTCGCCGTTGGTGCCGTAGTGGATGGCGGGGAGCCGATCATGGTGCGCAACGAGGCGATCATCAGGCGTGCGGCCATCGGGGAGGACGAGTTCCAGCGCATCTACGCTCGCGAACTCGCCGAGATCGACCGCAGGAGGGCTCGCTATCTCGGCGCGCGCGCCCGTGCGCTGCTCACCGGCCGGAGCGTGATCGTCGTCGACGACGGCATTGCGACCGGAGCAACAATGAGGGCCGCGCTGAGGGCCATACGCCAGCGCAGGCCTGGAAGGCTCGTTCTGGCCGTCCCCGTCGCCCCTGCGGAGGTCGTCGCGGAGCTGCGCCCCGAGGTCGATGACCTCGTTTGTCTCGACAGTCCGGAGCCCTTCGTCGCCATCAGCAGTTTTTACGGGGAGTTCGGGCAAGTCTCCGATGAAGAGGTCGTTTCGATCCTGGCGCGCTTTCCGGCCGGCGAACGGCAGGCGGGCCGCTGATCCGCCATCTCGGTCCGTTTGCCTGATCAAGGCTGCGTGCTGCTGGTTGATCCAGCGATGAACCCGCAGCAGGTGTTTTAAAGCATCGGCCCGAAAAGTGGATTGCGGTTTTCGGGAGAGCCGATGCAAACACAAAGGGTTAGATCATCGGACCGGATACGGTTTCCGGTCCGATGATCTGATGAACTGATCCTTCAAACCGGCGTCGTCCCGATCGACCGGCCGCGCCATCACGGCCACCTTGGGTTAGCTGATGCCTGCCGGACAGCGGCGCCATATCTCGGCGCCGGCAGAACCGATCGTCACCCGCACCTGGGTCTCGCCTTGAAGCACCATATCGACGGGCGCGCCGGCATCCGCCTCTCCGGGAGGCAAGGTGAAGCTGAACCTGTGCCGCGTGTAGGTCCCCGACAGCGTCAGGCCCTTGGTGGTGGTGACCGAGGGGCCCTCGATGGCGAAGCGCTGCCCATGTCCGGAACACCAGGCGCCGTCGATCGCATCGGCGCGGGCTGGGTTCACCGCCCCGACCGTTACGGCTGCGGCGGCCGCGAGAGCCAAGCAACCCCTATGCATCGGCGCTACCTCCGTGATGACTCGGTGGTGAAGAGGGGCGTTGCATCCCAGCCGTCCGCCACCATGAGGGAAGGCCATGCCAAAGTGAAGCTTGGATTGTAATTGGAATAATTCTAAACTAGATGGATGGCGCAATCCTCACATCGACCCGATCGGGATGATTCCACCATGACGACCATCACCGGTTCCGCGCCGCTTTGTCCTGCCAGCGCGCAGCCTTGCACCTGCTTTCGCCCGTTCGAGCGCTCCTGCTCGGCTAGCGCGGCCGAGCAGGCCAGGCGCGCTCCAGGCTGGTTTGGCGGCCGCGTGCCGCGCGCGCTGATGCTGTTCGGTCACGACCTCGAGACCATCGAGGTTCTGCGGATCGCGGTTGTCGCCGTCTCGGCCGTGCTGATCTGGTTTCAGGTCGTCCGACCCGTGGCAGGCTGGGATCTCGTTGGCGTCGGCGGCTTGCTGTTCGGAGCCTGGCCGATCGTCCGCGAGGCGATCGAGAACATCAAAGAGCGGCGAATGACCATGGAGCTCTCCATGTCGATCGCCATTGTGGCGGCCGCCGCGATCTCTGAATTCTTCACCGCGCTGGTCGTCACCTTCTTCGTGCTCGTGGCCGAGGAGCTGGAGCATCTGACGGTGGACCGTGGGCGGGCCGCGATCGCCGACCTGATCGACGTGATGCCGCATGAGGCGACCGTGCGCCGCGACGGCGTCATCTCGGTCATTCCCATCGACAGTATCGTGGTTGGCGACCGCGTCCTGGTCGCTCCCGGCGAGAATATTCCTGTCGACGGGCTCGTCCGGTCGGGCCTGTCCTATGTCGATCAGGCGCGGATCACCGGCGAGTCGATGCCGATCAAGCGCAGCGAAGGCGATGCCGTCTTCGCGGGCTCGATCAACCAGTCGGGTGCGCTCGATATCCAGGTCAACCGCGTCGGACGCGACACCAGCTTCGGGCGTATCATTGACGCGATCGAGAACGCGGAACAGTCCCGCGCGCCGGTCCAGCGCCTCGCCGACCAGCTCGCCGGCTATCTCGTCTACTTCTCCTTCGCCGCGGCGATCGTCACCTACCTGCTCACCGGAAACATCCGCGACACGATCTCGGTCATCATCGTCGCCGGCGCCTGCGGCGTCGCAGCCGGCACGCCCCTGGCGGTACTGGGTGGCATCGGCCGTGCCGCGCGCAACGGCGCGATCATCAAGGGTGGCGTGCACCTTGAGATGCTCGGCCGCATCGACACGATCGTGCTCGACAAGACGGGGACGCTGACCTTCGGCGAGCCGCGGGTTCTCGAGATCCATCCGGCGCCCGGCCGTAGCGAAGGGGAGTTGCTGAGGCTGGCGGCTTCGGCCGAACTGCGCTCCGAACATCCGCTGGCCAAGGCGATCGTCGCGGAAGCGCGGGCGCGCGAGATTGCGGTGCCGGAGCCCGATCGCTTCGACTACACGCTCGGTCGCGGCGTCTCGGCGCAGATTGGCGAGGATCGTATCCTGATCGGCAGCGTCAAGCTGCTGCAGGCCGATGGGATCGAGGCTCCCGCGGGTCGGGCCGGCAACGCCGTCTCGTCCGAGATCTGCGTMGCGATCAACGGCCTCTATGCGGGCTCCTTCGCAGTGGCCGACGAAGTCAGGCCGGAGGCGGCCTCTGCCATTCGCGCCCTGCATGCCTTGAAGATCCGCACCATTCTGCTGACCGGTGACAATGCCAGGGTTGCCGACAGCGTCGGGGCCAGTCTGGGCATCGACACGGTCGAGGCCGGCATGCTGCCCGAGCAGAAGCTGGAGCGCGTGCGGACCCTGGTCGCCTCCGGTGCCAAGGTCGCCATGCTGGGCGATGGCATCAATGACGCGCCGGCGCTGACGGCTGCAAGCGTCGGCATCGCGATGGGGTCCGGGACCGACGTCGCCAAGGAGAGCGCGGATATCGTGCTGCTGGCCAACGACCTGGAGCGTCTGGTCGAGACGGTTCGCATCGCCCAGCGCACGCGCGGCGTCATCTGGCAGAACTTTTCAGGCACAATCGCGGTGGATGCCCTGGGCATCGCCATGGCGGCCTTCGGCTTCCTGAATCCGTTGCTGGCCGCGTTCATCCACGTCTCGTCCGAGCTGATCTTCATCTCGAACTCCGCGCGGCTGCTGCCGGCCGGCGAAAAGCGGGTGACGGCAGCAGCCGGGAGAGAGTCTTAAGTACCGGACCGGCGCCAGCCGCGGATCCTTGGGGGAGGAACCTAGACCTGATGCCCGACGAGCGCGCCGATCGCCCAGGTCGCGGCCATCGCGATGGCGCCCCAGAACGTCACGCGCAGGGTCGGCTTGACGATGCCGGCTCCGCCGACGACGGCGCCGATCGAGCCAAGCAGGGCAAGGCAGACGAGCGAACCACCTGAGACCGCCCAGCCGATCGATCCCGCGGGCACGACGAGGGCGAGCAGCAAGGGGACGGCTGCGCCCGTTGCAAACGTGACGGCCGAAGTCAGCGCCGCCTGGACAGGCCGCGCGATCATGTGCCCGGCGAGACCAAGCTCGTCGCGTGAATGCGCTTCGAAGGCATCCCTGGCCGTCATCTGCTCCGCGACCTTGCGGGCGAGCGCCGGTTCGACGCCGCGCTCCACGTAGATCTGCGTTAGCTCGGCCAGTTCCGCCTCGGGCTGCTCGGCGAGTTCGCGCCGTTCACGCGCCATGTCCGCCTTCTCGGTGTCCGACTGGGAACTGACGGAAACATATTCGCCAGCCGCCATCGACATGGCGCCGGCGACGAGCCCGGCGACGCCCGCGACCAGCACCTCGTTGGCGCTCTTGGCCGCCGCCGCGACGCCCACGACGAGGCTTGCCGTCGAGATGATGCCGTCATTGGCACCGAGCACGGCGGCGCGAAGCCAGCCGATCCGCTCGACAAGATGATTTTCACGGTGGAGCGGATACATGGCGTCGGTCCTTGCGGTTGGCCGGGCCGCTCAGTCGAAGCGCGAACCGCGGGGCGTGACCAGGGGCAGCATACGCGAGAGCGTTGCATCCTTCAGGACGAGGTGATGGGCAATCGCCGCCAGCGCATGGACGCCAGCCAGCACCATGAAGAGATGGGCGGCCACGACATGCGCGTCCTTGAGAGTCTTTGCCAGAGCGGTGTCGAGCGCGACCGGCGATGGAATGGTGGCGAGCCAGAAGAAGTCGACGGGACGGCCCCTCATCCAGGCCGCGAAGAGCCCGATCAGGGGGATCGCCAGCATCGCCGCGTAAAGACCGAGATGTGCGATCTTCGCAGCCAGTTCCACCATCGGCGCGGCCGGCAGCGCCTCGGGTGCGGGCGTCATGCTGCGCCAGCCGATGCGCACCACCGTCAATGCGATCACGAGAAGACCAATCGACATATGGAGCGTGAGCAGCCACGGGCGGTCGCCCTTCGGGAATTCGTCGCGCACGAGCCCTATTCCGTAGGCCGCGACGACGGCGAGCGCGATGACCCAGTGAAGGCTGATGGTGAACCTGTCGTATCGGCGTGTCGGCATCGGGAAATCCTCATGGCAGGAGCTGAAACTGAGAGCAGGGGCTGGAGAGGGGGCCTGACGGCTGGTCAGTCGTCGTCGCCATCCCGCGTGACGCGTTCGAGCGTTTCAGGATCGAATTTCGCCTTGATGCGGCGGCCGGCTTCGTCGGCCGCGCGGACCTTGTAACAGCCGTGGTCGGTCTTGATCCGCATGGTGGTCCAGCCTTCGGCCCGGAGCTTTTCGACCAGTGCCTCGCGCGGCTTCCACTCCGTCATCGGAGCAAGGCAGCGTTGGCCGGCGTAAGCGGGAGCCGTCACCCCGAAGAGGAGGCCGAGTGCGGCGGCTGGCAGGGCGCGCTTCATGAAACCTGTCCTCCACGGGTTGGGCCGATGGCCCCTTCCATCACGCCAAGCTGACACCCACCTGAACGGCGGATGCGATTGCGTTCAGCCCGCTGTCAGGTTTGTGCCATAGACGGGCGAATGGTCCCCGGAGGCTGCGGAACCCGGCATGCGTGTGCTTCTCGTCGAGGACGATCCGATCCTGGGTCCAGCGGTGCGCGACCAGGTCGC
Source organism: Allobosea sp. 05T439 (assembly GCF_056396005.1). NCBI lineage: Bacteria > Pseudomonadati > Pseudomonadota > Alphaproteobacteria > Hyphomicrobiales > Alloboseaceae > Allobosea > Allobosea sp. 05T439. Next base: position 107,674 of record NZ_JBFTKP010000003.1, on the reverse strand, counting down.
AGCCGACGGACATGGCGTGGATTGGGCGAGCCGGATTGCGGATGCCACGGAGTTCATCCGGCTTGCGAGCTACGACCTGATCCTTCTCGACCTGATGCTGCCGGACGGGCGTGGGCTCGACCTGCTCCGCGCCAGACGGCAGGCCGGCGACGCGACCCCGGTGATCGTCCTGACCGCGCGCGACCAGGTCTCCGATCGGATCGCGGGGCTGAACGCCGGGGCGGACGATTATCTCGTCAAGCCGTTCGATCTGGCGGAGCTCTCCGCACGCCTTAGCGCCGTGGCGCGCCGCTATGGCGGCAATCCCAATCCCCTGCTGCGGATCGGAGATCTGACGCTCGATCTTGCGGCGCGCACCATCGCCAGGGATGGCCGCAGCATCGCCCTGACCGCGCGCGAATGGGCCCTGTTCGACGCCTTCCTCCAGCGCCCGGCCATGCTTTGCTCCAAGGCGCTGCTCGAAGAGCGGCTCTACGCCTTCGATTCCGAGGTCGAGAGCAACACGATCGAGGTCTATGTCGGGCGTCTGCGCAAGAAGCTCGGCGCCCATGTGATCGAGACCGTGCGTGGCATGGGCTATCGTCTCGGTGCGACAGCCGTCGCAGGATCGGGCAAGGCGAGGCCATGACGAGATTCGCGTTGCCGCCCAGGGGCAGCCTGCAACGCCGGCTCGCCTTGTCCCTGACCGGCGGCGTCATGGCGCTGTGGCTCCTGGCAACGCTGGGCGCCGGCTTGCTCCTGCGCCATGAGATCGACGAGGTCTTCGACAGTGCCTTGCAGGAGGTGGTCCAGCGCGTGCTGCCGCTCGCCTATACCGAGGTTCTCAACCGCGATGCGGATGCAGAGCCCGGGCCCCAGCAGATCGCATCGGTCGGCGCACATCGCGAATACATCACCTATGTCGTGCGCGATGCGGCCGGGCGGAGCCTGCTGCAGTCGCATGACGCAGACCCGGCGCAGTTTCCGCCGAACCCCGCGCATGGCTTCAGCGACGGACCGAGTTCGCGTCTCTACACGGAGGTCGCCGTCAGCGGCACACTTGTCGTCACCGCCGCCGAGCGACCGGGCCACCGCCAGAACGCGGTGCGCGACGCCATCAAGGTGCTGGCCTGGCCGCTGCTGCTGCTTCTGCCTCTCGGCATCGCCGGAACCTGGGCGCTGGTCGCCTTCTCCCTGCGGCCGGTCGTGGCCTTCAGGCGCGAGATCGAGGCGCGCGGCGATGGTCATCTGGCGCCGGTCGCGGTCGCGGCACTGCCCTCGGAGATCGCACCGGTGGCAGAGGCCGTGAATGCGCTGATGGCGCGGATGCGGCGGCTGCTGGATGCCGAGCGCAGCTTCACCGCCAACAGCGCCCATGAATTGCGCACGCCGGTCGCTGCCGCCCTCGCGCAGACCCAGCGCCTCAGGGCCGAGCTTCCGGAGGGGCCGGCCCGCGCCCGCACGAAGGAGATCGAGACGGCGCTGCAACGGCTGGCGCGCCTGTCCGAGAAGTTGCTCCAGCTCGCCAAGGCCGAGGGGGGCGGGTTGCTTTCGGAAGTGCCCCAGGACCTCGTGCCCGTGCTCGCTCTCGTTCTGCATCACCTTGAGGACCAGGGCAGGGTCGAGCTCTCGCTGCCGGCAGAGGAGCGGTTCGTCTCGACCCTCGACATCGACGCCTTTGCGATCCTCGCGCGCAACCTGATCGAGAATGCGCTGAAACATGGCTCCCCGACCCGGGTGGTGCGGGTGAGCTTGACGCAGGACGGGAGTTTCAGTGTGACCAGCGCCGGGCCGGTGCTGTCGCAGGAGGTCCTCGACGGCATGACGCACCGCTTCACGCGCGGCACGACGATGGCCGACGGTTCGGGGCTCGGCCTCTCGATCGTGCAGACGATCATGCGCGGTGTCGGCGGCGAGCTCGCCTTCTGCTCGCCCGCCCCGGGACAGGCGGATGGCCTCGAGGTCCAGGTGCAACTCCCCGGCCTGAAGCCGACAGCCGGCTGAGCGCCCTTCGGTCCCGTCGCCAGGACGCGGCCCGGGCGGTGCGGAGCGGCAACCCTCGGTTGCCCCTATCGACAGGCGTGAATGGGAGCCGTTTCCGGCGATCGGGGCCCTGGAGCTCCGCTGCCTGTCACCTTCGCGCAGCGCGCGCTCGCGCAATTTCCCGATACAGCGCCTCTGGCGACACCCCGATCTCGGTCGCGATATGGCGCCAACCTCCCTTGGCCGGCAGAGGGCCGTTCCAGGCGATCCATGCGTCGAGCCTGGCCTTGACCGTCTTCAGGGAGGCTATCTCGGCATGCAGTCGTGCCCGCTGCACTTCATGAGCGAGATGGCTGGCCCAGGTTTCGGCAAGCACCGGATCATGCGCCAGGGCCTGCTTCAGATCGCGCCGCGAGACCGCCTGCGTGACAGCCGCGGTCTCGGCGCGCCCGTCACAATGATATTGCTCGGAATAGAGCGAGGCTTCGGCCAGAATGGCCCCAGGCAGCGCGCGCTGAAGGATCAGCGCGGCCCCATCATCCTGGTGCCGGATGAGATGGAGGCAGCCGGAATGGACGACATGAACCAGCCGGACGGGGTCACCGCGATGGAAAACGGCGTCCCCCGCGCAAAATTCGCATGTCTGCGTGGAAAGCCCCTTCAGGAGCGCAATTGCTGGTTCGGGCATGATCGCTATCATGTTCAGCGTCTTGGCGGCATGGCAAGCGTATTCCACACAAGGAGACCAGCATGATCCGCTCCATTGCTTTCCTCGCCTGCCTGCTTCCCGCAGCCGTGCTGGCGCAAACGCATTCCGGCCATCACGGCGGCGGAGCAACCCCTGCTGCGAGCCAGCCGATGACGCAAGACTCCGGTGGGCCTGGCCTGCGTCCGACGCAACCGGGGCAGGGGGCGTTCGCCGCGATTCAGGAGATCGTCGAAATCCTGGAACAGGACCCCAGGACCGATTGGTCCAAGGTTGACATCGAAGCGCTGCGGCAGCACCTTGCCGACATGAGCGCCGTGACATTGTCGTCCGAGGTCAAGGCCGAGGCGGTCGAAGGGGGGAGGCGGTTTACCGTCACCGGAACTCCGCCCGTGCGAGATGCCGTGCGACGCATGGTGCTCGCGCACGCCGCCACGATGAATGACCGGGAGGGTTGGCGCTTCGAGGCGGCGCCTATCGAGAACGGGGCGACCATCACGGTGCGCGTTCCCGCCAAGGATGCAGCCAAGCTCAAGGGACTGGGTTTCCTGGGCGTCATGACGCGGGGCATGCATCATCAGGAACATCATCTCATGATCGCCAGGGGTGACCGCCCACACCAGTGAGCCGCAGCGATCCGGACCAGAAGCGGTACCGGCCTTGGGACGACGACGCAGGGCTCGTCTTGCGTGCGGTCGGGGGCCTGTCGGGCTGTATCGCCTGAATATGACTGGGCTGGTTCCAGCCGATACGCTGCCGAAGTGGTTTTGTCGCCGGGCTGAACGGCGCTGCCGCCTTCGGTGCCGGGCTGGCCCTGCTGCTTTGTGCAGGCGCAGCATGGGCGTTTCGGCCCTCGCGGGCGGCAGGCTGAGCCCAATGGCCGCCCGCCGCCGATCTCTCTGTAACGTCCTTGTTTCGGTCTAGCTCCAGAAGCCTTCCTGATAGGCGCGGGGCGAGAAATCCGTCTCGTCCTGCTGCTCCTCGTGGTCCTCTTGGGGCTCGCGTTCTGTCTCGACTGTGCAGTCGGAAACGTGCCTGTCCAGCATCGAATCTCTCCTTTCAGATTGTGAGGGAGGGTGCTTAGGCAGTCCCTATATGACCATTTATGCTGCATCGCACAAGACAAAGGCGGTGCGCCCCGCATGCGTCCAGCGCGGGAACAAATCAGTTACAACCGTGTTGCTATGATTCCCCCGCAATGCGGAGTTGTTGTGTTTTGCCGCGACGCGGCCTTGAAGATTGGATCCGAGATGAACCGAAAGACCTTCCTTGCGAGCGTGCTGGGTGCGATCGCGATCGCAGGTGCAGCCGTTGCCTCTCCCACGCCCGCCAGTGCCGAAGCTTTGCCCGCTGGCCTGGCCGCCGGCCTCGACCGGCAGCCGGCCGAATACAGCATGACCGCCGCCAAGGAGCGCCGGTTGATGATGATGCAGGAAGCCAATCGCCAGCAGCGCTATGGTCGCGGCGGATATGGCCCGCGCCCCGGCTACGGGCCGCGCCCTGGCTACGGCCCGCGGCCTGGCTATGGACCACGCCCTGGTTATGGCCCCGGCTATGGCCCGCGCCCCGGCTACGGCCCGCGCCCTGGTTATGGCCCCCGTCCCGGATATTACGAACGCTGGTGATCCAAAGCCTGTCCGGACACGCATGGCCCGGCCAGGCCTGATCATCCTCCAGGGGGAATTTCCCTGTCTGCCTTGCCGATCGTGGCCCGCCGTTTCGAAGGGAATGGCGGGCCTTTCATGTCCGGGCCTTGGCTGCAGGGAGGGGGCGGGTTCGCTGCCAGCACCGTGGGATTCGTGATCGGCGTGGCACTCGGAATGCTGACATGGCGGTCGATCTGGAGGGCGAGCCTGGCCGGCTGGCAGGTTAACCGCCGAAGATTAGACAATTCCCGGCCCGGTGCCCTAAGTGTCGGGGGCGAACGACTTTAGGTTGAGGGCCTGCCTTGGAAGCTCTGGTGATTCTCGGCCTTGCCGTCATTGGCTTCCTCATCGCCATTCCCTGGGCCGCCTTCTCCTCCCTCTCGCGCGCCAATCGCGCGCTGGCCCTGGTCGCAAAGCAGCAGGAAGAGATCGACCAGCTCCGGCTTGCCCTCTCCACGCTCCGCGAAGCCCACGGCGAAACCGGTCAGGCGGAGGCCGAGGCAGAGGACGAGGCCGTCCCTGCGGAATGGCTGCATCGCGAGCTTGCCCCGGCAGAGGATCCAACCTTCACGGCCGAGGCCGTGCCGCCGACGCCACTGGAGACCGCGGCGGATCCCATGCTCGCCGCCCCGCAGCCTGCCGACGCATTCGCAGCCGACGCGCTGGCGCTGGAACAGGCCGCCGCGATGACGGAGCTGGCGCGGGACGCGGAGGCCGAGGCCCCGCCGTCGCTCGATGCCTTTGCAACGCCTGAACCTGTGCCATCCGCGCCCCGCCGCGATTTCGAGCAGGCCATCGGTTCGCGCTGGGCCGTCTGGGTCGGCGGCATTGCGCTCGCCTTCGGCGGGCTCTTCCTGGTCCGCTATTCCATCGAGGCCGGCGTCTTCGGCCCCGGCATGCGGCTGCTGATGGGCGCAGCCTTCTCCCTCATTGCAGCCGTGGCCAGCGAGTATCTCAGGCGGAGCGATCGACTTGCCCATCTCGGCGAGAGGCCGGGCGCGCTCGGCCGGCTCGGCGGGGCCAATATCCCTGCGGTTCTCGCCGGCGTCAGCGTGCTCAGCGGCTTCGGCGTCGTCTACGCGGCCCATGCGATCCACGGCTTCATCGGGCCGGCCCTGGCTTTCACGCTGATGGGACTGATCGGGCTCGCGGCGCTCGCCGCGTCCTTGCTCCACGGCCCGGTACTCGGCCTGTTCGGCCTGGTCGGTTCCTACGCGACGCCGCTGCTGGTCGCGAGCAGCGCGCCGAACTTTCCGGCGCTATCCGTGTTCCTCGCCCTCGTCACGGCCGTCGCCTTTCTCATCCATGCGTGGCAGCCGAGCCGCGTGGTGACGCTTGGCGCCATCGCCGGCCATGGCATCTGGACAGCCCTGATCGGGCTGTCCGGGGAGAGCCCGACCTGGTCATCCCTCCTGCTCGTCGTCGGGGCTGTGCTGGCGCTCGTGCTTCTGAAGGAATGGCCGAAACTGAAGGGCGGCACAGCCAGAAGCGCCTGGCCGGTCGCCGGCTTCGACGGCATCGGCCTTGCCGCGATCGCCACGCCGCTGGTCCTGTCCGGGGTGCTGTGGACTGCCGATGGCGGGCCCGTCATGCTGCATCTCGCCATCCTGACGACCGTGCTGGTCGCCAGCATCTCAGCCGTCCGGTAGGGCGATCTTGCCCCGCTGGCGCCGCTCGCCGCGGCCGCCGCTTCCGGCATGGTTCTGCTCTGGCCCAACGTGCAGGGCGCCTTCGGGCTCTCGCCGGACATCGTCCTCGACATCGTCAGGCTGAGCATCACCGGCAATGCCGGGCCGGGCATCCGGTGGACGGCGGCGCTACTCGCCCTGATCGTGGGCGGCTTGCCCTTTTACGCACTGCTCCCGCGCAAGGGCGCCGGCGCCGGCGGCTTCATCATCCGCGGCTGCCTCGGCTTCGCCTCCGCGCTCGGGCCGATCTGCCTGCTGCTGGCGACGGCGCTCCGGAGCAACGGTTTCGAGCGCTCGACGGGCTTTGCGGCGCTCTCGCTTCTGCTTGCTGCCGCCCTGTTCGCCGCCTCCGAATTGCTGCTGCCGGTCGAGCGGCGCAGCACGCGCTCCCGGACAAACCCGCTGGCATTGATCGGCTCGGCCGCCTATGCCGCCGGCGGCGCGATCGCACTTGGCCTCGCCGTCGCCTTTGCCCTGCGCGAGACCTGGCTCGTCGTCGGGCTTGCGGTCGCGGCGGCCGGCGTCGCGATCATCGCCAGCCTGCGGCCGATCCCGCTTCTGCGCAGCATGTCTGCCGCCCTGGCGACAGCGGCGCTCGCGCGCCTGGTCTGGCAGCCGATCGTCTCCGACATGGGCTCCTGGCCGCTCGTCAACTGGGTCATCCCGGCCTATGCCGGGCCGGCCCTGTGCTTTGCGATCGGCGCGCTGGCGCTGCGTGGCAAGCAGGACCGGCCGCGCAGCGTCTTTGAGGCCCTGGCGGCCTTCTTCGGCGCGGCCTTCATCCTGCTCGAGATCCGGCAGTTCTTTGCCGGCCCCGAGCTCGTCCCGGACATCAGGCTGATCGCCGGCCATTATTCCGGCCTGCCGCGAAACCGCCTGTTCGAGGAGGCTGTCGCCCATGTCGTGGCGCTCGGCCTGATCGGCGCTGGACTGCAGGTCCTGGCGCGCCGCCTGGGCGGGCGCGTCTTGCGGCCGGCGGCCGATATCACGGCGGCCCTCCTGCTTCTGCTCAGCCTCGCTGGGCTCTGCGGCCTGCTCAATCCGCTCTTCGACGGCACGGCGGTGCTCGGGCCTCCGATCTTCAACCGGCTCCTTTTCTATGTCCTTGCCGGCGGCGCGCTCGGCCTGCTCGGCTTCCGGCTCGATCGCGGGCAGGCGCGCTCGCGCATCGGCGAATGCCTGACCGCCTGCGCAGCGGTGCTGGTCTCGCTTGGCGCCGTCCTGATCGTCCGGCAGGGTTTTGCCGGCCCGGAACTGGCGCCGCGCTCGGTCGAAACGGTCGGCTTCATCGAGGCAGTCATCGTGACGATCACGTTGCTCGCCCTCACTGCAGCCGCGCGCATCTGGCACGAGGCGGCGCAGAACCGCGTCACCCGTTGGGTCCTGCGCGTGCTCGCTTTCGCCGCCGTCGGCTGGGCTGCCCTGGCGCTCGGCATCGTCCGCAATCCGCTGTTCGACCAGAGCGGCGTCTCCGGCCCCATCATCTTCAACCGCATCCTCTGGGGCTATGGCGCGGTTGTGCTCGCCTTTGCCGGCGCAGCCTTCTGGTTGCGCGATGCGCGGCCCAGAATCAGCCGGGCCTTCGCGTGGACGGCATGGGCGGGCACGGCGCTCTGCGCCTTCCTGCTGCTGCGCCACGGCTTCCATGGTCCGCTGCTGGTCTCAGGCGAGCCGGTCACGCTGGCCGAGGCCGGCTGCTACGCCGCGATCGCTTTCATCATGGCCATTGCGGCGATGATCGCCGGCACGGTGACGATCCAGGGCCGCGCTGTCCCCTTGCGCCCGGAGAGCGCGGCGATCGCCTCCTGCGCCGTCTTCGCGGTTCTCTCGGGCGTCGTCGCCAATCCGCTGCTGAGCGAGGTTCCGTTGGCGGGCCTGTTCATCCTCGACAATGCCCTGGTCGGTTATCTCATGCCCGCGCTGCTTGCTTTCGCTGCGGCGCGCTGGACGCGCGAATTCGTTGCGGCGGCCCTGCCGCGACGGATCTTCGGCGGCACGGCGATCATCGGGGCGCTCGCCTATGTGCTGATCGAGGTGCGGCGCTGGTTCGTCGGCCCCGATCTCCTGGCCGACGGCATCGGTGCGACCGAACTCTACGCCTATTCGGCGGCGATCCTGCTCTATGGCGTCGCGCTGCTGGCGCTCGGCTTCCGCTTGCAATCGAAGGATCTGCGTCTGGCCTCGCTTGCGGTCGTCACCATCGCGATCTGCAAGGCCTTTCTGGTCGACATGTCCGGGCTGGAAGGCCTGTTGCGGGCGCTCTCCTTCATCGGCCTCGGCGCCAGCCTGGTCGGCATCGGGCTCGCCTATCAGCGCTTGCTGCAGCGGGAGAATGCGCAGCAGGGCGCGGCGATCCGGGAAAGCGGGGCCGCAACGGAAGGGGGCTAAAGCATCAGCCCCAAAAGTGGATTGCGCTTTTTCGGAAAAGCCGATGCAAACACAAAGGATCACATCATCGGATCGGATACGATTTCCTGTCCGATGATGTAACGCGGTTGCTGCCGCAGCCGCATTCCTGGGGAGAGCTGCGACCGTCCTCGGATCAGCCGAGAAGGCCGGTCTCGCTGAGGATGACCTTGATCGCCGCCGCTTCCTCGGCGTTGAGGGAGCGTTGCGGGCGGGCCATCGTGTTGGTGTCGATGATGCCGAGAAGCTGCATCGCCGTCTTGAACGCGCCGACGCCGGCCGAGCCGGCGCTGGTCCGGCCGAGCGAGATCCAGACCATCTCGAACAGGCGGCAGAGCCGTTCCTGCTCGTTGCGGGCCTCGTCCCATTGGCCTGCCTGAGTGAGCCGCCAGAGCTTGACGTAGCCTTTGGGGTCGACATTGGCGAGACCGGGGACCACGCCCTGGGCGCCCATCAGCGCGGCGTTGTCGACAACGATCTCGGAGCCCGTCATCGCGAAGAAATCCGGCATGTCGGCGAGATCCTGCCGGACGAAACGGAAATTGCCGTCATCGCCGCTGGAATCCTTCAGGCCGGCCACGGTGCCTTCGCGGGCGAGTGTGACGGTCGTCGCGCGCTCCAGCTTGATATGGACGCAGACGGGAATGTCGTAGGCGATCACCGGGCAGTCGACCGCCTCGCGCACATAGCGGAAATGGTCGATCGTCTCGGCCTGGTTGGTGCGGGTGTAGAAGGGGGCGGTCACGACCAGCGCATCGGCGCCGGCCGATTGAGCCGCCCTGGCGTGCTGGATGACGCGGTCGGTCGTCGGGTCGATCGCCCCGGCAAAGATCGGGACGCGGCCGTTATTGATCTTCACGGCATGCTCGATGATCCTGCGGCGCTCGTCATCGCCGTGGAAGACGACCTCGCTGGTCGATCCGAGCACGAAGAGCCCGTCGACGCCACCCTCGAGTAGATGCTCGATCACCCGGGTGAAGGAGGGGTAATCGACCCGGAAATCTCGCGTCAGCGGGGTGACGACCGGGGGAACCACACCGTGGAAACGTGCCATGGACCGAAACTTTCTCTGCGTTGATCAGGTGATGTCGGCGCGGGGATCGAAGGCGTCGCGAAGCCCGTCTCCGATGAAATTGATGGCGAGTACGGTGGCGACCAGCGCGGCGCCTGCCGGCATCCATTGCCAGGGGTGCAGTTCCAGCACGACGGTCGAGCGCGCGGCCCTCAGCATGTTGCCCCAGCTCGCTTCGGGCGGGACGATGCCCATGCCGAGAAAGGAGAGGCCGGCTTCGAGCAGGATCGCATTGGCGACCTGCACGGTGGCGTAGACCACGAGGATATCGAGCGAGTTCGGCAGGGCATGGCGCCAGAGCAGGTGCCCGAGACCGGCCCCGAAGCCGCGCGAGGCGACGACGAAATCGCGTTCGCGCAGCTCGAGCAGGCGCGCCCGCACCATGCGCGAGAGCACCGGCCAGGAGAGCAGGGAGATCACGAAGATCGTCGGCAGGATGCCCGTGCCGGTGATCGAGGCGAGCACCAGAAGCAGGATGACCGGCGGCAGAGTCATCGCGAGATCGACAAGGCGCATGATCACGCCGTCGAGGGCCCGCCCGCCGAACGCCGCAACCGCGCCGACGACGAAGCCGACGCAAAGCGAGATCGCGACCGAGACCGAGGCGATCAGCAGCGAGATCCGCCCACCCTGCAGCAGGCGGGCCAGCGTATCGCGGCCGACGCCGTCGGTGCCGAGCCAATGGGAAGCCGTCGGCCCGGAGTTCAGCGCCCGCAGATCGATGCTGTTGGGCGCATGGCGCCACCAGAGCGGGTAGGTCAGCACGGCGAGCAGGACGGGCGCCAGGATGAGCACTCCCGCGATCGCCGCGCGATTGCGAAGAAAGCGCCCGAGCGCGCGCTGGAGCGGGCTCCGGCTGCTGCCTCGCAGAGGGACCGCGCTCGCGGCGATCGGCGCATCCGCGTTCATTATCTCACCTGGATGCGCGGATCGACCACCGCATAGGCAAGGTCGGTCAGAAGGTTGACCAGGATGACGCCGGCACCGATCAGCAGCGTCGCGCCCATGATCACGGGGTAGTCGCGGGTCTCGACGGCCTTGACCATCAGGAGCCCCATGCCCGGCCAGTCAAAAACGCTTTCGATGAAGATCGCGCCGCCGATGGCGATGCCGATGGTCGAGCCGATCAGGGTGATGACGGGCAGGATGGCGTTGCGCAGGGCATGCCTGACGATGACCGCAAATTCGCCGACGCCCTTGGCACGCGCCGTGCGCAGATAATCCTGGTTCAACACCTCGATCATCGAGGAGCGCATGTAGCGCATGAACAGCGCGGAATAGACCACCGCCAGCAGGGAAGCCGGCAGGATGAGATGGGCCAGCAGGTCGGAGAGCGAGAAGGGCGCGCCCGGCGTCAGCATCCCGCCCGAGGGAGCCCAGCGCAGCACGACCGCGAAGACATAGAGGCCGAGCAGGGCGCTGAGGAAGGCCGGCGTCGAGATCGTGACGAAGGCGACCAGGCCGAGCCCGATATCGATGGCGGAGTTGCGCTTGACCGCCCCAATGACGCCAGCCGTGATGCCGAACACGATCGCCATGGCGAGGCCGCTCAGCATCAGCAGCAAGGTGGGCCCGGTGCGTTCGACCAGCAGCGGCAGCACGCGCACGCCGGCCCTGTCGATGGAGTAGCCGAGATCCCCTCCGAGCGCCGCGCTGAGCCAGGCGAAATATTGCACCGGCCAGGACCGGTCGAGGCCGAGCCGCTGGCGCAGCGCGTCCATCTCGGTCTGGCTCAGCGGCGCCAGCGGATTGACATAGGCGTCGACCGGGTCGCCGGGGGCCAGGCGCAGCAGCACGAAGACCAGGATGCTGAGCGCGATCAGCATCATCAGGCCGGCGGCGAGCCGTTTCAGATAGAAGCCAAGCATGGGTCAGTCCGTCGTCGAAGGGACGAGGGAGGGCCTTTTCGGCCCTCCCGCCGGCTCAGGGCGCGATCGACCATTTTTCCGGCGTGGCCGCGAACGGCCCGCCGCCCGGCGCCGGCGTCCAGACGAAATCCTTGAGCTTGACCGAGGCGACGCCATAGCGATTGGCGACCCACATCGTGCCCCAGGGCAGGGTCTTGTTCATGACGGCGCAGACGTCCTGGTATTTCGTCGTCGCCTTGGCCTGATCGGTCTCGGCGACGGCTGCGTTCAGCGCGGAATTGAGCTCGGGGATCTTGATCTGCAGGAAGTTCTGGCCGACGGGCGGGATCTGGCTCTCGTTCAGCCCGAGATTGAGCGTTCCGGGGTCGGGGCCGTTCTGCAGGCCGGCATAGACCAGCGGGAAATCGGCCGGGTTCGACGTTCGCGACATGGCGATGGCGTTATAGCCCGCGGGGTCCAGGGCGCGCGGCACGACATTTATGCCGACCTGGGCGAGCATGGACTGGACGGCGGCCATGACATTGGCGGTCAGCGGGTTGTTGTAATAGGTCAGCCAGGTGATCGGCTTCGTGCCGTTGATCTTGTCCCAGCCGGCTTCCTTGAGCAACTGCGTCGCCTTGGCCGGGTCGTAGGCATAGGCGTCGAGCCCCTTCGGGATCAGGCTGCCTTCGACATAGCCGCAATCGGCCTTCTTGGCGGCACCCTTGTAGAGGCTGTCGATGATCGCGTTGCGGTCGATCGCATGCATCACCGCCTGGCGGACGCGGATGTCGTTCCAGAGCGGCACCTGGTTGTTGAAGCCGATATAGTTGGCGACATAGGAGGCGCCTTCGATGACCGTGAAATCCTTGTTGCCCTTGAAGGTCGGGACGTCGTCGGACTCGATATAGGTGAACTGGATTTCGCCGGCCCGCAGCGCCGAGATCGCCGCGGCCGCATTGGCGAAATAGCGGTTGATCAGCCGGTCGACCTTGGGCTTGCCGCCGCGATAGCTCTCATGGGCGGCGAGTTCGACGAAGCGATCGGTCTCGTAGCGCACGAATTTGAACGGGCCGGTGCCGATCGGCTTCGTCGACCAGAGCACGTTCTTCGCCATGTCCTCCGGTGCGATCGCCGAAAGCGCATGCGCCGGCAGGATCATCATCTTGGTCAGGCTGACGATCAGCGCGTTGTCGGGCCTGGAGAGCCTGACGACGACCGTGCGCGGGTCCTTGACCTCAACGCTGTCGATGGCCGCCAGGCGCGCCGACAGCAGGCTCGCGGTCTTCGGGTTCTTGTTGAGCGCGATGGTGAACTTGACGTCGTCGGCCGTGAAGGCCTGGCCGTCATGCCAGGTCTCCTGCGCCAGCTTGAACGTGTAGCTCAGCTTGTCGTCGCTGATCTCCCAGCTCGTCGCCAGGGCCGGCACGAGCTTGGTCAAGCCGGCATCATAGGTCACCAGCGGCTCGAAATAGGTGCTCAGCCAAGTGTAGCCGGCCGGCGCCGTCATCGGGTTGAAATTGCCCTGCAGGCCGCCGGGGCCGACATCGAAGCCGCCGGTGATCGTCTTCATCTGGGCGATGGCCGGCGTCATCATCGTGCCGGCCAGCAACGCGGCGCCGATCAGCGCCCTACGATACGTCCTCATGGTCATCGTAACCTCCCATCAGCTCGCCGCCTTGTTGGCTGCGATTATTTTTGAGATGCCGTGATAGTGGTGGTCGAGGCGCTCGCGCGCCGTCTCGGCGTCGCGTGTCGCGACGGCCTCGACGATCTCGTGGTGATCGCGCCAGGTTGCGACCGGATCGCGATTTTCGAGATTGATGAAATCCGAGGCCTTGACGAAGGCCTGCCAGAAAATGTCGAGCAGCTTCAGCAGCAGCTGGTTGTTCTGGCAGCGGAACAAGGTGCGGTGGAAGCGCCGGTCCTCCTCGAGGAAGCTCTCTCCTACATCGACCCTGGCCTTCATCTTTGCGGTGAGGGCGCGCAACTCGGCGATGTCGTCGGCGCCGATCACCTGCACCGTCCTGCCGATCAGCGCGCCTTCCAGCGCGCGGCGAATGGTCAGGAGCTCCTCGAAATCATCGAGCCTGCCGCGCAGGCCGAAGGCGAGGTTGTCGAGCAGCGGAGCGAAGGAAAAGTCGCTGACGAAGATGCCGATGCCGCGCCTGGTCTCGACGATGCCGACCGATTCCAGCGCCTTGACCGCCTCGCGCACTGAGTTGCGGCTGACGCCGAGCTGCTGGGCGAGGTCGTTCTCCGGCGGAAGCTGGCTGCCCGGAGGCAGGCCGCTCTCGTCGATATAGGCCTTGACGCTTTCCAGCACGGAGACGTGCAGCGATTGCGGCTTCACCAGGGGCCTGATCGTCCGGGTCACGGTCTTCGACCTCATCCTGTGGCACCGGCCGCGCCCGAGAGCGCCGGCGGCTTCCGCCCGATTGTTGAACGATATCTACTTGTAGGATATCCGTGAAGTCAACAAGTCGGCAGGAGGGGAAACGACGATGTCGGGAAAGCTCGACCGGGCGGGCAGGTGGGGCGCGCTGCGCGGCAATTGGGCAACCTTGCTGCTGCCGATCGAGTCGGATGGAGGGATCGATCTGTCGCGGCTCGCCAACGAGATCGACGTGCTGATCGCCGCCAGGGTCGACGGCATCTATTCGAATGGCACGGCCGGCGAGTGCCACAACCAGACCGAGGCCGAATTCGACGCGATCCAGCGTATCCTGGCCGAGCGCTGCAGCCGCGCGAACATGCCCTTCGTGATTGGCGCCTGCCAGCCCGATCCGAGTGTCGCACTTGACCGGCTGAGACGCGCCGTCGCGCATGCGCCGGACGGAATCCAGGTGATCCTGCCTGATTGGTGGCCGGTCAGCGATCCCGAGGCCGTGGACTTCCTGCAGATGGCCGCCGAGGCGGCGGGAGACATCCCGCTCGTGCTCTACAACCCGCCGCACGCGAAGCGTGTCCTGTCGCCGGCCACGCTTGGGGCCGTGCTGAAGCAGGTGCCGCAGGTCGTCGGCATCAAGCTCGCCGATGGCGATGCGGACTGGTACGCCGAAGCGCAGGCGCATCTGGACGACTGGGCGCTTTACCTGCCCGGCCACCATCTTGCGACCGGTGTCGAGGCCGGGGTCGCAGCCGGCGCCTTCTCCAATGTCGCCTGCCTCAGCCCGCGCGGCGCGCAAGCCTGGACCGAGATGATGCTGAGCGATATCGGCGCCGCCCGCGAGATCGAGCAGCGCATCTGCGCTTTCATGGATGCGCATATTCTGCCGTTCCGGCGCGACCACGGCTATTCCAACGCCGCGCTCGACAAGCTGCTCGCCGCCATCGGCAACTGGGCGCCGGTCGGGCCGCGCCTGCGCCGGCCCTATCGCTGGATCGACGCGGCCGAGGCGGAGCGGCTGAGGCCGATCGCCCGGCGCATGCTGCCCGAGATCATGGACGCGCGCTGAACCTAACCATGCCCTGACCGGTAGCGAAGCGAGGGAGTGCCATGCCTAGGATTACCGGGGTTCGCTGCGTCCTGCTGAGTTCGCCCTATGCCGATGCCGATGAGCGCGAGATCAGGGCCTGTTTCCCGAACGGACCGAAGCGGACGATCGGCATGGTCGAGGTGACGCTGGACAATGGCGTGACTGGCCTCGGCGAAGGCTATATCGCCGTGTTCGCACCGCTGGTGTTCAAATCGATCGTCGATCTCTGCGCGCCGCTGATGCTGGGCAAGGATGGCTTCGACATTCCGCGCCGGGTCAGGGACCTGCGCTCGCTCTGCGATTACTGGTCGCTCCAGGGCGCGGCGCGCCATGTCATCAGCGCGTTCGAGAGCGCCTTGCAGGACGCCAGGGGCAAGAGCCTCGGTCTGCCCGTCCATGAACTGCTCGGCGGCGCCCAATGCGATGCCATCCCGATCTATGGCAGCGGCGGCTGCTGCGACGCGAGGCACCAGTTCATCCGCGAACTCGACTTGCTCGGCGCGAAGGGCATCGCGATCTACAAGATCCGCTCGCTCAAGGCCGACATCTGGCGGACCGTCTGGGTGCTGGAGGAAGCGGCCAGGCGCGGCATAAGGGTCGGCGTCGACATGTGCCAGAATCTGGCCGATCCGCCGCAGCCCGTCGACGATGTCGTCGCCTTCGTCGAGGCCGTGCATGGCAGGACGGCTGAGCGCATGCTCTTCCTCGAAGAGGCCGTCGGCCCCGACAGCCCCGAGGCCTTTCGCGAGCTGCGCCGGCGCATCGACGTTCCCGTCTGCGGCGGCGAGATCATCACGACGCCGAAGGAAATGATCGAGCGCATGCGTGCCGGCTCCTATGCCTTCGTCCAGCCCGACGCCTCGGTGATCGGCGGTATCAGCGCGGTGATGGAGATCTTTGCCGCGACAGATGAACTCGCGACGGAGGTCGTCGTGCACGCCTGGGGCGGAGCGGCCGCGATCATGGCGAATTACCACGCCGCCTTTGCCGGTGGTGGCAAGCTGGTGGAATTCCCCATGCTCGATTTCCCGCTCGGCCGGGAGATGATCGGCGATCAGGGCCGGATCGAAAACGGTCGGCTCCTGCTCCCGACTGCGCCCGGCCTCGGCCTGACGCTGACGCCGGAGATGGAGGCGCGCTATCCTTTTGAGGCGAGCGCCGTCTATAGCTGCGTCCTGAAGGACTGGGGCCCGCCGCCGGACGAGGACTGGAAAGACTGTGGCGCGTCTGGTGGGTCCGCTTGATGGGAGGCGTCAGACCCTGCGGATATCCGCCGCAAGCAGAGCTTTTCCTCCGGCAGGGATCGTCCGGCCCTGGCCCCTTCCGCGAGAGATGGGGACGGGCGCTGGGACCGGCCGATCAATGCGCGCCTGCGCTGACGAAATTGCGCAGCTCCGGCGTCTGCGGGTTGGCGAAGAGCTCCCGTGACGGCCCGCTCTCCCAGATCTTGCCCTGATGCATGAAGATGGTCGTGCTGGCGACATTGCGCGCGAAGTTCATCTCATGAGTGACGAGCAGCATGGTCATGCCGCCCTTGGCGAGTTTTTCCATCACCAGCAGAACCTCGCCGGTCAGTTCCGGATCGAGCGCGGATGTCACCTCGTCGAACAGCATCACCTTCGGCCGCATCGCAAGTGAGCGGGCGATGGCGACGCGCTGTTGCTGCCCCCCGGAGAGATTGTCGGGATAGCTGTCGAATTTCTCGGACAGGCCGACCTGCGCCAGCACCTCGCGGGCCAGCGTCTCGGCCTGCGCCTGGGGCACGTTCTGCGTGATCCGCGGCGAGAGCGTGATGTTCTGGGAGACGGTCAGGTGCGGGAACAGGTTGTAGCTCTGGAAGACGATGCCGACATCCTTGCGCAATTCGCGCAAGTGTTTCGGATCCTGGTCGACGACATGTCCGGCAACCTCGATGCGGCCGGACTGGATCGCCTCCAGCCCGTTGATGCAGCGCAGCAGCGTGCTCTTGCCCGAGCCGGAGCGGCCGATCAGGGCGACGACCTGCCCGGGTTCGACGGTGAGGGAGACGCCCTTGAGAACCTCGAGGTTGCCGAAGCGCTTGTGGACGTCGTCAATGAGGACGGCTGGCATTCATCACCTGTTCGAGATGGCGGCTGAGCCGGGACAAGGGGAAGCAGATCGCGAAATAGATCAGCGCGACCAGCGTGAAGATCTGGAAAGGCTGGAAGGTCGCGTTGTTGACGAGCTGGCCGGCACGCGAGAGTTCGACGAAGCCGACGACCGAGACGATCGAGGTGTTCTTCACGAGCTGGACGAGAAAGCCGACGGTGGGCGGCAGCGAGATGCGGATCGCCTGCGGCAGGATGATGTAGCGGTATTGCTGCCCGCGCGTCAGCGCGAGCGAGGCCGATGCCTCCCATTGCTGGAAGGGGACGGACTGGATCGAGCCGCGCCAGATCTCGGCCAGATAGGCCGAGACATAGATCGAGAGCGAGGCGGACGCTGCGAGGAAGGGCGGCAGTTCCACGCCCATCGCCGAAAGCCCGTAATAGCTCATGAACAGAACCATCAGCACCGGAATCGACTGGATGACCAGGATGTAGCCGGCCGCGAAGCGGCGCAGCGCGGCGACTTGGGAGAGCCGCATGATCGCGAAGACACCGCCGATCAGCCCGCCGAGGATGAAGGCGACGCTGGTCAGAACCAGCGTCCAGCCGGCAGCGCGCAGGATGAAAAGCGCTTCGGGAAGCCCGAATGTGGTCATCAGGCTGCCTCCGCCTTGACATCGACGCGGGCGAGCCCGGAGACCGGCGCGAAGAGCCGCTGGCCGAGCCAGAGCAGGAAGACCTTCAAGCTCAGCGCCAGGAGGAGGTAGATCACGGTGACGATGATATAGGTCTCGAAACTGCGGAAGGTCCGCTGTTCGATGATGGCCGCGGCGCCCGAGAGCTCCTGCACCGAGATGAAGGAGCAGATGCTCGATGCCAGCATCATCAGGACGAACTGGCTCGACAGCGCGGGCCAGACCCGGGCGAAGGCCGGTTGCAGCACGACATACTGGAAGACCTGGCGTTTGCTGAGCGCGAGCGACAGGCCGGCCTCGAGCTGCGATTTGTGAATGGAGTCGACGCCGGCGCGGATGATCTCCGTCGCATAGGCGGCAAGGTTGAGCGTCATGGCCAACAGGGCGGCCTGGGTGCCCGACATGCGGATGCCGACCAGCGGCAGGCCGAAGAAGATCATGAAGAGCTGCACCAGGAACGGTGTGTTGCGCATCAGTTCGACATAGCAATCGACGGCAATGCCGGCCCAGCGGCCTGCCAGCGTGCGCAGCGCGACAAGCAGCACCGCGAAGATCAGGCCCAGCACGATMGCGCTGGCAGACAGGCCGATCGTCAGCATGATCCCGTCAAGGATGATGTCGGTTTCGGCGAGTACGGATTCGAACTGGAGCGACATGATCCCTCGTCAGTCTGGCGCGAGGCCCCGCCGCGCAGGATCTGCGCAGCGGGGACGATGCGAAACGGATCAGAAGGTTGGCAGCGGCGGCAGCGGACCGCCGACCCACTTCTCGGAGATCGCGTTCAGTTCGCCGTTCTGCTTGATGTAGTAGATCATGTTGTTGAGCCACTGCTTCAGCTCATAGGCGTCCTTGCGAACGGTCATCGAGTTCGGCTGCATGCCGAAGACGAACTTGAGCTCGGTCTCGGTTTCGCCGCGCGCCTTGATCGCGGCGTTCGCCTGGGCGTCTGGCCCGGCGATGGCTTCGACCTGGCCGGAGAACAGCGCCTGCATCGTGGTCGCGTCATCCTCGAAGCGCAGGATCGTGAGGTTGAGCTCTTTCTCGCGATTGGTGAATTCCCGCTCGACGCTGGATCCGCGATTGACGCCGACCTTGCGGCCCTTGAGATCGGCCCAGTCTTTGATGGGCGTGCCCTTCTTGGCGTAGATGCCGGTCTGGAAGGCGCTGTAGGGGATGGTGAACATCACCGCCTTCGCGCGTTCCGGTGTCGGCGCCAGCGTCGCGACGAGGAAGTCGACCTTGCCGGCCTCGAGGGCGGGAATGCGGGCCGGCGGCGTCAGCTGGACGATCTCGACCGGCAATCCGAGATACTTGCCGATCAGGGCGGTGACGTCGGCATCATAGCCGATCGCATTGCCTTGCGAGTCGACGGAGCCATAGGGCGGCGCGCCGATCAGCACGCCGACGCGGACCTTGCCGCGCTTGACGATTTCCGTGACCGACTGGGCCGAGGCATGAGCGGCCGGGAGCGCGCCGGCGCCCAGCGCGAACAGCATCCCGATCATTCTGAGATTCTTGAACAGGCTCATGGTGCGTTTCCTTGTTGCGATCTGCTTCATTGGCGACCGGCTTCGTGGCGTCCGGTTCGTTGAGAGGAGAGCAGGCGTGGTCGTTCAGGCAGTCTGGCGCGCCTCCCGTACGAGATTGATGAGGGGTTCCCCGGCGAAGCTGCGCTTGATGTTGTCGGCGATGGTCTGCTGGCGGCGCCGGATCGTCCCGCTCGTCCAACCCGACATATGCGGGGTCATCACGATGTTCGGCAGCTCGTGAAAAGGCAGCTCGGAGGGCAGCGGATTGGCGGAGGCCGGGCCCGGGTAGCGATACCAGGTGTCGATCACCGCCCCGCCGATGCGCTTGCCCTTCAGGGCCTCGAACAGCGCCGTCTCGTCGATCGTCGGGCCGCGCCCGACATTGAAGATCAGCGCGTCGCGGCGCATCGCCGCGAAGGCTGCGGCGCCGACGAGGCCATTCGTTTCCGGCGTCAGCGGCACGGAGACTACGATGGCGTCAGCCGAGCCCCAGAATTCCTCCAGCCGATCGAGCGTGAAGGCGCGGTCGACGAGATCGGAGACCGGGACAGCGCTGCGATTGGCGACATGGACCTTCATCTCGAAGGCCTTGGCGCGCCGCGCGATCGCCTTGCCGATATGGCCGAAGCCGAGCAGGCCGATGGTCTTGCCGACGATCTCGCCATGGACGCGCGCAGGTGAGCCGGCCCAATAGGCCCAGTCGCCGCGGCGCAGCTTCGCGTCGGCATCCGCCAGGGGGATATGCCGGGCCAGCAGCGCGCTCATGACATATTCCGCTATCGCCTGTTMATGGCCGAAGCAGTTACAGACATTGGCCACAGGCGGAAGCAAAGCAAGGTCGACCGCGTCATAGCCGGCACCTGGCACATGGAAGAGCTTGAGCCCGGACGGGACCGGCAGGCTGGCATCGAACTTCACGCCGATGATGACATCCGCCTGCGCATAGGCCTGCTGGTCGGCGCCGACGCCGAGCCCGTCCGGCAGAATGCGAATTTCGGCCCMGGGGCCGACGAGTTCGGCAAAGCCGGAGCTGAAGGAGGCGGCGTTCTCGCCATGGAAGATGATGCGCATGGGGTCCACTGGCCTGTTGCGTTTCAGGCGCCGAGCAGGGGCTCGACGCTGCAATCGAGTAAAGAAGGGTCGATGCGGGCCTCCATCTCGTCGAACATACTGTCGACGAATTCGATCAGCGCGTCGGAGGCCGCGACTGCGCGTTCGGCATGGCGGGTCGCGATCGCGTTCAGCACGGCGAGATGGTGGTCGATCGTGCCGTCGAGCGTGGTCTTCTCGGCCATGTAGCTGTGGTAAATGAAGCCGATGCGCCGGAAGATGGTGTGCAGCGGGCGCAGCGTGTGTTCGAGAAACGGCTCGCCCGCGGCGGCCAGCACCATCTGGTCGATCCTGCGATCGAGCGCATTGAACTCGGCAAGCGTCAGCCCGTCGCGCTTCTCGCGCAGCAGGCGTTCCATGTGCAGCATCTGGTTGCGATGCGAGGGGCCGGCGCGTTCTGCCGCGAGGCGAATGACGAAGCGTTCGATGTCGCGGCGCAGATGCAGCAGCACGCGTTCCCGGGCGAGGTCGATCGGCGCGATTTGCAGGCCATGACGCGGGCGGATGATGATCAGCGTGTCGGCGGCGAGACGGTTGACGGCATGATGCACCGGGGTGCGGCCGAAGCCGGTCAGGTCCTGCAGGTCCTGCATGGCGAGAAAACGGCCGGGCGCGAGCTCGCATTTGACGAGCAGTTCCTCGATCCGGTGATAGGCGAGTTCGAAGAGATTGATGCGATTGCGCCGTGGCGGCACGCTCGTCTCACCCTCTGCGACCAGCCGCGGGCGGCTTGGGCGCTTGGCCATGTCCCGTCTCCTCAGTCGTGGAACTCGTTGAACGGATCCATCTTGGCGTCGACCATAAACATGTTGTGATATTTTACAAGCACTCCTATGGTCGCCTCGTTTCGAGGGGGCGAGGCTGTCATCGGGCTCGCCTGTTTCGCACTCAACCAAGGCGTTCCCCGGCAAGAAACCCGGTGAAGAACGCCAGCCGCCAGGGAGGCAGGCCGTGAAGATCACCGCCATCGAGACGTTGCGGACCGAAGAATTCGCCAATGTCCTGTGGGTTCGCGTGCATACCGATGCGGGCATCATCGGTCTCGGCGAGACCTTCTATGGGGCAGGGGCGGTCGAGGCGCATCTGCACGACACGCTCGCCATGCGGCTGCTCGGAAAGAACCCGCTGCACATCGAGGCATTGCACAGAGAGATGACGAACCTGCCGATGGCGCAGGCCTCGACCGGCGTCGAGTCGCGTGCGACCTCGGCGGTCGATATCGCCTTGTGGGATGTCTTCGGAAAGGTTTGCGGCCAGCCGGTGCACCAGATGCTCGGCGGCCTCTGCCGTGACAAGCAGCGCATCTACAATACCTGTGCGGGGTACAAATATGTCCGCTCGCAGAACATCAAGCCGGTCTCGACCTGGAATCTGGGGGATGCATCAGGTCCCTATGAGGACCTCGACGGCTTCATGAACCGTGCCGATGCCGTCGCCGAGAGCCTGCTCGAAAGCGGCATCACGGCCATGAAGATCTGGCCCTTCGACCCGGCCGCGATCGAAAATCAGGGGCTTTTCATCAGCCCCGACCAGATGCGGAAGGCGATCGAGCCGTTCGAGAAGATCCGCAAGGCGGTAGGCGACAAGATCGAGATCATGGTCGAGTTCCATTCGCTCTGGAATCTGCCGACCGCGATCAAGATCGCCCGTGCGCTCGAACCCTACAGCCCGACCTGGTACGAGGATCCGATCCGGATGAACTCGCCACAGGCGCTGGCCGAATTCGCCCGTTCGACCACGGTTTCGGTCTGCGCCAGCGAGACGCTGGGCTCGCGTTTCCCCTATAAGGACATGCTCGACCACGACGCCATGCACATTGTCATGGCCGACCTGTGCTGGACCGGGGGGCTGACCGAAGGGCGCAAGATCGCCGCCATGGCGGAGACCTATCACCGCCCCTTCGCCCCGCATGACTGCATCGGCCCGGTCGGCTTTATCGCCGCGATCCATGCCTCCTTCAGCCAGCCCAACACGCTGATCCAGGAATCGGTGCGGGCCTTCTACACCGGCTGGTACAAGGAACTCGTCGACACCATGCCGGTGATCAAGGACGGTTATGTMCTGCCGATGGAAGGGCCGGGGCTCGGCGTCGAACTCCTGCCCGCCGTCTTCGAACGCTCGGACCTCATCGTTCGTCGCTCCAGCCTGTAAGGACGATGCCCATGACCAACCCTCTTTTCGATCTCACCGGCAAGACCGCGCTGGTGACAGGCTCCTCGCGTGGGCTCGGCCGCGCCATGGCGGAAGGACTGGCTGTTGCAGGTGCTCGCATCCTGATCAACGGCACGGACCCTGAGCGCGTCGCACAGGCCGTCGCGGAGTTCCGGGCGGCGGGCCACCAGACGGATGCGGCGCCATTCGACGTGACCAACGAGCCCGAGATTCTGCGGGCCTTCGAGGGCTTCGATGCCGCAGGTATTGCGGTCGATATCCTCGTCAACAATGCCGGCATTCAGTTCCGCAAGCCGATGGTCGAGCTCGCCACGGCGGACTGGCAGCGCGTCATCGACACCAACCTGACCTCGGCCTTCATGATCGGGCGCGAGGCGGCCAAGCGCATGATCGCGCGCGGCCATGGCAAGGTCGTCAATATCGGATCGCTGACGAGCGAACTCGCCCGCGCGACGGTCGCGCCCTATACGGTTGCCAAGGGCGGCATCAAGATGCTGACGCGGGCCATGGCGGCGGAATGGGCCGAGCATGGCATCCAGGCCAATGCGATCGGCCCGGGCTACATGATCACCGACATGAACCAGGCCCTGATCGAGAACCCGAGCTTCGACGCCTGGGTCAAGGGCCGCACGCCGGCCAGGCGCTGGGGCAGGCCGGAGGAGCTTGTCGGGGCCGCCGTGTTTCTGGCCTCATCGGCATCGGACTACGTCAACGGCCAGATCATCTATGTCGATGGCGGGATGTCATCGGTTCTGTGATGGACACCAGGCGTTTGTCGCCGCGCCACTCGCCCCGCCGCTTCAGACCGGCGCGAGGTTCAGCGCGGCGCGCGCCTCGGCGGGCGTGGCCGGTCGGCGGCCGTGGCGGCGGATCAGCTCGACGGCGAGGCTGATCAGCTCGGCATTGCCGCTCGCCAGCCGGTCCTTGCTGATGCGGATATTGTCCTCCAGCCCGGTGCGGACCGCGTCAGCGCCGCGGGCGAGCGCCCAGTCCATCACCCGCATTTGGTCGCGCCCGATGCCGGCGGCCGTCCAGGTGGCGCCCGGGATGACCCGCCTGGTCTCGGCGAGCAGGATGTCGAGCAGCACCTCGTCGGCCGGCATCGCATTCCGGACGCCCATCACGAACTGGATATGCGGGCGCGGTCCGATCAGCCCCTCGTCAACGAGGCGGCGCGCGGCGTGGATATGCGAGAGGTCGAAGATCTCGATCTCGGGTGCGATCCGATGCTCCAGCATCCGCGCCGCGAGATCGTTCACCAGGCTCGTCGGGTTCTCGTAGACGATCGTCGGAAAATTCACCGAGCCGGTCGAGAGCGAGGCCATGTCCGGACGATGCACCAGGCTCAGGCCGCGCGCCGCCGGGTCGCGCCCGCGGCCTCCGGTCGAGAACTGGACGATCATGCCCGGGCAGGCCCGGCGAATGCCGTCCTGCACCTCAGCGAAACGCTCCGGATCGGACGAAGGCGTCTCGTCGTCATGGCGGACATGGATATGGACGAGACTGGCGCCCGCCTCGAAGGCGGCGCGGGTCGAGGCGACCTGCTCGGCCGGCAGCACGGGCAGGTTCGGATTGTCCTTCTTGCGCGGCACGGAGCCGGTGATGGCGACCGCCACCACGACGGGACGAGTGGTCATGGCATCTGTCATCCCTGGTCTCCGCCGCCGGCCGGCAGCACGGTTCCGTTGATATAGGACGCATCGTCCGAGGCCAGGAACAGGATGGCGGCTGCGATCTCGCCGAGCTGTCCGTAGCGGCCGAGATGCGAGGCGCTGAGCGTCTGGTCGACGACCTGCTGCATCCACTGCTTGTCGGCCTCGGTCTGCACGTCGGTTCCCCGTGGAATCCGGCGGGGCGGCGCATCCACGCCACCCGACGCCACGGCGTTGACGCGGATATTCGTGCCCGCAAGCTCGAAGGCGAGCGAGGCGGTCAGCGCGTTCACGCCGCCCTTGGCCGCGGAATAGGGAATGCGGTTGATGCCCTTGGTCGCGATCGAGGAGACATTGACGATCGCGCCGCGTCCCTGCTCCAGCATATAGGGCAGCACGGTGCGGCAGCCCCACAGCGTCGGAAACAGCGAACGGCTGATCTCCGCGGCGATCTGGCGTTCGTCGAATTCCTGGAAGGGCCGCATCCAGATCGCGCCGCCGACATTGGTCACCAGCACGTCGATGGCGCCGAAGCTCTCCTGCGCGCGCGCCATCACCCGCTCATTCCCGGCGAAGGTCTCGAGATCCTCCTCCAGCGCGATGACGCGCCCTGGCCCGAAGGCCGAGGTGATCTCCTGCGCGACCTCCTGGACGATGGCCGAGCGGTCGACGATCGTCAGTCTTGCCCCTTCGGCGGCCGCATCCAGCGCCACCTGCTTGCCGACGCCCTGGGCCGCGCCGGTGACGACAAGGCTGCGCCCTTCGAACCGGCGGCCGCGCGTGGATGGCTGGGACATGGTCGATCTCCGGGATTATGCCGCCACGAGGGCGGGGACTGGACGGTTTGGCACCGTCGCCGGTCGGGCGGGCGGCGAAGGCCGCCGCGCCGCTTGGCGCTGTCCGTGACAGTCTATGGCGGGGCACCCTGGCCGGGTGCCAGGCCGGTGAGCGAGGGCCTCAGCCGGCGGTGACGTGGGTGCGGCTGACCTGCGTCTGCGGCACGCCCTCGCGCTCCTTGGTCAGCACGATGTCGAAGGTCGTGCGGGCGAACGGGCGGTTCAGACCGGCATTGCGGATCGCGTCCGCGTCGACGACGCGGTCCAGCGTGACGACGAGCTCGTCGCGGGTGCCGAAGGCGAAGTCCGTGTAGAGGTATTTGTCGCCGGTGAAGTTGAACTGCGTCGTCAGCTGGCGGTGGCCCGGCGCCGAAATGAAGTAATGGACATGGGCCGGGCGCTCAGCATGTCGGCCGAGTGCGGTCATCAATTGGCGCGTCGCGCTTTCCGGCGGGCAACCATAGCCATTCGGCACGATCGTGCGGGCGCGATAGTGGCCCTGTTCATCCGTCTCGATGCGACGGCGCAGATTGTAGGGCGCCTGCTCGCCATCGATGAAGGAATATCCGCCCTTGGAATTGGCGTGCCAGAGGTCGACGATCGCGCCGGCAATCGGCTTGCCGTCCTCGTCCGTGACCTGGCCTTCGATGATGAAGATCTCGCCGGGATCGGTGCCGTCATCCATGCGGGCCTCGCCCTTGGAGAGCGGCGCGCCGGGCACATAGAGCGGCCCTTCGATGGTGCGCATCGTGCCGCCCTTGAGACCGGCAAGCCGTTCGGCCTCGTCGAGCCGCAGGTCGAGGAAATGCTCGAGCACGATGCCGGGGACGAGCAGGCCGAGCTCGTCATTCTTCGCGGCCCTGCCGATGAAGGCGACCGCTGCCCAGAATTCGTCCATCGAGACGTCGCACTCGTCGATCACCTGCATGATCCGGTAGAGCAGCTGGGCCGTGACGGCCTTGGTGCGCGGGTCGCCCTTGTCATTGTCCATCCCGGCCGCACGGGCGGCGAGATCCTTCTTGTCCTCGTCGGAGATCAGGTTGATGGGCATGGCGGTTCCTCGTGTTCTGGTGATTGGCGGCCATTTCAGGCCGCAGCCGTTGTTTGTCAGCGGTCGTCGTCATGCACGGACGACGGGTGGCGGCAGAGTGCCGTGACCTTCACGTCCATGTAGGGGAAGAGGGGCAGCTCCGAGAGAATGTCGTGCAGCGCCTGCGGGCTCTCGACGTCGAAGATACTGGTGTTGGCATAGCGCCCGGCATGACGCCAGAGATGGCGCCAGAGCCCGGCCCGCTGCAGCTCCTGCGCACGCTTGCGTTCGCTCGCCTTCAGCGCGGTCGCCGTCTCGACCGGCAGGTCGGGCGGGATCCGGACATCCATTTCAACCTGGAACAGCATGATCTCTAGAACCCCGTCTTGGCGCGTGGCAGCACATGGACCGAGCGCTCGGTGCGGTCGCGCCGGAAGCGGCTCAGTTGAGCTTCGGACAGCGTCACGCCGAGTCCCGGCGCCGTCGGCACGGTGAGGCCGAAATCGGCATAGTCGAGCGGCGTCTCAAGGATCTCCTCGGTCAGCAGCAGCGGGCCGAACAGCTCCGTACCCCATTCCAGCTTGCCGATGGTCGAGAAGAGATGGGCCGAGGCCGCAGTGCCGATGCCGCCTTCCAGCATCGTGCCGCCATAGAGTCCGATGCCGGCGGMTTCCGCGATCGCGGCMACCTTGGCCGCGGCGAAGAGCCCGCCGGATTGTTCGATCTTCAGCGCGAACACGTCGGCGGCGGCGAGGGCAGCGATGGCGAAGGCGGTTTCCGGGCCGTTCAGCGCCTCGTCCGCCATGATCGCGACCGGCGTCTCGCGGGCCAGCCGGGCGAGCGCGCCGAGATTGCGGAAGGCGACGGGTTGTTCGATGAGCTCGACACCGGCGGCGGCGAGCGCCGGCAGCATCGCCGACGCGGTGGCTTCCGACCAGGCCTGGTTGATGTCGACGCGCACCGAGGCGCGGTCACCGAGCGCGCGCTTGATCGCAGCGACATGGGCGACATTGGCGCCGGGATCGCCCTTGCCGATCTTGAGCTTGAAGATGTTGTGGCGGCGGCGCGCCAGCATCTCCTCGGCTTCCGCGATGTCGCGGCCGGTGTCGCCGCTGGCCAGCGTCCAGGCCACGGGCAGCCGGTCATGCTGGCGCCCGCCGAGCAGTTCGGAAATCGGCAGGCCGACGCGCTGGCCGAGCGCATCGAGCAGGGCCGTCTCGACGGCGCATTTGGCGAAATGATTGCCCTGGACCGACATGGCGATGGTCGCCATCGTCCGGGCGATGCGGCTTGGATCGCTGGCGAGCAGGATCGGCGCGAGATAGGTATCGATCGCGAGCTGCATGCCCTCCGGGCTCTCGGGACCATAGGCCAGCCCGCCGATCGTGGTGCCTTCGCCAATCCCGACCACGCCGTCCGACAGATGCAGCCGCACGATCATCAATGTCTGGCGATGCATCGTCGTCATCGCCAGCTGGTGCGGGCGGATGGTCGGCAGATCGACCAGAATCGTCTCGACCTGTTGAATCCGCGGACCTTCAGACACGTTTCGCTCCCATATTCATTGAAGCAAAGGCTAGAACGCGCCATTCCCGGGGAACAGGATCGATTGGGTGTATTTTGATACCCGAAGGGTATGGAGCCCCGCGAGGGCGTGATTAGCGGGGCGGCCCCGCCTGCGCCTCGCATCGGGCACAAAAAAGAGGGACGCGACCGGCCTTTCGGCGGTCGCGTCCCGGGTTGTTCTCCCGGCTTCGCCTATGCCTGATGCAGCCGCATGAGGCTCACCGGATCGCCGGAGCGGCGGCGGCCGGTGCGGGCGAGGCGAGGGCGGCGCCGACTGCCGGCCGAACCATCAGCGTCGCCAGCGCCGCGATCACCAGCGGAATGGCAAGCGTCATGAAGTAGCCGGACGGACCCACGCCGGTCAGCAATGTGCCGCCGATCGCGGAGCCGATGATCGCTCCCGAGCGACCGACGCCGATGCCCCAGCCCGTGGCCGTTGCGCGCAGCTGCGTCGGGTAGGTATTCGAGATCAGATAGTTCAGCACGAGTTGCTGGCCACCGATGCCGAAGCCGGCAAGGGCGATGAGGGAGAAGACCAGCGGCCAGCGGTCGCCCGCGAAGCCCAGCCCGAGCGCAACCGCGATCCCGACGGCGAACATGCCGATCAGGAGCTTTCGCGGGTCGACCTTCGGCAGGAAGGACGAAAGCGGCAGGGCCATGATGATGAAGGCGGCGTTGACGACGACGGTACCATAGGCGGCCTGGGCCTTTTCCAGGCCGAGCGTTGTGAGCGCGGTCGGCAGCCAGAGCAGCAGCAGGAACCAGGCGATCCAGTTGAACAGGTAGATGGCGGAGATCGCGACGGTGACGCGGCGATAGCCCGCCTCGAACAGGCCGGCGATGGAGCCGCCATGCACGACCCTGCCGGCGCTGACGAGGCGCATCTGGTCGGGGATCGGCTGGCCGGTCATCTGCCGGAGCAGGCGGCGGGCCTCGTCCTGCCTGTCGTTCTGCTTGCGCGAGACGAGATAGGCGGGCGATTCCGGCAGGAGGAAATAGGTKATGACCATCAGCCCGAGCGGCAGGAGGCCTCCGACCAGGAAAATCCCGCGCCAGCCCAGGATCGGCAGCCAGCTCGCCGCGATCAGGCCGCCGAGCATGGCGCCGGCCGGCAGGCCGAGCAGCACCCCGGTGATCATCGTGCCGCGCCGGGAAGCGGGGCTGTATTCACCCGCCAGCGCCAGGAGCGAGGGCGTGGCCCCGCCCATGCCGAGGCCGATCAGGAAGCGCAGTACGATGATCTGCGTCGGCGATGTCGCGTAGGCGCCCATCAGGGAGAACACCCCGAATAGGAAGATGGCGATCAGGATCGCCTTGCGCCGGCCATAGCGGTCCCCGAAGCTGCCGAGGCCGATCGCACCGAGCGTCATGCCGATCGTGCTGGCGGTGATGACCCAGGTCAGG
Source organism: Allobosea sp. 05T439 (assembly GCF_056396005.1). NCBI lineage: Bacteria > Pseudomonadati > Pseudomonadota > Alphaproteobacteria > Hyphomicrobiales > Alloboseaceae > Allobosea > Allobosea sp. 05T439. The sequence goes on along the minus strand of NZ_JBFTKP010000003.1, from coordinate 78,805 downwards.
TCGGCGGCCTTCATGCCGAAATCCTGCGCGATCGCGGGTCCGATGAAGGCGATCGACTGGGTGTCGAAGCCGTCGAGCAGGGCGATGACGAAGCAGAGTGCGACCACGGCCCATCTGCGGCCCGTCATCGAACCTGCATCGATGATGTCCTTGATGTCTTGTGTGCCGGCGGGTGGACTGGACATGGGCGTTCCTCAGATCTGTGTTTTTTGTGGGTATGAACGGGAAAGATCGCGCCGTAGCTCGGCAGCGACGCGCTCGGCCTGCTCGATGGCGAGCAGATGGGCTGCGGGCGAGAGCACGACGAGGCGTGAGCCGGCGATGCCCGTGTACAGGGCTTCAGCCATCGCGAGCGGCGTCGCGGGATCCTCGCGGCCGGCGATCACGGTCGTGGGAGCAATCACCCGGTGCAGCAGCGGGCGCAGATCCATCCGGCCGATCGCCTCGCAGCAGGCGGCGTAGCCGTCCCGGTCGATGGCGGCGAATTCGCCAGCCACCGCGTCCGTGGCGCTGCGATGGGCGTCGCGGAAGCCCGGCGTGAACCAGCGCTCCATCGTGGCCGCGAGGATCGCTCGCGTGCCGTCGCGCCGCACCAGCCCGGCACGCTCCTCCCAGGCCTCGCGCGTCGGCATATAGGCCGTCGTCGCCATCAGGGTCAGGCCGGCCAGACGCGCCGGGTGCCGCGCGGCAAAGGCCTGGCCGATCATCCCGCCAAGCGAGAGGCCGGCGACATGGGCGCGCGTCAGGTCGAGATGATCGAGCAGGGCGGCGAGATCATCGGCAAGATCGGCGATCTCGAAGGGCGAGGGGCCGTGGTTCGAGCCGCCATGGCCGCGCGTGTCGTAACGCACGCAGCGATATTCGGCCGAGAGCTCGCTGGCGATGGCGTCCCACATCCGATGCGTGGTGCCGAGCGAATTCGAGAAGACCAGGGCCGGCGCGGAGCCCGGCCCGGTGACCGTGTAGAACAGGCGCAGGCCCGGTCCGGTTTCGAGATAGGGCATGATCAGGCTCGCCGGCTTCGGCCGCGGCGCCCCGACAGGGCAGCCGGCGCGCGTTTCGCAAGCCGCGCTGGCGCGGGCCGCAACGGTTCGGTCTCAGACATGGCTCTCCGGCGGCTCTGACGGCCAGCTCAGGTTCGCGGCGGAGTGTTCCTCCTGCGCGAACGCTTCTTCCCTGCTTGTCAGGCTAGGCAGGCATGGTGTCGCTGGACAGGATCGTTTTGGTGTAAATTAATACCCCTACGGTATGGAAGCCCGCTTCCCTGCCGATGCGGTGGGGAAGCCGGGCAGTCGCCCGCGAGCATGTGACAACCGCCGCGATGGCGGTCTCCGGGGTGCAGCCGCCCTGCATCGATCGGAGAGCGGGAGGAGCAGGCAGCGATGGATCTGCGTCATCTGCGCTATTTCACGACCGTCGCCGCCGAAGGCTCGTTCAGCCGCGCCGCCGAGAAGCTCCATATCGCCCAGCCGCCGCTGAGCCGGCAGATTCAGCAGCTGGAGGAGGAGCTTGGCGTGCGCCTGCTCGATCGTGGCCGGCCGATCACGATGACCGAGGCCGGGCGCTATCTCTTCGAGCAGGGGCAACAGGTGCTGCAGCGCGTCGAGGAGATGAGCGCCATGACGACGCGCATCGGCAAGCGCCTGGTGCTGCAGTTCAATGTCGGCTTCGTCGCCTCGACGCTCTACGACACGCTGCCGCAACTGATCCGCGATTTTCGCATCCTGGTGCCGGATGTCGAGGTCCAGCTCCTCGAGATGACGACGCTGGAGCAGATCTCGGCCCTGAAGGACGGTCGCATCGATGTCGGCTTCGGACGCCTGCGCTTCGATGACGACATGCTGGTGCGAAAGGTGCTACGCGAGGAAGGATTATGCGTGGCGGTCGGCKGGGCCCATGCGCTGCTGGCAAGCGGCCGGAAGCCGAAGCTGGCCGATCTCGAGGCGGAACCTCTGATCCTGTATCCGAAGGCGCCCCGGCCGAGCTATGCCGATCAGGTCCTGTCCTTCTATCGCGAGGCGGGGGTCAGGCCGCGCATCGGCATGGAGGTCCGGGACGTGCAGACCGCGCTCGGCCTGGTCGCCTCGGGCGTCGGGATTTGCGTCGTTCCGGCCTCGGTCCGGCGCTTCGGCCGCGACGATGTCCAGTTCCTCGATCTCGACGAGAGATTCACCAGCCCCATCATCGTCAGCTATCGCCGGAACGACACCTCGCTCCTGCTGCAGCAGATCATCGGACTGGCGGGCTGAGGGAGCGCGAGAGGCGCATCCGCCCGGCATCCTGCCCCCTGAGGGGCGGGCGTTCCTGGCTTCACAGGGGTTGAGCCTCCGAGACAGCTTTCAATCCTCGTGCTTCAGGGCGCCACGCGTCATCCAGCCGTGCCTGCCTGGCGGTCGCGACGCCGGCCTGCGCGACGGTATAGGCTGCGCGCAGGCAAAGATCCTCGCGCCAGGGCGGGGCGATCAACTGCACGCCGACCGGCAGGCCGGCCCCGAAGACCGGCACGGCTGCGACCGGCAGGCCGATGCAGGAGATCGGTTGGGTGAACAGGCCGAGATTGGGCCGCAGCGCGACCGTCTCGCCCCGCAGCACCATGGTCTTGCTGCCGATTTCCGGTGCGACGCAGGGCGTGGCCGGCGCGATGATCAGGTCGACCGTTTGAAACAGCTGCATCATCTCGTCATGGAACCAGCGCCGTGCCCGCTGCGCCTGGAGATACCAGGCCGTCGGCTGCAGCGCGCCGGCGAGGAAGCGGTCGCGGGTCTCCGGGTCGAAATCATCGGCGCGCTGCTGCAGCCGCGTGAGATGGAAGGCCGAACTCTCGCCATTGGTGATCAGGAAGGCAGCCGCCCGGGCGATGCCCGCTCCGGCGATATCGAGCGCCCGCGTCGCACCCAGCGCCTGCGCGACTGCGGCGACGGCAGCTTCCGCTTCGGGCATCCCATCGGTCGAGAAATAGCCGCCGGCGACCGCGATACGCAGGCCGTCGACGCCCTGCTTCAGCGTCGGCAGGGTCGCCTCGGCCGCCTGTCGCGCACAGGCCGGATCTCCCGCATCATGGCCCAGCATCAGGTCATAGGCCATCGCGAGGTCGGTCACGTCCCGGGCGAAGGGGCCGAGATGGTCGAGCGAGTCGCAGAACGGAAAGCTGCGCGTGCGCGGCAGCCGGCCATAGGTCGGCTTGAGCCCGAAGACGCCGCAAAGCGAACTCGGCACGCGGATCGACCCGTTCGTGTCGGAGCCGAGCGAGATCGGGGCGAGCCCCGCGGCCGTCGCGGCGCCTGATCCGGAGGATGAACCTCCGGCCACGCGGCTGAGGTCATGCGGATTGCGGCAGGGGCCGTCATGCGCGTTCTCGCCGGTGAAGTCATAGGCGTATTCGCCCATGTTCAGGCCGCCGAGCAGCACGGCGCCGGCTTCCGTCAGGCGCTCGATCAGCACGGCATCGCGCGAGGCGGGCGGGCGCTCGCGGTTGATCTTCGAGCCGGCCCGTGTCGGCAGGCCGGCAATGTCGAACAGGTTCTTGGCGGCGAAGGGCACGCCGGCGAGGGGGCCGAGGGGCGCGCCGGCTGCGTGGCTGGCATCGGTCGCGCGTGCCTGCGCCAAGGCCCTCCCGGCGGTGACGTCGGTGAAGGCATTGATCGCCGGGTTCAGGCGTTCGATCCGCTGGAGGAAGCCGGTGATGACCGCTTCCGCGGTCATCACGCCCTCCCTGATATCGGCCGCGATACGGTGGGCCGGTGCGAAGGCATCGAAGCTCACGCGGGCTCTCCGTCATGCGGGCGCCCGGCGCGGAACACGCCGGCCGGCTCGAAGCTGGCCTCGTCGACGGGCGCGGCGAAGACGATCTCGGACATGGCCTTCGCCACTGCCAGGAATTGCAGGACGACCGGACGCTGCTCCTCGCTGATCGCCAGGCCGAGCGCGGGCGCCATCGCATCGCAATGGCGCGCCGCATCGAAGACGGGTTTCGGTTCGCTCATTCCGCCGGCTCCAGCTTGCCGCGGGGCTCGGTGGTCATCGTCTTCGCCGCGGTCACGACGGAGAGCGAGCGCGCGCAGAGGAAGAGGAAGCCCGCGACGATCGCATAGGCGAGGCTGATCGAGGGTGTGACGCCGAACCCCTTGCCGATGCCGATCGCCTCGCCATGCATCAGGCCGAAATAGGTCAGGACGGCGCCCGCGGCCGCAAAGCCTGCGGCGTGGAGGAACTGCTTCTCGATGACGAAGACGGCGATGGCGCCGAGCACCAGCCCGGACAGGATCGCGCCACCGCCCATCAGTTCGAGCCCGTGATAGAGCACGCCCATATTGGCCATCTTGTCGATGCCGACAGCGGCCGCATTGGTCCCCGCCGCGCCGAGTGCCCCGTCGATCAGCACCTTGGCCCAGGCCGCGAGATGCGGCGTCAGCGCCAGGACGATGGCAGGCGCATGGCTTGCCGGCGTGGTCTGGAAGGCCTGCGCGCCGATCAGCATGCCGATATAGAGCAGGATCGGCGAGATCGCGACGAGCGGGATCAGCGCCAGCAGCAGGGCGATGACGCCGAACCAGCACAGCACGATCACGATCAGCCCGGTCGCGGCGGAATAGCCGATGCGCCCGCCCATCGCCTTCCAGCCGGGGTGGCCGATATAGACGGCGTTGATGAAGGGGTTGCCCATCAGGCAGCCGATCAGGCTGACGACGCCGTCGGCGGTCAGTACCCGCGTCGTCGGGTAATGGTCACCGGCCGCTTCCGCGCTCTCGACATTGTCCATGGCCTCGACGAGATCATAGATGCCGAAGGGGATCGCCGTGACGAGGATGATGCCGAGATAGGAGAAGCCGGAGAAGACATGGTCGACTGCCGGCAGCGGCAGCGAGAAACCGAAGGTCGAGAAGGCGGCGCCCAGCTTGGCGAGGCTCAGGCCCCCGACATCGAGCCCGAGCAGCGCCGACCCCCAGGCGATGACCATGCCGAAGGCGATGGCGACCAGCCCCGCCGGGATGCTGCGGGGATAGCGCACGCCGCCGAACCAGCTGACCAGGATGATCGCAAGGCAGGTGAGACCGATCGCCGGTGTCAGGAAAATCTCGAGTGCCGGGCGCATCGAAATGAAGGCGATCGAGACGCCGGCCAGCGTGCCGAGCAGCGCCGCGCGCGGCGTGACCTTGCGGATATAGGGCGCGATGAAGCCGCCGGCCATCAGGATGAAGCTCTGGAAGAACACCCAGACGAGCCCGGCCTCCCAGCCCTTGATCGGATCGCCGGTCATGCTCGCGATCGGCAGCATGATCACGAAGGTGACGACGAACATATGCGGCACGCTGATGCCCGAGGGCAGGGCGCAGACATCGTCGCGGCCGGTTTCCCTGGCGAGCCGGTAGGCGAGCCAGGCGTAATAACCGGTCGAGAGCAGCATCATCAGACCAAGCGCGGGCAGGATGCGGCCGAAGACGATCTCAGCAGGCATCTTCAGCACGAATTGCAGAAGCCCGGTCAGCACCAGCAGATTGACTAGGATATTGGTACCGAAACCGAACAGGGCGTTCCAGTCGCCCGGCGTCCACAATTGTGGCCTGCTTGTCGCGCTCGTCATGGTCTTCACCTCCGCGCTTGGATCACGCTGCGTTTGGAAGAAATCGTCAAAACGCGGAAAACGTGAACAAATCTAATAGTTTAGGGCATTCTTAACGCGAAAAACCGTTGCCGCTTTTCCGCAGCTTGCTCTAGGCAGCCCGGTCCTTGGCTGCGAGGGCGGCCAGCACCGCATCCGTGGACGAGACCCAGCCGAAAATGCCGCCCTGGGCTGCGATCATCGCCAGGCCCACTCTGTGGAATTCCGGAAAGTACGAGGCGCAGGCGTCGCCGAGGACGAGACAGCGATAGCCCCGGTCATTCGCCTCGCGCACGGTGGTGTGGACGCAGACCTCGGTCGTCACGCCACTGACGAGCAGCGTCTCGATGCCGCGATTGCGCAGCATCAGGTCGAGATCGGTCTGGTAGAAGGCGCCCTTGCCGGGCTTGTCGATCACCGGTTCGCCGGGCAGCGGCGCCAGCGCCGGCACGATGTCATGGCCGGCCTCGCCGCGGACGAGGATACGCCCCATCGGCCCCGCCGCGCCGATGCGTGTGGCCGGATCGCCGCGCAGCACCTTGGCCGGCGGCGCGTCCGAGAGATCGGGCCGGTGGCCCTCGCGCGTGTGGATTACCAGCATGCCGGCGGCGCGGGCTCCTGCGAGCATGGCCTTGCAGGGCAGGAGCGCCGCGCCGAGCAGGGCGACATCATTGCCGAGCGCGGCGCCAAAGCCGCCCGGCTCCAGGAAATCCCGCTGCATGTCGATGATCACGAGCGCGGTTCGCGCGAAATCGACGCTGATCGGGAAGGGCTGGGCTGCAATCTCGGACCGGCTCACGAAAGGCGCTCCCGTCGCTGGCGAACGGAACAAGCTTTGCAAGGGCTGTGCCTGAGCGCGGGTTGCGGCCCCGGAGTTGCGGGCGGTTCCAGCTAAGGATTTGAAATCGCTTGATCAATTTGAGCGTCAGAGGGGCGCGATCGGCGGATCGCACGGGTCCGGCTGCGCAGCGCGGCCGATGCAGGTGGCGGCATGCATAATCTTCGCATGCATCTCGCAAGCAATTGCTCATTTCATAGGCTGGAAAGAAGAGGGGCTATCTCGTGAGCACAATGACCATGCTTCTCGCTGATCATCTTGCCGGCCGGCGCACGATCCCGGAGACGATTGCGGCAGCCTATGCGCGCTATCGCGACCATGACGACGAAGCGATCTTCATCAGCCTGCGGCTCGAAACGGAAGCGCTGGCCGAGGCGGCGCGCCTGCAGGCCGAGGGCCCACGGGGTCGCAGGCTCTGGGGCGTGCCCATCGCGGTCAAGGACAATATCGATGTCGCCGGGCTCGCCACCAGCGCGGCATGTCCGGCTTTCTCCTATCTCCCCGTCGCGGATGCCGGCGTGGTTGCGCGGTTGCGGGAAGAGGGCGCGATCATCATCGGCAAGACCAATCTCGACCAGTTCGCCACCGGCCTGAACGGCACGCGTTCGCCCTATGGCGTGCCGCGCAACGCCTTGCGCCCCGATCTCGTGCCGGGAGGCTCGAGCTCCGGCTCCGCCTGCGCGGTTGCGGCCGGCATCGTTCCTGTCGCGCTCGGCACCGACACCGCGGGGTCGGGCCGGGTGCCCGCCGGCCTGCAGAACCTCGTCGGCCTCAAGCCGAGCCTCGGCCTGGTCTCGACGGCGGGCGTCGTTCCGGCCTGCCGCACGCTCGACTGCGTTTCGGTGTTCGCGCTGACCGTCGATGACGCATCGGCCGTCCTGGAGGTGATCGCCGGCCCCGATGCGACCGACCCGTTCTCCCGTTCCATACCGTTCGGGCGGCCGGGCGCACTGGCGCCGCATCCGCGGCTCGCCATCCCGCGCCCAGCCGATCTCGATTTCGACGGCGCTCCGGCGGCGGCGGCGAGCTTTGCCCTTGCGGTCGAACGGGCGCGAGCGCTGGGCGCGATCATCGTCCCCATCGACATGACGCCATTCTACGAGACCGCCCGGCTGCTCTATGACGGGCCCTGGGTGGCGGAGCGCTATCTCGCCATCCGCGACCTGCTGATGGCCGAACCCGAGGCGATCCTGCCGGTGATCCGGCAGGTCATCACGGGGCGGCCGCTGCCGGATGCGGCCGAGGCCTTCGCGGCGCAATACCGGCTGGCCGGGCTTGCTCTCTGCGCCCGGGCCGCTCTGAAGGGCATCGATGCCATGATGGTGCCGACCGTGCCGCGGCCGGTCACGCTGGCCGAGATGGCGACAGACCCGATCGGCCGGAATTCGCTGCTCGGCCGCTACACCAATTTCGTCAACCTGCTCGATATGTGCGCGCTCGCCGTGCCGGTGAGCCTGATGGAGGACGGCACCGCAGCCGGCGTCACCTTGATCGCGCCGTCCGGCCAGGATGCGTCGCTGGCCAGCCTCGGGCGGGCCTTCCATCAGGCGTCGGGACTGACGCTGGGCGCGACCGGCCTGCCGCTGCCGCCGGCGAACGAGCCGGCCACTGCCGCGCCTGGCATGCTTGAGATCGCCGTTGTCGGCGCGCATCTCTCGGGCATGCCCCTGAACGGAGAATTGACCGCGCTCGGCGCGATCTTCCAGCGCGCGACGAGTACAAGCGCCGAATACCGCCTCTTTGCCCTGCCGGGCGGACCGCCGGCGCGGCCGGGCCTGATCCGGGTCGGGCAAGGGGGAACTCCGATCGCGCTCGAGGTCTGGGCGCTGCCTCCCGAAGGCTTTGGCCGTTTCGTTGCCGGCATTCCTTCGCCGCTCGGCATCGGCACGCTGGCGCTGGCCGACGGCACGCGGGTCAAGGGCTTTCTCTGCGAGCAGATCGCGACCGAGGCGGCGCGCGACGTCAGCGAGTTCGGGGGCTGGCGGGCCTATGTCGCAGCGCAGGGCGCGCGTCAGGGCGCGCCCGCATAGCTCCTGAACGCATCGCGCACGATGCCGATATGGGCGCGCATCGCCTCGCTCGCGCCGGGCTGGTCGCCGCGCAGGATCGCCTGGACGATCAGGTCGTGCTCGCGATAGGAGCCGCCGAGCCGCCCGGTCGCCCGGAACTGCGCCCTGCGGAACGGCGCGACCCGGGCGCGCGTCATCAGCGTCAGCTCCGCCAGATAGCCATTATGCGATCCGGCATAGATCGCGGCGTGAAAGGCCTCGTTGGTCTCGTGATAGCGCGCGGGATCGCCCTCATGCACCAGCGCGCGCAGGGCCTGGTGCAGCCCTTCGAGCCCGCGCCGTTCGGGCACGGTCATGTTGCGGGCGGCGAGCCCGGCGCAGAGCGCCTCCAGCTCGGCCATGGCTTCGAACATGTCGTCGAGCTGCCGCGGGGTCGGCAAGGCGACAACCGCCCCGCGGTGCGGCCGGACGCTGACGAGGCCCGAGGCGGACAATTGGCGGATCGCCTCGCGCACGGGTGTCCGCGAGACGCCGAACCGCGCCGCCAGATCCTGCTCGTCGAGCGGCGTCCCCGGTTCGAGCGCACCGGAGACGATCTCGTCGGCGATCTGAAGGCGCAGCGCCTCCGTGCGCGTCGGCGCCGGGGCTGCGGGCTTGGCTCTGACGGGGAGGGCGCGGGGCGGCATGGCATCAGCACCGGAGAACGGGCAGGGGCGCAGGCGCCTGCATGACAGGCATCGACGCGACGGTCATGGCCAAGGTCATGGCCCGACGCGAAAGACTCATTCCGCGATGACGCTGACATGGGCGGCGACGACCCGCCAGCCTTCGGGAAACTTGACCCAGGTCTCGCTTTGCCGGCCGACCTTGCCCTGCATGCTGGCGCGGCGGAACATCGTGTTGGCGGTCGCCATCGCATCGCCATAGCTGGTGATGACGGTGCGTTCGAGCGCGCGCTCGATCCCGACGGGCGAGCGCGCCGAGCGGAACGCGGCGATCTGATGATGGCCGTAGAGGTTCTCGGCCACGCCATAGCGCAGCGTCAGCGGGCTGTCCCTGAACAGCGCGTCCAGCGTGGCCACGTCGTTGCTCGTCAGCGCCTTTTCATAGGTCGCGAAGGCGGCCTCGACTTCGGCAAGCACGGCAGGGTCGTTGATCTTCATGAAAGGCGTCTCCAAAGGCCATGGCCGGTTTCGGCGCTGCATGCGCAACGGCATCTTGCACCGTCACATCGGCGGATGCGGAATCGCGGTCAGCAGCTCTCTGGTGTACTCGGCTCTCGGGTTGCCCAGAACCTCTTCTGCGGTACCTTCCTCGACGATCGCGCCGCTGCGCATCACGATCACCCGGTCGCAGAGCAGCCGCACCACATTCAGGTCGTGCGAGACGAAGAGATAGCTCATGCCGAGCCGCCCCTTCAACTCCTCCAGCAGGTTCAGGACGACCGCCTGGACGGAAACGTCGAGCGCCGCTGTCGGCTCGTCCAGGATGACGAGGTCGGGGTCGAGCGCGATCGCGCGGCCGATGCCGACGCGCGCCTTCTGCCCGCCCGAGAGCTGATGCGGGAACCGGTCGATCAGCTCGGCCGGCAGGCCGACAAGCCGCGCCAGGTCCTCGCAGCGCGCCCGCAGCGCATCGCGGCCGCGGATCGCGCCCATCCGCATGATCGGGTCGGCAATCGCCCGCTCGGCAGTGAAGCGCGGGTTGAGGCTGTCGGTCGGGTCCTGGAACACCATCTGGATGCGCCGGCGCTGGGGCGAGGCCGCAAACTGCCGGGCGGGGATCGCGCCGATATCGCTGCCGTCAAAGACGATCCTGCCGCCACTCGGGTCGATCAGCCGCGTGATCATCATCGAGGTCGTCGACTTGCCGCAGCCGGATTCGCCGACGAGCCCGAGCGTCTCGCCGCGCGCAATTGAGAAGCTGATACCGTCGACGGCGCGGAAGCCGGGCTTCCCAGGCTCCGCCTTGCCCATCAGCCTGGCGAGGAACGCCCCCGTAGCCGGGCGCGGATACTCCTTCACCAGCGCCTCGACGCTGAGCAGCGGCCCAGGGGCCGCTTCGCCTCGCGCCGCGCCAGAGGAGGTGGGGACAGGCGAGGGGGCGGGCGCTGTCTTGGGCACCGGCTCCGCCTTCGGCGGTTCGGTCAGCAGATCGGCGAGCGACATGCCGATGCGCGGCGTCGCCTGCATCAGCCGGCGGGTATAGGGGTGCTGCGGATTGCGGAAGATCTCACTGGCCGCGGCCGTCTCGACGACGCGGCCCTTCTCCATGACCACGACCTTGTCGCAATAGGCGGCAGCCAGCCCGAGATCATGGGTGATCAGGATCGTCGACATGCCGCGCTCGCGGGTGAGCTCGACGATGAGATCCATCACCGCCTTCTGCGTGGTGACGTCGAGCCCCGTGGTCGGCTCGTCGGCGATCAGCAGCTGCGGCTGGCAGGTGATGGCGAGCGCGATCACCACGCGCTGGCACATGCCGCCCGAAAGCTCGAACGGGTAGGCATCGTAGCGCTCTTCGGGCCTTGCGATCCTGACGCGCGTCAGGGCCTCGATCGCCTTCTCCCTGGCGGTCGCGCGCGTCGCCTGGACATGTTGCAGCAGCACGTCCTCGATCTGCCGTCCGACCTTGCGGATCGGGTTGAGCGCGGCGCGCGGGTTCTGGAAGACCATCGAGATCTCGCGCCCGCGCAGGTCGCGCATCTGCGCCTCGTCGGCGGCGACGAGATCGACGCCTGAGAACGAGATCGAACCCTCTGCGACCCGGCCGGCCCGGTCGAGAATGCGCACCACGGCATAGGAGGTCACCGATTTGCCCGAGCCGGACTCGCCGACGATCGCGACCGTCTCGCCCTTGGCGACGCTGATATCGATCGATTTCACCGCCTGCACCGCCCCACGGCGCGTGGCGAATTCGACGGTGAGGTTCCGGATCTCGAGCAGCGGGATCGTGGCCAAGGTCAATTCCTCCGCTGGGGATCGACGAGATCGCGCACGCCGTCGCCGAGCAGGTTGAAGCAGAACACCGCGATCATCAGCGCCAGGCCGGGGAAGAAGGCGATCCACCATTCGCCGGAGACGATGAAGCTCGCACCCTCGGCCACCATGATCCCCCATTCCGGCGTCGGCGGGCGTACGCCAAGGCCGATGAAGGAGAGGCCGGCCGCGTTCAGGATCGCGTAGCCCATGGTCAGCGACATCTGCACAGCCATGATCGGCATGATGTTGGGCACGATCTGGGTGAGGAGCAGCCGCCAGTCGGAATTGCCCGAGAGCCGCGCCGCCTGCACGAAACCCGCCTCGCGCCGCACATTCGCCTCGGCCCGCGCCACCCGCGCATAGAGCGGGAAATTGATGATGGCGGTCGCAATCACGATATTGGTGACGCTGTTGCCGAGCGCCGCGACGATGCCCATCGCCAGTACGAAGAGCGGGAAGGCCATGATCGTGTCGGCGATGCGACCGACCAGCTTGTCGACCCAGCCGCCGAAGAAGCCGGCGCTGACGCCGGCGAGCCCGCCGAGCAGGAAAACGAGCGCGACCGAGGCGACCGCAATGGTGAAATCGAGCCGCGTCGCGGCGATGACCCGGCTGAAGATGTCCCGCCCGAGCTGGTCGGTGCCGAACCAATGCGCCGCGCTCGGGGCCTGGAGTGCCGCATTGGTGTTGCTCGCCAGCGGGTCGTAGGGCACGAGCGAGGGACCGAAGATCGCCGCGAGCACGATCAGCCCGAACAGCAGGAAGGCGAAGCCGGTGATCGGGTTTTCCGAGACGACATGGCGCGCATGGGCCCACAGGCTCGTCGCGGGCGGCGCCTCGAAGCGCAGGGCGGGCGTGGCGGCGGGGTCGAGCTTGCTCATGTCGTTCACGGGCCTCACCCTTCCAGCCTGACGCGGGGATCGATGACGCCGTAGAGCAGGTCGATCAGCAGGTTCAGCACGACGTAGAGGATCGCCATGGTCAGCACGAAGCCCTGGATCGGCGCGTAATCCGAGGCGATCAGCGCCTCGACCGCATAGGAGCCGACGCCCGGCCAGGCGAAGACCTTCTCGACCAGGACATTGGCGCCGAGCAGGAAGGAGAACACCATGCCGAGCGTGGTCACGACGGGCAGCATGGCGTTGCGAAAGGCATAGGTGCCGATGACCTTGGCATTGGTCAGCCCGCTGGCGCGCGCGGTGCGGACGAAATCGGCGCCGAGCACAGCCAGCATCGAGGCGCGGGTCATCCGCGTGATCGGCGCCAGCGAGAAGATGCCGAGCGTGACCGCCGGCAGGATCAGTTGCGCCAGCGCGGCACGAAAGGTTTCGACATGCCCGGCAAGCAGGCTGTCGATCAAGAACAGCCCGGTGATGCGCGGCGGTTCCGAGGCGAAGACATCGAGCCGCCCGAGAGGCGCCGGCGACCAGCCGAGCAGGAAATAGAAGGCATAGACCAGCAGGAGCCCGGTGAAGAACACCGGCAGCGAGACGCCGGCCGTCGCCACCACGCGGCAGAGATGGTCGATCCAGGAGCCCTGCTTCACCGCGGCCAGTACGCCGAGCGGCAGGGCGACCGACATGGCCAGCAGCAGACCCGCAAGCGTCAGCTCGGCGGAGGCGGGCAGCCGCGCCGCCAGGTCGGCCGTCACCGGCTGGCCGGTGGTCAGGGACTGGCCGAGATCGCCCTTGGCCAGCGCCGTGACATAGGAGACGAACTGCACCGGCAAGGGCTGGTCGAGCCCCAGCTTGCTGCGGATTTCGGCAATGGCCTGCGGCGTCGCTGCGGGCCCGGCGAAATAGGCTGCCGTGTCCCCCGGCAACACCCGCGTCAGCAGGAAGGTGACGATGATCACGCCGATGACCGACGGGATCGTCGTCATCAGCCGCCCGCCGATCATGCGAAGCATTGTGCAGCCTCCTTGCCGAAATCCGGCGAAGTCGCCGCCGCCGCCGTTGCGTGCGGGGCGGCGGTGCGCTGGGCGCTCAGCCCTTGGTCAGGTAGCGGAAATCGGGCTCGCGGCAGGGCTGGAACTGATAGCCGCCGATCGCCTTCTGGAGCGCCACGTCATGGGTCGGCTGCGCGATCGGCACCATCGGCACCTCGCGGTTCACCAGCTTGATGAAGTCGACGACATTAGCGTCATAGGCTGCCTTGTCGGGCGCGAAGCGCGCGGCGTCGATCAGCTTGTCGAGTTCCGGGTTCTGATAGGCGGCGATGTTGAAGATCGAATTATTGCCGTGCATCGTCCAGAACAGGTAGTAATCGGGATAGTCGAGCCAGCCGGCGAAGCGGTTCAGCACCATCGGATTGGTCTTCTTGGCGATCTCGGTACGGAAATTCGCGCCCGGCACCTTGTTGATCTCGACGGTGATTCCGATCGCGCCGAGCGCCTCCTTGATCAGCACCGCCATCGGTTCGGCGACCGTCGCATTGCCGGCGTCGAAATACAGCGTGGTCGAGAAGCCGCCGCCGGCTGCATCGACCAGCGCCTTGGCCTTGGCGACGTTGGATGTGTAGGGAAAGGGCTGCGGCCAGGTGACCTTGGGCGTCTCGGGCCCGCCCGACATGTCGACGCCGCGGCCGAACAGCGAGGCCTGCAGCAGCTTCTCATAGGGCATCACCCAGGCCACGGCCTGGCGCAGGCGCACATCCTTGAACGGCCCGACCTGCGTGTTGAGGTAGCAGCCCCAGACACCGTTGGGGATCGGCACGCCGACGACATTGACCTTGCCGGCATCGAGCAGGTCCTTGAAGTCCTTCGGTGGCAGCCCGTAGGAGACATCGGCATCGCCGCGCTCCATCAGGGCCCGGCGGGTCGAAGGCGAGGCGATGTCGCGCGCAATGATGCGGCGAAGCTGCGGCAGCTTGCCGGAGGTCCAGGCATCGTTCCGGACATAGATCGTCTCGACGCCGGGTTTCCAGCTCTCGACCTTGTAGGCGCCGGAGCCGGCGACGTTGTTCTTCAGCCACTCCTTCGCATGGGGATCGCCGCCGCCATTCTTGATCGCGAGCTCGGAGTCGAACACGAAGGGGATGGTGACCGCGAGGTTCGGCAGCGTCATCTTGTCCTTGCGGACGAAGTCGACTCGGAAGGTCTTGTCGTCGACGACGACGAACTGCTCTGGCTTCTCGAGCGAGCCGGCATTCATCTGCGTGGTGGCGAACCCCCCGATCGTGCAGGCGCGGTCGAGCGACCATTTCACATCGGCCGCCGTGACCTTGCGGCCGGAATGGAAGGTGGCGTCGCGCAGCTTGAAGGTGCAGCTCATGCCGTCCGAGGCGACCTGCCAGCTCTCGGCCAGTTCGCCCTCGAGCTCGCCCATCGCGATCGTGTTGCCGCCGCCGCCCGGGATCGGCACCGGCTTGAAGCGCAGCAGCCGGTCATAGCAGTTCAGCGCGACGCCATTGACCGGCTGCGACGAGCCGATGCCCTGCATGTCCAGGCTGTTGGGCCCATATTCCTGCACCAGCAGCAATGTCTCGGCCCGGCTGGGTGTCTGTGCCCCGAGCTTGCCCTGCGCGACGAAGGGGGCAGCAAGGCCGGCTGCGATGGCGGTGCGGCGAGTGAGCATCGGCGAGAGATCCTTGTTTTGCCAGTCGGGATGTCGCGGCGCGCCGGCCCGCCGGGAACAGGCCGGCGGGCGGGGCAGAGCGCCCTGCGGCCGGGCCGCGAGGGCAATCCGTTCCGCGCCTGTCGCGGCTCGGATGGTGCTCTGTCCTGGATGCGGGTCAGCAAAGGCGCACATGGGCGCCAGTCAAGCACGTAGCGTGCCAAGACTTAGGCGATTGAAATCTCTTGTAAAATGCTGGCGTGGGCAGCCGCCCTCGTCATGTTGCATGCAATGACTGGTATTCAGGCTATTTAGTGGGCAATTATCTCTGCTGCCGCGCACTTGTGCTTATCAGCGCAGCGTTGATGCCGATCTCGGCCGCGTCGAGGATGGCCGGATCCGATGCCGGATCGGCGGCCAGGCCTGCGGCGTAGCCGGATAGATTGGTGCTCCAGACCAGGATGGTGTCGAGGCGCGATCGCGCGGCCAGGGTCCTTGCCTCGGCGAGCAGCCTGTCGCCGGTAAGATGCGCGGCATCGAGATTATTGGTGATGCCGAGCCAGAGATGCTCGCGGATGTCGACATCCCCACGGCGAAACTGCCCGGCGACATGCAGCGATTCCGCTTCGTCGCCCTGCGTGATCAGGCCGACGCGCCGGCCCGGCTCTGCCCCGAGGAGCGCAAGGGTCGCGAGAGCGGTGGTGACCGCCGGGATGCCCGTCTTGTCCTCGATCCGCCGGCACAGGTCGCGATCGGCGGCAAAGCCCAGCGCCGCGCCCCGCGTCGCGTTCCAGCAGATCGTATCGACGCGGGCCTCTTCCAGCAGCATCGCAGCGGTGTCGAAGGGTTCGAGCCTGTAGCCGGCAGCCGGCGCGGCCGCGACGATGCCGTCATAGGGCACCCGGGCGATGCAGCAATCTATCTCCGGAGTTCCAGCCAGCAGACGGGCCGCCACGCGCTCGACGACCCGGTTGGAGGAGGGAACGATCAGGCCGATGGCGCGGCGCGCGGAAGCAGTCTCGGGCATGGCAGGCAGCGCGTTTCCGACGGGAGCGGGGGCGATCAGCGTCCGGGCTCATGGCCGGAAAGTAAAGCCTCGTTGCGCGCCTTGGCCATCAGTCACCGGTCCCGCTGACCACAAGAGGGATTGCCTCGATGCCCGTCGCGCCAGGGCTAGCAGGGCTTGCGTCAAGCGTTGCGCCCGGCGCGCGGGCGGGAGCCTGCGACAGGCAGGGCGAGCGGGCGATATTCGCAAATGGGCACGACAAACAACTCCGGTCTCACATACTCTCGCTCCAGTGGTACGAAACCGGGCCATCATACCCGGCCACCGGATCGCTCGCCGGAAACGCCAGGCGGGCGATTGCCCGGCGGATCGGCGCTGTTGCTTCGGTCCGCACGATGTCCCCCGACTGCCCCGGGGGATAGGCGCCGATCACCAGTAAGTCCTGCGATGCCCGCAAGCATCGATGTCCCGTTCCCGCCGGCAGCAGGACGACATCTCCGGCGGCAACCTCGATCTCACGGCCTCTTTCTCCCCCTAGGAGCAGTGTCGCCTTGCCGGCGGCTATCCCGAGAGCCTCGTGCCCTTCGGTGTGATAGTGCTGGAAGTCATAGATGCCGCTGCGCCATTGCGGGGGCCAGCCATTCCCTTCGAAACGCTCTTCCATGAGGGTCGCCATATCCGCGGCTTCGGCGGGAAACGCAGCCACGTAGAACAGCACGGGCAGGCGCGGATTATTCGGCACGGTGCCGTGCTCCTCGAAATGAAACGCCGTGACGATCGCCATGTCGTGCCCCGCGGAACTCGGCGGCATAACGCTGGGAATGACCCATCGTTCCCGGTCCGGCGGTACGTCCCGGCGGCGCGCAGTCCGGGACGTACCGCGCATTGGTGCATTCGGTCCTCAGTGGGCGCTTTTTGCTCGGGATCGCTCGTGCGGAGCAGCCTTAGCCTCGTCGCTGCCAGCGTGCTCGCAGCCTCGCCCACAGGTTCATGGCAGCGTGGACAAAGCGCGCCATGGGTTTGCGCAAGGGCGCGATATCCGCTGCGATCAGTAGCAGGCCGAGCGGCAGCATCCAGAGCCCGAGCACGGGCAGTATCGAGAAGATGCCCCCGACCACGAGGATGAGGCCCGCGGGGAGGCGGGCCCAGCGCGAGGCGGGATGGCGCAGCCAGCGCAACAGGGAGGCGAAACCCTGCGGAACCTCCCGCTCGATGCGCTTGAAGGCCAATCGGAGCTCATGTTTTCCGTCGCTCATCATCTCTCCGGTCCAAAGTTGGTCGGATAACGCATGGCGGAGCAACGTGTTCGCCACGGGGCGGCGCATGGCCCTCGGCCGGGCATTCCTGGCGGATGGTGCCTCGCCGGTCTTCTTCACGCCTGCATCGGAACAGCCTGTCGGGGGCGGCGTTGGGGAAGGGGTGATAGCGAAGGAGACCCCATGAGAAACGGCCAGGAAGCTCAGATTGGGGCGCGCGATTCAGCGCAACGGGGCCCCGACGGCCCTTTCTCACCTTCGCCTGTGCCGCTCAAGGCGGCTGGGCCGGCAGGCCCTGATGCCGTCGAGGCGGCCGGCACGCGCGAGCGCGTACGGCGTAGCGACCTTGATACCCCCGGGCGGGAATAGCCCTATGGAGCTGTTTTCATGGGCTGAAGTCGACCTGATCTTCAGGTTGTTGGCGGGGACCGCCGCGGGCATAGCCGTCGGCTGGGAGCGCACGCTCAAGCAGAGCAGTGCGGGCATTCGCACATTCGGTCTGGTCGGACTTGGAACGGCAGCGGCAGCTGGGATCTTCGGCGAACCGGATCAGGCCGATGCGGCAAGCCGTGTCGTGCAGGGTGTTCTGACCGGCATCGGATTTCTGGGCGCCGGGGTGATCGTCCTTCGCGATCGGGAAATGACCCCGAGGGGGCTCACCACGGCTGCGGCCATCTGGGTGACGGCCGCTCTCGGCTGCGCTGCCGGCCTGGGCGACTGGAAGATCGTCGTGACCGCAACGGGCCTCGCATTGCTGCTGCTGGCGATCAATCACTCGATCGAGCGCTGGGCCGGGCGGCGGGCCGGGGGAGATGCGGCGAGAGCTGCGCAAGGGGAAGCACGGGCGCGCGACGAGGACTGAGAGGCACCCGATTGCGGCACATGCTTCCTGCGCTCATCCCGCGATTGCGGAAGGCGCGTCGGGAGCGGAAGTCATCGAATATCGGCTCCATGCCCGACAAGCCCGTCGGAGGGGGCAGAGGCGGGCGGGCTCGGCGCGCGCTTGGGCGCGCGACTTCGGTGATCAGCTACACGATCTCCAATCTGGTGGCTCAGCTGGGCTTCCCGCTGTTCGACCGGGATTCCACCCGGAAGCCGATGCTGAAGGAAGCGGGGCGGACCGTGGCGCGAGCCGGCTGCGCGCCAAGGCTCAGGGCCTGCCGTGCGCCCGGATGCACTGGCCAACCGGCGCGCGCAGGTTGAGGTTTTCTGCCAGCCGGGCGGCTGCCATGACCAGCTTGATCGACTGGTCCCGGCCTTAGGAATGCGCCGTCAGGTCGGCGCT
Source organism: Allobosea sp. 05T439 (assembly GCF_056396005.1). Lineage (NCBI taxonomy): Bacteria > Pseudomonadati > Pseudomonadota > Alphaproteobacteria > Hyphomicrobiales > Alloboseaceae > Allobosea > Allobosea sp. 05T439. The sequence continues at coordinate 60,277 of NZ_JBFTKP010000003.1, read as the reverse complement.
GCGGCCTTCGTTGACAGGCATTCCATGAGCGGTTAGCTCTTAATCTAATACGTATTAGATTCCAGGAGAAGGCGTTGCCGCGCGAGCAGAAACCATCGAAGCGACCGGGAGCCGCGACCAGCACCGATGTCGCGAAGCGTGCGGGGGTTTCGCAGGCGACGGTTTCGCTGGTGCTCAATGGCGCAAGTGGGCGCGTCGGTCTCTCCGAGGCCACGCAGCAGCGTGTGCGCAAAGCCGCCGCCGATCTCGGCTACACCCCGAATTCCGTTGCACGGAACCTGAGGCAGCGGCGCACCAACACGCTCACCTTCATCACCCCCGATATCGGCAATCCCTACTCGRCCGAGGTGATCGGCGCCGTGCAGCAGGTGGCGCAGGAGCGCGGCTATCTGCTCGACGTGCTCGTTGCGGAAGACGAGGCGGCCAAGCTCAAGGCGATCGCGCGGCTGCGCGGGGGCGTCTCGGACGGCGTCATCACCTCGGCTCCAACGCGGGCGATCTGGGACGCGTTGAAGGAACTGGCACGCCACGGCGTCCCCTGTGTCGCGCTGCAGGATCAAGGCGACGGTACCGAAATCACCTCCGTCGGCGTCGATCTCGAGGGCGGGGGCTACATGGCGACGCAGCACCTGCTCGCCTGCGGCTATCGGCGGATCGGCCATATCTCGGGCCAGCAGCGGCATCCCCTGCGCGAGCGGGAGCGTGTGCACGGCTATCGTCGGGCGCTCCTCGGAGCCGGTCTGCCGCCGCGTCCGGATTGGGAAATCGAGGTCGCGAACAGTCCGGAAGGAGGCGTGAAGGCGGTGGAGCTCTTGCTCGCCTTGCCGCAGCCGCGGCCCGAAGCGCTTTTCGTGTTCAACGACCAGATGGCGATCGGCGTGCTGCACGGCTTGCGTCGTCACGGCCTGCGCGTGCCCGAGGACATGGCCGTGGTCGGCTTCGACGGCATCGCGCTCGCGGCTTTCACGGTTCCGGCGCTAACGACGGTGGAACACCGCCGGCTCGAGCTCGGCCAGCAGGCGGCGACGAGCCTCATCGACCAGCTCGAGGGCGGGGAAAGCCCCGTTCGGTACACGCAGCTTCCGGTCCAGCTCGTGATCCGGGAATCCTGCGGCGGCCTGAAGGGTGGTGGCCTGCCAGCCTAGAGCCCGTGACCAACAACACCAAAAAACCAAGCCGCGAAAAGCGGTGATGATCCAGGGAAGGAAACAGGGATGACGAACCTCAACGGAACAGGCACGGTTTTCTCTCGGCGGCATATTCTGGGCGCCGGGCTCGCTCTCTCGGTCGGGTCGGGGAGGGCGGCGCGGGCCCAGGCGCCGGTGAGCCTCAATTTCGCGGTCTGGGGCAACCGGGCGGAGGAGGACGCTTTCCGCCGGCTGATCGCGGGCTACACCGCGCAAAACCCGCATGTCTCGATCCGGCTGGAGCTCAGCGGATCCTCCGGCCAGCTCTATCAGCAGGTCGATACGCGCCTCGCCGGCCGGCAGGCCCCCGATCTGGTCCGCATCCAGTACCAGCAGGTCGGCCGCTATGCGAAAGCAGGCGCAATCGTCGATCTGAGCGGGCATCTCGACGGCGGCCTGGCAGCGCAATTCGCCCCCGCATTGTGGAAGGCCGTCACCTATCGCGACAAGGCCTTCGCCATTCCCCACCACACCGACACGCTCGCGGTCTATTGCAACATGGAGATGTTCCGGCGGGCCGGAATCGAGCTGCCGCGGCGGCTCGAGGACAGCTGGCGCTGGGAGGAGTTCATCCGGATCGCCCGGATGCTGAAGGACAAGGCCGGAGCGCCATTCGGCTTCGCCTGCGCCTGGCAGAACACCGCCGCCTATCGCTTTCTGCCCTTCCTCTACCAGAATGGCGGCAAATTGCTCGACGAGCAGCTGCTCCAGCCGCAGCTCTCGTCGAAGGAGGGTCTCGAGGCGATCGCCTGGGCCCAGTCCTGGTTCACCGACAAGCTCGTCCCGCCCACGACCTCGATCAAGACCAACGAGCAGACGCAGAACCTCTTCGCCAACGGGACGATCGGCATGCTGGTGCATGGCGACTGGCAGATCCCGTTCCTGCAGGACGCGATGAAACAGGCGGAGTGGCAGGTGACCTATATGCCGCGCAGCGTCAGCATGGCCTCCGATCTCGGCGGCAATTGTCTGGCCGTGACGCGCGACAGCAAGAACCGGGATGTCGCCATCGACTTCCTGCGCTATGCCACCAACGAGGCCAATATGCGCGACTTCTGCATCGCCGCCGGCTTCCTGCCGGTTCGGCGCAGCCTCATGGAAACGAAGCTGGACTACCCGCTTCGTCCCGACGCGATGCAGGTCTTCGTCGAGCAGTCGCGGACGATCCCGGACCATCTGGCCGCGACGGTGACGCTGCCGGATTTCAGCCGCATCAATACGAAGCTCGGCGAGCAGCTCGACCTCGCCTTCACCTCCGGCCAGTCGCCAAAGGACACGGCCGAGAACGTGGAAGGCACCATCCGCAGCGTCCTCAAGAGCTGACGGCGGTGCGGCCTGCCGTCCCGTCTGCGAGGTGATCCATGTCCGACAGCGTCGTCATGACCAGCACCGCGCCCCCCGTTACCGGGGCGCGGGGGCGCCGCTCCTTCCGGCGGCCCTGGATGCTGCCCTATCTCCTGATCACGCCCAACCTGCTTCTGTTCAGCGCCTTCAGTTTCTTTCCGCTGCTCTATGCCTTCTATATCAGCTTCCATGACTGGAGCCTGATCGGCGACGTCACCTATGCCGGCCTGGCCAATTATCGCAGGCTGGTGGCCGACACGCAGTTCTGGCACGCGCTGTTGAATACGGCGGTCTATGCCGTGGCTTCGGTGCCCACCACCATGGCAGGCGGGCTGCTCCTGGCCGTGGCGCTGAACCGACGGATGCCGGGGCGGGTCTTCCTGCGCAGCGTCTATTTCCTTCCGGTCGTGGTTTCGGCCGTCGCCACCGGCATCATCGCCGCCTGGATGTTCAACGAGCATTACGGCGTCATCAACTCCCTGATCGTGCGCCTCGGCGGCGACCGGATCCCATGGCTCTCCTCGCCGGCCTGGGCGCTGCCGTCGCTGGTGATTGCGACATTCTGGGTCAGGGTCGGCTTCTGCATGGTGGTGTATCTCGCCGCGCTGCAGTCGATCCCGACGCTCTATTACGAAGCCGCGACCATGGATGGCGCGTCGCCCTCTCGCCAGTTCTGGAAGATCACGCTGCCCCTCCTGCGGCCCGCCACCTTCCTGTTGCTGATCCTCAGCGTGATCCACTCCTTCCAGGTCTTCGACCTGATCTACGTGATGACCGGCGGTGGCCCGGGATTCTCGACGACGATGCTGGTGCAATACATCTACCAGTCCGCCTTCATGACATCGGAGATGGGCTATGCCAGCGCGATCGGCGTCGTGCTCTACGCCATCGTGCTCGGCTTCACGATCATTCAGTGGCGGGTCAGCCGCCAATCGGAGAACGTGCTATGAGCGGCGTCACCTTCGAGGCTGGCGCCAGGCGCCCCGGCACCCGCCGAACCGGCAACGTGCTGATCTGGATCGCTGTCGTGCTCGGCGCGCTGGCGATGATCTTTCCGCTCTACTGGATGCTCGCGACCGCGATCCGGCCTCGTTCCGAGGTCTTCCAGCCGCTGGTGAGCCTGATCCCGCAGGTGCTGACGCTGGAGAATTTCAGGAATATCGCGCAGCGCCATCCCTTCCTGACCTGGGTGATGAATTCGACCTTCATCGCCGTGATCGCCGTGCTGATCACCGTGTCCGCGAACCTGCTCTGCGGCTACGTCTTCGCCAAGTTCCGCTTCCCCGGGCGCGACATCCTGTTCTTCGCGATCCTGGGCGCGCTGATGATCCCGATCCAGGTGATCCTGGTGCCGGAATTCCTCGTGACCTCCTGGCTGGGGCTGCTGAATTCGCCCTGGGGCGTCATCCTGCCGCGCGCGGCCGAAGCTTTCGGTGTCTTCATGGTGCGCCAGTTCATGGTCAGCATTCCCGATGAGCTGATCGAGGCCGCCCGGCTCGACGGCGCCAGCGAGATGCGGATCTTCCTGCGCATCGTGCTGCCGCTCTCGAAGCCGATCATCGCCGTGCTGGTGATCTTCACCTTCATGTGGCGCTGGAACGACTTCGCCTGGCCGCTGGTCGTCCTGACCGACCAGGAACTCTTCACCCTGCCGCTGGGCCTGAACCTGCTGCGCGGCGAGGCCAATCCGGACTGGGGCGGCGTCATGGCGCTGGCCCTGATCTCCCTCCTGCCGATGCTGCTCATCTTCCTGATCTTCCAGCGCTATCTGGTTCAGGGGATTGCCAGCACAGGCCTCAAGTGAGCCCTTTCCCGACCTCTACCCAAGAGAGACCATGACATGACCAAGATCGCCATGATCGGCGCCGGCAGCGTCGTCTTCGTCAAGAACCTGCTCACCGACATCCTCAGTCTTCCCGCGCTGAAGCAATGCGAGATCGCATTGTACGACATCGATGCCGAGCGCCTCGAAACGGCGGGAATGATGGCGCGCTGGACGTCCGGCCAGTTCGATGCCGGGGCGACCGTGACCGAGCATGCCGACCGCCGGCGCTGCCTGGAGGGCGCGGATTTCGTGATCAACATGGTGCAGATCGGCATGCACGAGGCGACGCTGCTCGATTTCGAGATCCCGAGCCGCTACGGCCTGAAGCAGACCATCGCGGATACCGTCGGTATCGGCGGCATCTTCCGCGGGTTGCGGACCATTCCCTTCATGGTCGACCTGGTCGGGGACATGCGGGCGGTCTGCCCCAATGCCCTGCTGATGAACTACACCAACCCGATGAGCATTCTGACCTGGGCGGTCTACAGGGCCTTCCCAGAGCAGCAGGTGGTCGGGTTGTGCCACAACGTCCAGCACACGGCGCGCGACCTTGCTTCCTATCTCGGGGTCGATCGCTCCCGCTTGAGCTATGACTGCGCCGGCATCAACCACATGACCTGGTTCCTGCGGCTCGAAATCGACGGCAAGGATGCCTATCCGCAGCTGCGGCGTGCCGCCCGCAATCCGGAGATCTTTGCGAAGGACAAGATCCGTTTCGCCCTGCTGGAGCATCTCGGCCGCTTTGTCAGCGAATCCAGCGAGCATACGGCCGAATACACGCCCTATTTCCTGCGCCGCGAGGACCAGATCGCGGAATTCGACGTGCCGGTCGACGAGTATATTCGCCGCAGCGAGCGCAACCTGCGACGCTATGCCGACACGCGGCAAAAGCTGCTGGCCGGCGAGAGCTTCTCGCTCGAGCGCAGCGACGAATACGGCGCATCGATCATCAACGGCATGGTCACGAACGAGCCCCAGCTCATCTACGGAAATGTCCGCAACACCGGGCTGATCGAGAACCTGCCGCAGGATTGCTGTGTCGAGGTGCCCGTGATCGTCGACCGCAACGGCCTGCGAGCCTGCCATGCCGGCACGCTGCCGCCGGAGCTCGCCGCCCATTGCGCGCCGCATGTCTTCGTCCAGGACCTCACCGTGCGCGCTGCCCTGGAAGGCGACCGGGACGCGGTCTACCGCGCCGCGGTGCTGGACCGCCATGCCGCGAGTGTCCTCTCGCTGCGCGAGATCCGCGCCATGGTCGACGACCTGATCGCGGCCCATGGTTCGGCCATGCCGGTCGGCATCCGTTMGACGGCACTCGCTGCCTGAGCGCGCCCAAGCAGGGCAGGCGGCCTGCCTGCCCGCAACGACAAGAACGATAAGGCCGCAAGGAGGGAACGATGAGTTGGCTGACCTTGGAGCATGTCCATAAGCGCTTCGGCGATCACCCGGTGATCCAGGATGTGAACCTGTCCGTGACCAACGGCGAGTTCGTGGTCTTCGTCGGTCCGTCTGGCTGCGGGAAATCCACCTTGCTGCGGATGATCGCCGGGCTCGAGGATATCAGCGACGGCACCTTGCGCATCGACGACGCGGTGATGAACGAGGTGCCGGCGGCGCAACGGGGCATCGCGATGGTGTTCCAGTCCTATGCGCTCTACCCGCATATGAATGTCTACAAGAACATGGCCTTCGCGCTCGAGACGGCGCGGATGACCAAGGCCGAGATCGATATGCGCGTGGCCCGTGCCGCGGCGATCCTGCAACTGGATCACTTGCTCGACCGCAAGCCCAAGGAGCTCTCGGGCGGGCAGCGCCAGCGCGTCGCCATCGGCCGCGCCATCGTGCGCGAACCCAAGATCTTCCTGTTCGACGAGCCGCTCTCCAATCTCGACGCGGAGCTGCGCGTGCAGATGCGCGTGGAAATCGCCAAGCTGCACCAGCAGCTCGGCAACACGATGATCTATGTCACGCATGACCAGGTCGAAGCCATGACGATGGCCGACAAGATCGTGGTTCTGCGCGCCGGAAAGGTCGAGCAGATCGGCTCGCCGCTGGAGCTCTACAACAACCCCGTCAACCGCTTCGTCGCGGGTTTCATCGGCAGCCCGAAGATGAACCTCCTGCAGGCCAGGATGCTGCCGGCGACAGGAGGAGAAGCGCGGGTGGCCCTGGCCGAGACCGTGTTGCCCCTGCCGCATCTGGCTGGCCAGGACGGCGCCGATTGCAGCCTGGGCCTGCGGCCCGAGCACCTGCGGCTCGGCGGCGCCGGCACGCGGATCGGCGAGGCGAAGGTCCAGCTCGTGGAGCAGCTCGGGGGCTCCTCGCTGATCTACGGCGTCCTCTCCGACGGCCAGCCGATCACCGTTCAGGTCGAGGGACAGCAGAAGCCGAAGCCCGGCGAGCGGGTGCCGCTGCATGTCGATATCGCACTGGCGCATCTGTTCCGGCCCGACGGCGCGCGCGTGACTGCGCAAACCGTCGCGCACAGCTGAGGCGGGCGGGATGTCGAGGATCCGCCTCGGACTCGTCGGGCTCGGCAAGATCGCGCACAGCCAGCATCTCGGCGCGATTGCGGCCACGCCCGGTTTCGAGCTGGTCGCGGCGGCGAGCCGGGAAGGCACGCTGCCTGGCTTGCCCGTCTTCACCTCGCTCAGCGCGATGCTGGCCTCGGATATCGATCTCGATGCCGTTGCCCTTTGCACACCGCCTCAAGGCCGGCATGCGCTGGCGGCAGAGGCGCTCGAAGCCGGAATGCACGTCCTGCTTGAAAAGCCGCCGGGTGCCAGCGTCAGCGAACTCGGCCCTCTCGTCGCAAAGGCGGAACGGAGCGGCCGGACGCTGTTCACCACCTGGCATTCGCGTTTTGCGCCCGCTGTCGCGCCGGCGCGCGCCCTTCTCGCGCAGCACCGGCCGCGCTCGGTCGAGATCATCTGGAAGGAGGATGTGCGCGTCTGGCATCCCGGGCAGGACTGGATCTTCGAGCCCGGCGGGCTCGGCGTCTTCGACCCCGGCATCAACGCCCTCTCGATTCTGACCACCATTCTGCCCGAGCCGGTCTTCGTGACCGGCGCCTCGCTATCCGTCCCGGCAAACCGCCAGGCGCCGATCGCCGCCGCGCTCGATCTCGCGGATGGTTCGGGGCTGCCGATCCACGCAGAATTCGACTTCCGCCAGGAGGGCGAACAGAGCTGGGACATCCATGTCGAGACTGAGGCCGGCCTTATCATGCTCTCCTCGGGCGGCAGGACGCTGAGCCATGACGGCCGCATATTGGTCGACGAGCCGGAGCGGGAATATGCGGAGATTTATCGCCGCTTCGAAGCGCTGATCGCGGAAGGCCGCAGCGATGTCGACCTCGCGCCGCTGGCGCTGGTCGGCGACGCATTCATGCTGGGGCGGCGTTTGACCGTCGAGCCCTTCGAGGGCTGACATTCCCCGGGGCGCTATCTGATCGTGCTCAGTTCGCTCGCCGTCCTGCTTGGGCCACTGAAGAGCGCCCCGTAGCCACCTCCGTAAGCGGTGTCCTCGAAGTCGGTGTGGCGAGTGCGTGCGCAGCGATCACCTGCCGTGCCGCCTCGAACACCGCCTTCGCGTGCTCTGCCGCCGGCAGCCCTTGATTGGGCACCTCGACAGAGAGCGTCACGTCGGCCGGCAGTTCCGCCAGGAGGTCCTGCAAGGGCAGGGAGGCCTCGCCTGGAAGCCTGCGTCCCGCGCGCGCCTCCCTGATGATCTCGTCGAATGTCGTCGGGCGTTCGGCCACCGCGTCGCAGAGCTGCGCGCTCCTGATGAAATGCGACGGGATCGTTCTCAGGTCGATCGGAAGACCGCCGCCTCGCGAAAGATGAAGGGCATCGACCAGGACCCCGCCATTTGCCTTGTCGGCCTCCCCTACGATCGCTGCGGCGTCGTGAATGCTGGCGACACGGCGCCATGGCATGTTCTCGATGTCGACGCCCATGCCGAAGCGTGCCGCGACGTCGCACAGAGAGGCGAAGCTGGCGACGAGCCGTCTATGGTCGGGATCGTCGCCGCAGACGCTCAGGCGCCTGGCACCGAGTTCCGCCGCGCTTTCCAGCATCGGGATCAGCGCGTCCGCTGCGAAATTCGCGTCGATGACGACGAATTCGATATCGTAGACGCGCAGGCCGGTCTGGGTCAGCAGGGACCGTATCGACCGCATCTGAGCACTGCCGGGGCGGATCTCGTAGAAGGGCGCGCCAGGAAAGGCCGGATTCAGCCGAAGCCCTACCGCGGAGAAACCGACTTTCGCCGCGAGTGCGACGAAGTCGAGCGGCGGCACATCGATCGTCGTGAAATGCGCGATTCCAAGAGGCGGCTGACCTGATGGCGATGACACGGGACGCTCCATCGCTTCAGGGCTGCAACTGGCCGGCAAGGCGGGTGTGGAGGTTGGACCCGGTGCGCTGGATATGCTCGCGCAGCTTGGCGCAGGCATAGTCGGCGTCGCGGGCGACCGCGCCCTGGGCGATCTCGCTATGCTCGGCGGCGACGTTGCGGTCCCCGCCTTGGGCCACCAGGAAGATCCGTCGATAACGGTCGTTCAGGTTGTGCAGCATGACGCAGGCGTTCAGCAGCAGCGGCATCCCGCAACCGGCGAGGAGCATCATGTGGAAGTCGCGATGCGCGTGCTCCCAGGCTTCCAGTGTTGCCGGCTCACTGGCGATCCGCTCTATCCGGTTGAGACGGTGAAGGGCGCGCATCACGTCGCTTTCCCAGGCCAGGTCGCCTTTCGCGATGGCTGAGGAGAGCGCCAGGCTCTCGAACTCGACGCGCAGTTTCGTGATCTCGGCAAGGTTGGACAGCGAGACCGGCGCGACAGTGTATCCGCGGTTGTCGTGCAGTTCGACAAGCCCCACCGCAATCAGGCGGGCAAGCGCTTCGCGAAGGGGACTGAGCGAGACGTCGAGCTGCCGACGGACGGTATCGAGATTGATCTTGGTGCCGGGCGCCAGTTCCCCGGACAGGATCGCCTCGCGGAGGCGATTCACCAGAAGCGACGCCTTGGTGTTCTTTGCCGTCGCTGGAGTGCCTTTCGACGAAAACTCGGCGGGGGGCAGGTCGTCGACAGCGATGTTCATCGTCCCTCCCTTGAACCCGTCGGCGCGAGAGTCGAGGTGGTATGATAATCGATTATCTACGTCAACCGGGCGGCGATCGATACGCCGCGAGTAGATGGGCTGCTTCTCCAGATGTGGTGCAACTATCTCACAGATGGGCTTATTTCAGAAGGTTCTCGGGAATTACTGCGCTGGAAGGCCTCGCTCAGCGTGTGCGGAGCCGGCGCATGGCGTTCTTCATGCGGCTCTTGATTGACAGATAATCGATTTTACAGGAGTGGAGATCGCAGGGAGGACGCCATGATCATCGAGAGCCACCAGGATGTGACCCGCGATGCGCTGGCCGTGATGCAGCGCACGAAAGACCCGCGCCAGCGCGAGATCCTGACCTCGCTGGTCAGCCATCTCCACGCCTTTGTCCGTGATGTGCGGCTGAGCGAAGCGGAGTTCCGCGAGGCAACCGCGATCCTCAACGAGATCGGCAAGCTGGCCAGCGATAGCCATAACGAGATGGTGCTCATGGCGGGCTCGCTGGGTGTCTCGTCGCTCGTCTGCCTGCTCAACAACGGCGATGGCGGCAATACCGAAACGTCGCAGTCGCTGTTGGGACCATTCTGGCGCTTGAATGCTCCTCATGTCGAAAATGGCCGCACGATCATCCGCTCCGACACGCCGGGCGATCCGCTGCTCGTCACCGCACGTGTCCTGGACCAGCGCGGTGCACCGATCGTCGAAGCCGAGGTCGATGTCTGGCATGCGTCCCCCGTCGGGCTCTACGAGAACCAGGATCCCGAGCAGGCCGAGATGAACCTGCGCGGCAAATTCACCACCGACAGCGAAGGGCGCTTCTGGTTCTCGACGGTGAAGATGGTKGGCTACCCCATCCCCACCGACGGCGTGGTCGGCCGGCTGCTCGCCGTGCAGGACCGCCATCCCTATCGTCCGGCGCATCTGCATGCGCTGATCGTCAAACCCGGCTTCAAGGTGCTGATCTCGCAGGTCTACGACCCACGCGACCCGCATATCGATTCCGATGTGCAATTCGGCGTCACCAGGGCTCTTGTCGGCGACTTCATCCGCCATGACGAACCCCACCCATCCGACGCCATGGTGCCGGTCCCCTGGTATTCGCTCGACTACACCTACGTCATGGAGCCCGGCGAGACCGTGCTGCCGCGCCCGCCGATCAAGTGACCCGTTCGCGCGACCCGCGCCGCCAAGGAGTGTTCCGATGCTGACCGATACCGAACGCCAGCAGGCGGCCGATGCGTTGCTCCAGGCAGAGCGCACGCTGAAGCCGGTCCCGCAGCTCAGCAGGACCTATCCCGCGATCGAACTCGAGGACGCCTATCGCATCCAGGGCCTGTGGGCAGATGCGCGGATCGCGGGCGGAGCGAGAATGGTGGGCCACAAGATCGGCCTGACCTCGCGCGCCATGCAGATGGCCTCGAAGATCAGCGAGCCGGACTATGGCTGCATCCTTGACGATGCGCTCTTCAACGACGGTGCCCAGATCAAGGCGAGCCTCTTCATCAAGCCGAGGCTTGAAGTCGAACTCGCCTTCATCATGGGCGAGGATCTCGAAGGACCGGGAAAGCGCATCTATGACGTGATGCGCGCGACCGAAATGGTMGTGCCGGCGCTCGAGATCATCGATTACCGTACTGACGTTCCGCGCGCGATCACCGACACGATTGCCGATAATGCCGCTTTCGGCGCGATCGTGGTCGGCGGCCGACCGGTCCGTCCGATGGATGTCGACATCCGCTGGGTCGGCGCGACGCTGTCGAAGAACGGCATTATCGAGGAATCCGGGGTTTCGGCTGCCATCATGGGCCACCCGGCTGCCGGCATCGCCTGGCTGGTCAACAAGCTCCATGTCGTCGGCGCGGGGCTGAAGAGGGGGCAGATCGTCCTCGCCGGCTCCTTCACGCGGCCAGTCGACATCGCAGCCGGAGACGTCATACAGGTCGATTACGGCCCGCTCGGCGCCATCGGCGTCTCTTTCAACTAAGGTTGCACCTGAGGTTGCCATGGAACTGCCGACGAACACGTTCAAGCGCGCCCTGAGCGAGGGCCGGCATCAGCTCGGCCTCTGGTGCAGCCTGCCCGGCGCCTATGCGGCCGAGGCGGTCGCCGGCTCCGGCTTCGACTGGCTGCTGTTCGACACCGAGCATTCGCCGGGCGATCCGCTGACGGTCCTGGCCCAGTTGCAGGCCGTGGCTCCCTATCCGGTCTCGGCAGTGGTCCGCCCCGCGAGCAACGATGCGGTGCTGATCAAGCGGTTCCTCGATTTCGGCGCCCAGACCTTGCTGATCCCCTATGTCCAGAATGCGGAGGAGGCGAAGGCGGCGGTCGCGGCGATGCGTTATCCGCCAGCCGGCATTCGCGGCGTCTCCGGCGTGACGAGGGCAACGCGGTTCGGACGGGTCGCGAACTACGGCAAGCGGGCAGGGGAGGAGCTCTGCCTCCTGGTCCAGATCGAAACCCAGGACGCGCTCGACAATCTCGAGGCGATCGCGGCCGTCGATGGCGTCGATGGCGTGTTCATCGGCCCGGCCGATCTCGCAGCCAGCCTTGGCCATGTCGGCGAGCCCGGACATCCCAGGGTGACCGCACTCATCGAGAAGGCGGTCGGTCGCATTCGCGCTTGCGGCAAGCCCGCAGGCATCCTGACGCCCGACACTGCATTCGCGGCGCGCTGCATCGAGCTCGGCACGCTCTTCACGGCGGTCGGCGTCGATGCGGCCATGCTGGTCAAGGCGACGGAAGCCCTGGCAAGGCAGTTCAGGTCGTGATGGCTGGTCAGCATTCGGTGCTGGGATCGGAGGCGAAGATGCGATTGCTGGACCATGTCGGCCCGCCCCCGGAGGACCTGACAGAGCTTCTCGCACCGGGCGGGGTTCTGCGGGCTGCGATCAATCTGTCTAACTTCCTGCTGGTCTCCGACAGGACTCCCGATGGCGGGCCGGTTGGAGTGGCGCCTGACATGGCGCGTGCATTTGCCGATCTCCTGGGAGTGGAGCTGCGCTACGTCACCTATGAATCGCCAGGCCTGATTGCCGATGCCGCCGAGCGGGACGAATGGGACATCGCCCTGATCGGGGCTGAGCCGCAGCGCGCCGCGTTCATCAGCTTCACCCCCGCCTATACCGAGATCGAGGCGAGCTACCTTGTTCCGGACGGTTCGTCGCTGGAACGGATCGATGACGTGGACGCGTCGGGCCGGCGCATCGCCGTCACCGATCGGACGGCCTACGGGCTCTGGCTCGACCGCAACATCGCGCATGCGACGCTGGTCCGGACCAAGACCATCGCTGATGCAGCGTCAGTCTTCCTCGAGGGCAAACTCGATGCCCTTGCGGGCCTGCGCCCCAGATTGGTGACGGACCAGAAGGCGATCCCCGGAACCCGGATCCTGCCAGGCCGCTACATGGCCGTGCAGCAAGCCGTGGGAACACCGACCAGGAACGCCGCAGCGATCGACTATATCAAGCGCTTCGTGGCGACCGCGATTTCGTCCGGCTTGGTTTCGGGGTTGATCGACAAGCATGGGGTCGAGGGTCTCACGGTCGCCCGGGACCAGGGCTGATCCGCGACGGGAGCGCTCCGGGACGGCTGAGCCCCTCGCATCCGTGCGCGCGGTGCCGGACACGCTACCGCTCGCTGGATCATCGCACCGGATATCGTATCCGGTTCGATGACCTGACCATCTGTGATTGCATCGGCCATTCCGAAAACCGCAATCCACTTTTCGGGCCGATGCTTTAGCGCAAGGCGAAGTGCTGCATGATCTGTTCGGCCGCGCGATCCGGCGCAGTGATCTCCGTATCGATCGCGAGGCAGTTCTCCCGTGGAACCGGGGCTATGGTGTAGCGCGACAGGAATTCGGAGCGGCCCTTGACGGAACTCGTCTTGCGTCGCTGGACCCTGTCGGCATTGCCGACACGCTGTGCGGCCTCTCGTTCCGAGCAATGCAGGAACACGGGAAAGACAGAACCGCCATTGCGGACCACATCGTCTTCCAGCTGATCGAAGAACGGACGGTCCTCCAGCTCGGAATAGCAGAGGGTGACGATCAGACAGGAAATGTCGTTCTCGATCGCGGCCCGCAAGATGGATCCGCGAACCGTGTCTACCAGCTCCCAGAAGCCGGGAGCGCCAAAGTCGAAAATGGTTCGCGCGGCGTCGATGGCGGCATGATTGTCCAGCAGTCGCGCCGGCATCGCCGCAAGCAAGGCCTTGGCGACCGTCAACTTGCCGCTTGCCGGTGCCCCGTGAAGAAAGATCAGGTTCATGGCGGCCATGCTATGGCGGTTCGGGGAAACCGCACATTGGCCATTCGGCTCCCTACCCAATCCCCTCATCGGCATGGCGCTATGCGGCCTCAGGCCTGACCGCGGCCTTGATTTCCCCGCCGATTGCTGGCACCCGTCAGGCAGATCAGACGCGGATTTACAGATGTTCCTTCCCGCCCACGCCACGCGAATGCGCAGGCCCGACCAGCAGGAGATTGGCCGGAGGGGATGAGCGCGTGCGTATCGCCGCGCGAGTGAGCGTCGGACCCAAGCCCTCCGGTTCTGCGGAGGGCTTTTTTGTTTCATCAGGTCTCGGCGCGTCACCCGTGGAATGACCCCAGGAGGGCATCATGGCGAACGCACTCATCACCAGCGCACTTCCCTATATCAACGGCATCAAGCATCTCGGCAATCTGGCAGGCTCGCTGCTCCCGGCCGACATCCACGCCCGTTACCGACGACAGATCGGCGACCAGGTTCTCTTCATCTGCGCGACCGACGAACATGGAACCCCGGCGGAACTGGCGGCGGCCGAAGCCAGGACCGACGTCGCAGCCTATTGCCATGCGCAGCATGAGATCCAGGCCGGGATCTATCGTCAGCTCGGCCTGTCCTTCGATCATTTCGGCCGCTCGTCCTCGCCGCGCAACCACGCGCTGACCCAGCATTTCTTCCAGTGCCTGGAGCAGAACGGCTTCATCGAGGAGCGGGTGCTCGAACAGGTCTATTCGCCCGCGGACAGGCGCTTCCTCCCGGACCGCTACATCATCGGCACCTGCCCGCATTGCCGTTTCGAAGCCGCGCGGGGCGACCAATGCGAAAGCTGCACCCGTCCGCTCGATCCCGTCGACCTGGTCGCTCCGCGCTCGGCCCTCTCGGGCAGCACTGATCTCGAGGTCAGGCCGAGCCGGCACCTGTTCCTGCGCCAGTCGGCCCTGGTCGGCGAGCTGGAGGCGTGGATCGCAAGCCGGTCCGGATGGCCGCCGCTCGTCACCTCGATCGCGCGCAAATGGCTCAGCGAAGGCATTCAGGACAGGTGCATCACACGGGATCTGTCCTGGGGCGTCCCGGTGCCGAAACCCGGCTTCGAGGGCAAGGTCTTCTATGTCTGGTTCGATGCGCCCATCGCCTATATCGCCGCCACGCAGGAATGGGCCGATCTCGACCCGGAACGGCGCGACTGGCGGCGCTGGTGGTGGAAGGTCGGAGATGTCGACGCCATCCAGTTCCTCGGCAAGGACAATGTGCCCTTCCACGCCGTCAGCTTCCCCTGCACGCTGCTGGGTTCCGGCGAGCCCTGGAAGAGCGTCGATGTGATCAAGGGCGTCAACTGGCTCACCTATGAAGGCGGTAAGTTCTCGACCAGCCAGCGCAGGGGCGTGTTCCTCGACCAGGCGCTGGCGTTGCTGCCGGCCGACTACTGGCGCTGGTGGCTGGCCGCGAACGCGCCTGAGAACCATGACACCGACTTCAGTTTCGCGCGCTTCGCGGCCGACGTGAATTCCGACCTGGCCGACACGTTCGGCAATCTCGTCAATCGCGTGCTGAAACTCGTCACGGCCCACCATCAGGGGATCGTCCCGGCGAACGGCGCTCCCGGCTCCGCCGAGCTGGCTCTGTCGGATGAACTTGCGGGACATCTGCATGCGCTTCGCACGCATCATGACCGGCGTGCGCTGCGCAAGGCGGCCGAACAGGTCCGCGCGATCTGGCGGCTCGCCAACGGCTATCTCGCGCGGGAGGCGCCCTGGTCGGCCCGCGCCGCCGATCCGGAGCGGAGCGCCGTGGTGATCAGAACGAGCGTGAACCTCCTTGCGACCGCCGCCGACATCGCCTGGCCGTTCATTCCCGAAAGCGCCAGCCGCGTCCTCGCTGCGCTGGGGCGTGCCGACCAACCCACGACTTGGCCCGATGCCGGCGATATCCTGGCCGACCACCATGGCGGACGGCCGCTCGCGTCGCTGCCGCCTCTCTTCGTCAAGCTCTCGCAGGACTGGGTCGCGCAGAACCGGGCACGGTTCGCTGGCCGCTGACCTCGTCGAGGAGGGCGCCCGATCGGCGGGGCTGCGAGTACGGCATGGCCGCGAACTGGCTGCGAGCCTCTCCGCCGGTCCGTTGATGAGCCTGCGCCGCGTGTTGATCTTGCCCGCCCCATCGCGACGAGGCGGGCGAGATCATGCCAGAGGCTGACGGCCCCAGAGCCGACGGGCGAAGGGCGCTCTCTGCCGGCGCGGCGCTTCACCCGTGGGCGGAAACCTCCCCTGTGATGCGCTGCGCCAGGAGCTTGTCGATCCGCCTGCCGTCCATGTCGACGATTTCGAACCGCCAGCCTGCATAGTCGAAATGCTCGCCGATCTCGGGGAGGTGCTCGAGCCGGGCCAGGGCGAAACCGGCGATCGTGTGGAAATCCCCTTCCGCCGAGCGCAGTCGGAAGCCAAGCCGATTGAAGGCATCATGCGCCGGCATCATGCCGTCGATCAGCAGCGAACCATCGTCGCGTTCCACGATATCGGGTTCCTCGCCCTCGACATCGGGCAGGTCGCCGGCAATGGCTTCGAGGAGATCGGTCTGGGTGACGATGCCGTCGAGGCCGCCATATTCGTCGATGACGATTGCCAGGCGGACCGGAGCCTTCTTGAAGCGCTCGAGCACGCGGAAGATCGGCGTCGTCTCGTGCACGATGACGGGGTCGCAGATCACGGCCATGGGATCGAGCGCCTTGCCGTCCAGGACCTGGTCGAGAAGGTCCCGCTTCAGGATCATGCCCAGGGGCTCGTCGATGCCACCGCGCCCGACCAGCAACTGCTCATGGCGACATTCGCGTATGGTCCGCAGCATCTCGTCATGAGTGTCGTCGGCGTCGATCCAGGCGACGTCCCGGCGCGGTGTCATGATGTCGGCGATGCGCCGGTCGCCGATGCTGAGCACGCGCTCGACCAACTCCTGCTGCGCCGGCTGGAGGATTCCGGCCTCCTGGCTTGCCTGGACGAGGAGTTTCAATTCTTCCGGCGAATGCAGGGATTCCTCTCCCGTTCCCGGCCGCAGGCCGCACAGGCGCAGCACGAGATTGCCGAGGCCATTCAGCGAGATGATCGCCGGCCGCAGCAGGAACAGGAAGAGACCGAGTGGCCGCACGATCCAGAGCGCCGTTTCTTCGCTGCGCTGAAGGGCAAGGCTCTTGGGAGCGAGTTCGCCGAGAACGATGTGCAGGGCCGTGATGATGACGAAGGAGATCGCGACCGCGATCGCATGGGAGCTGGCCGTCGCCAGTGAGCCGGGCAGGCCGTTCAGGAGCGGCTCGATCAGGTGAGCCAGAGCGGGCTCTCCGATCCAGCCGAGCGCCAGCGAGGAGATGGTGATGCCAAGCTGCGTCGCGGCGAGGTTGGCGTCGAGATTGTCGACGGCGCGCTTGAGGGCGGCGGCATTCATGCGCCCCGCGGTGACAAGCTCGGAAACGCGGCTTCGGCGCACCGCGACCAGCGAAAACTCGGCCGCAACGAAGAAGCCGTTTGCGGCAACGAGAAGCAATACGGCAAGCACTCCGACCAGGTCGAACATGCTGCCATCGGTACTGGACATGGACTCCGTTCCGGCTGCAGAAGCAGCCATGCGTTGTTGATGGTGGAACCAGCCATAGCATAGCGGGGCGCGCGCTGTATGCGGGGTCTAGTCGCTTGCGCGGAGATCAAAGCTCGTCGATCGCTCATCGAAGCGAAGGTGAAGCGCCTGTCATCCTTGCCAATAGTGGGCGATATGCCATTCTCATCCGATAACATCTGGGGAATTGGCCGTGAAATACAGGTCGATGGGCGTCGGCGATCCTGCGCCGTGGTTCGAGCAGCGTTCCACAAGCAACCCGGCCTATAAATTCTCCAGCGCAGCCGGGCGCTATATTGTCCTGTGCTTCTTCGGTTCCGCCGCGCGCGCAAGCACGGTATCCGCGCTCAAGATCCTGTCCGAGCAGCGCGACCTCTTCGACGACGACAAGATCGCCTTCTTCGGCGTCAGCAACGACCCCGATGACGAGCTCAAGCAGCGCGTCAGGCAGCGCATGCCCGGCATCCGCTATTTCTGGGATTTCGATCTGCTGATCAGCAAGGAGTTTGGCGTCGCGCCCATCGAGGCCGAGCCAGGCACGGATACGCCCCTGCGTCGCGCCTGGTATGTGCTCGATCCGACGCTGCGCGTCATGGCGGTCTTTCCCCTCACCCGCGAGGGCGGCGAGCGCCATGAGGTTGCGGCGTTCCTCGCCGCGCTTCCACCGGTCGACGCGTTCCCGGGCTTCCAGGTGCATGCGCCCGTCCTGGTATTGCCCAATGTCTTCGAGCCGGATTTCTGCCGGCAGCTGATCGCCCTGCACGAGGCCGAAGGCGGCAATGAATCCGGCTTCATGCGCGAGAAGGACGGGAAGACCGTCCTGATCTCCGACCATGCCCACAAGCGCCGCTCCGACGTCCTCATCGGCGACACGGAGCTGATCGGGGTCATTCAGGGCAAGATCGGCAAGCGCATCGTTCCCGAGATCAGGAAGGTCCACCAGTTCACGGTGACCCGCATGGAGCGCTATCTCGTGGGCTGTTACGATGCGCAGACCGGCGGGCATTTCGGCGCGCATCGGGACAACACGACCAAGGGCACGGCGCATCGCCGCTTTGCCGTCTCCATCAACCTGAACGCCGATTTCGAGGGCGGCGAGGTCAGCTTTCCCGAATATGGCGCGCGCAGCTTCAAGCCGCCGCCCGGCGGCGCCGTCGTCTTCTCCTGCTCGCTGCTTCATGCCGTCTCGCAGGTGACGCGGGGCAAGCGCTTCGCCTTCCTGCCATTCCTCTATGACGATGCTGCAGCCAGGCTGCGGGAGGACAATCAGGTGTTCATGGAGGCCGGAGGCAGTTATCTCGCCGGGACGAGCTAAGGCATCGGCCCGAAAGCGTAGATTGCGGTTGGGAAAGCCGATGCAATCACGGAAGTCGCAGACCATAGACCCGATACGATATCGGGTCCTATGATCCCAGGCGCAGCGCCCCGCCACGACCGGTGAATTCGGCCGGCCATCAGGCCAGGCCGCAGCCCTGGCCGGCGGCCTATCTGTCTGCGGCTACAGGCTCTTAAGGTTGCATGGCATATGATGCGTGATCGCGCGGCTGCATTAACGCGCGGCCTGCAGAACGGGGCGAGTGTGTCAGGGACAGCATGACGGTCGGCATCGCAGAGACAGGAACCAGCGCGGCCGCCTCCGCGTCAGGCGTCCCGGCCGACGATGCACGGCTCGTTGCCGCGCTGCTCAGCGGCTTTGGCCTGTTCATCATGATCCTGACCTTGCAGCCCTTTGCCGGTGTGCCCGACAGCACGGAGACCGGGGCCTCGACCGGCAATGTCGTCAACCAGATCGGCTATGTCAGCCTCGCCATCGTCTATCTCGGGGCGATGCTGCGGCTGAGCGAGCGGGCAGCTCTCGCACAGCTGCGCAACAGCACGTGGATCATCGTCCTGCTGGTTGCCGCCTTGTCCACCACGCGCGCACCGGACCCGGAAGCCGCGTTGCGCGGATTGCTGCTGACCGCGTTCGCCATGGTCGTCGTGGTCGGTGTCCTGCTCCTGCCCAGGACGGAGCGGGACTTCGCCAGCGCTGCGGCCAATGCCACGCTCGCCGTGCTCCTGCTGGTCTATGCCGTCATCCTGCTTGCCCCGCATCTGGCGATCCATGGCTCTGAGGGCGTCGAGGGCGGCCATGCCGGCGACTGGCGCGGCCATCTCTCGCACAAGAACTTCGCTGCGCCGGTGTTCTCGATCCTCATCATGTTCGGCATCTATTGCTGGCGCATGGGGTTCAAACTGCGCGGCCTGCTGATCATCGGTCTCGGTGCGATCTTCGTGCTGAACAGCGGTTCGAAGACGACGATGGGCTTCCTGCCGGTGGCGGTCGGCCTCGTTCTGCTCGGCCGCGCCATGGCCGGGCCTCGCCTGATGCTGTTGACCCATGCCGTGCTGGTGCTGCTGGTCGCCGCGCTCACGGTCGGCACCGTGTTGTCGCCGACATTGCTCAGGATCTCGTCTGCCCTGATCTCAGACCCCACCTTCACCGGCCGCGACGAGATCTGGCGCTTTGCCAGCGTCCATATCGGCGAGAAGCCCTGGTTCGGCTATGGCTATTTCGGCTTCTGGMAGACGCCCGTGGTCTCGACGCTGGAGGAGAATTTCGAGGCKAGCTGGGACGTTCGCGGCATCGGGTCCGCCCATAACAGCTATCTCGATGCGATGGTGATGTTCGGAATTCCGGGCGCGATCGTGATGGCCTGGTGCCTGATGATCCTGCCTCTCAGGAACTATCTCCGCGCCGACCGGGTCGCGGCGAGTCGGAACCTGGCCGACCTCTTCCTGATGATCGTCATCTTCATGACCTATGTCGGCATGCTGGAATCGTTCTTCCTCAATCGCGCCGACCCGCTCTGGATGCTGTTTGCCCTGGCCGTGTCCGGCCTCGAATTTGCCGCCCGCATGGCGACCAGGCGGGTCTGAGGGCGGCCTTCCGCATTTCAGTGCCCGCGCCGTCACGCGCATGGTCGGCGCCAACTGGGTTGCGCCGCAGCGAAAACTGCGACAGAGCTGGGTTCACTAGTCAGGACCCGGTGAAATCCCGGGTGGCTCTTCCGGCCGCCGATCCGCCGGACAACGCAACGACGGAACGATGAACGCCCCGGCCCGGTCCGGAGCTGTCCGTATGTGCGCGCCTCGCCTGCCTGTTGCTCGCGGCGGGGCCATGAAGGCTTCACTCTCCCCATGGCAATCTCTCATCTGCGCAGCGAATGGGCGCCCAACGTCACGCGCGAAATCCTGGCCGGCACGGTCGTCGCGCTGGCCCTGATCCCTGAGGCGATCGCATTCTCGATCATCGCCGGGGTCGATCCCAAGGTCGGGCTCTACGCCTCCTTCTGCATCGCCGTCGTCACCGCCATCGCGGGCGGGCGGCCGGCGATGATTTCGGCCGCCACCGGCGCCATGGCGCTCGTCATGATCACGCTCGTCAGGGAACACGGGCTTGGCTACCTGTTCGCCGCGACGGTCCTGACGGGCATCTTTCAGATCGTGGCCGGCATCCTCAGGCTCGGCAACCTGATGCGGTTCGTCTCGCGCTCCGTCGTCACCGGTTTCGTCAACGCGCTCGCGATCCTGATCTTCATGGCGCAGATGCCGGAACTGCTCGGACGCGGACCCGTCGTCTACGCCATGACCGCCGCCGGGCTCGCCATCATCTATCTGCTGCCACGGCTTACCAAGGCGGTGCCGTCGCCGCTGGTCGCCATCGTCCTGCTCACCGCGGTGTCGCTGTCTTTCGGCCTCGATATCCGCACGGTCGGCGACATGGGCGCGCTGCCCGGCGAATTGCCCGCCTTCGCTATCCCGCAGGTGCCGTTCTCCCTCGAGACGCTCAGGATCATCACGCCCTATGCGTTGACGCTGGCCATGGTTGGACTCCTGGAAAGCCTGATGACCGCGGCGATTCTCGACGAGATGACCGACACCACGTCGGACAAGAACCGGGAATGCGCCGGCCAGGGCGCAGCCAACATCGTCGCCGGGTTCTTCGGTGGCATGGCCGGCTGCGCGATGATCGGCCAATCCGTGATCAATGTCTCGTCGGGCGGCCGCGGCCGCCTCTCGAGCCTGTGGGCGGGCAGCTTCCTGCTGTTCCTGATCGTCGTGCTCGGCCCCTCTGTCGCCCGGATCCCGATGGCGGCGCTGGTCGCCGTCATGATCATGGTCTCGATCAACACCTTCCAGTGGCGCTCGTTGCAGACCTTGCTGATCCACCCGAAGAGCTCCAGCGTCGTGATGCTGGGCACGGTCGCGGTGGTGGTCGCAACGCATGATCTGGCGAAGGGCGTGCTGTTCGGCGTCATCCTCAGCGGGCTGTTCTTCGCCCACAAGGTCACGCGCTTCTTCGCGGTTAGATCCGAGCGCGAGGGTGACACGCGCGTCTACCGCGTCACCGGGCAGATCTTCTTCGCGACCGCCGAAGCCTTCCATGCGGCCTTCGATTTCCGCGAGGAGGAGGTGAAGCAGGTCGTGATCGATCTTGGCGCAGCCCATTTCTGGGACATCACCGCGATCAACGCGCTGGACCGCGTGGTGCTCAAGTTCCGGAACCGGGGCATCGCCATCGAGACGATCGGCGTCAACCAGGCGACCGCGGCGATGATCGAGCGCCTCGCCGTCCACGACAAGGCAGACGGAGCGCTCGCATCGGGCCATTGAAACGGGGGCGCCGGCCGCGGCGATGTCAGTCGCAGCCTGGTTCTGCGCCCGTCGCGTGGGCCTGACTGGTTTCGCTTTGCTCCCGCGCGCGCCGTGTTGACTTAGATAGCGCTGACCGGAACCGCCTCGGCAGCAATCTTCCTCTCGCTGTAGCGCGTGGTGAGATAGGCGGAGCGGTCGCGCGTCAGCAGCGTGAAGCGGACGAGTTCCTCCATCACGTCGACGACGCGGTCGTAATAGGCGGAGGGCTTCATGCGGCCCACCTCGTCGAACTCCTGAAAGGCCTTTGCGACGGAGGACTGGTTCGGGATGGTCACCATTCGCATCCAGCGCCCCAGCACGCGCAATGTGTTGACGGCGTTGAACGACTGCGAGCCACCCGAGACCTGCATCACCGCCAGCGTTCGGCCCTGGGTCGGGCGCATCGAGCCAAGCTCCAGCGGTATCCAGTCGATCTGGTTCTTGAATACGCCGGTGATCGTGCCGTGACGCTCCGGGCTGCACCAGACCTGCCCCTCCGACCATAGCGCCAGATCCCGCAACTCCTGAACCTTCGGGTGGTCCGGCAGGACGCTGTCGGCCATTGGCAGGCCGGCAGGGTCGAATACCCGCGTTTCGGCGCCGAGATGCTTGAGGATACGCTCTGCTTCGAGTGTCAGCAGCCGGCTGTAGGAGCGCGTCCGAAGTGAGCCGTAGAGCAGAAGGATGCGCGGTGGATGCGTGGCGCGCCGGGCGGGCTCGAGCTGGGTGAGATCGGGAGCGACCAGACGGTCGAGGTCGACATTCGGAAGATCGGTCATGACGTTGCCTTTGCAGGATTGCGCGGGCTTCCCCGCTCGTACCAGCCCCTGGAACGGTTCACGATCCAGACGACCGACAGCATGACCGGCACTTCGATCAGCACGCCGACCACCGTTGCGAGGGCGGCGCCGGAGTTGAAACCGAACAGGCTGATGGCGGCTGCAACCGCGAGCTCGAAGAAGTTCGAGGCTCCGATCAGGGCCGAGGGACCAGCGACGCAGTGTTTTTCGCCGGCCGCACGGTTGAGGAGATAGGCCAGTCCCGCATTGAAATAGACCTGGATCAGGATCGGGATGGCCAGGATCGCGATGATAGACGGCTGGGCCAGGATCTGCGCGCCCTGGAACCCGAACAGCATTACCAGGGTCGCAAGCAGGGCCACCAGCGACACAGGCGATAGGGCGGCGAGAAGGCGATGCAGCGCTTCGTCACCGCCGGAGGCGAGCAGGCTCCTGCGGATGAGCTGCGCGATAATGACGGGAACCAGGATGTAGAGCGCGACCGACAATGTCAGCGTGCCCCAGGGAACGGTGATGGCGGACAGGCCAAGCAACAGGCCGACGATCGGGGCGAAGGCGACGATCATGATCGCGTCGTTCAACGCGACCTGGCTCAAGGTGAAATGCGGTTCTCCCTTGATCAGGTTGGACCAGACGAAGACCATTGCCGTGCAAGGCGCCGCCGCCAGGATGATCAGACCGGCGATATAGGAATCGACCTGGTCGGCGGGCAGGTGAGGGCGAAACAGCCAGCCGATGAAGAACCAGCCCAACAGGGCCATCGAAAACGGCTTCACGGCCCAGTTCACGAAGAGTGTGACGCCGATCCCACGCCAGTGCTGGCCGACCTGGCGCAAGGCGGCGAAGTCGATCTTCAGCAGCATCGGGATGACCATCAGCCAGATCAGGACTGCCATCGGCAGGTTGACCCTCGCGATCTCGGCGCTGCCGATCGTTTGAAAGGCGCTCGGGAACAGCTGGCMGAGCGCGACGCCGGCAAGAATGCACAGAGCCACCCACAGCGTCAGGTAGCGTTCGAACGTGGACATGCGATTTTCCCAAGGCATCGGCCCGAAAAGTGGATTGCGGTTTTCGGGGCAAAGCCGATGCGAACACAGAAAGCATCGGCCCGAAAAGTGGATTGCGGTTTTCGGGGCAAAGCCGATGCGAACACAGAGAGTTAGATCATCGGGCCGGATGCGATATCTCGGCCGATGATCTCACCGCTCGCGATGCGGCGGCCGGCCTCATCGACGATGCGCTCGCCGTCCTCCTTGACGAACGGACCGCGCTGCGGCGGCAGCAGGTCAATCACCTCTTCCGAGGGGCGGCACAGCCTCACGCCGTTCGGTGTCACCACGATCGGTCGATTGAGCAGGATCGGGTGCTTCTCGATTGCGTCGAGCAAGGCGTCGTCGCCCAGCGACGGATCTGCAAGGCCGAGTTCGGCGAATGGCGTCCCCTTCTCGCGCAGGACCTGCCGGAGCGTGAGACCCATCCGCGCGACCAGGTCCACGATCATCGCCCGG
Source organism: Allobosea sp. 05T439 (assembly GCF_056396005.1). Taxonomy (NCBI): domain Bacteria; kingdom Pseudomonadati; phylum Pseudomonadota; class Alphaproteobacteria; order Hyphomicrobiales; family Alloboseaceae; genus Allobosea; species Allobosea sp. 05T439. Next base: position 35,963 of record NZ_JBFTKP010000003.1, on the reverse strand, counting down.
GACGGTGGCATCTTCAGGTAGTCGATGACGTGAGGTTCGACGCCGGCGTTCCTGATCAGGGCAAGCGTGTTCCGCGAGGTTCCGCAGTCGGGATTATGGTAGATGATGACGTCCATCGGCGGGGACCTTCGGTGGGCAGCAGGGAACGAGTTCGTCGATGAGCGGTTGGCACAGGTCTGCCCGCCCGCCGCAGCAATCCTTCAGCAGGAAGGCGATCACCGCGCGGAAACCGTCGAGATCGGCGCGATAGATGATCGAGCGGCTCTGCCGCTCGCCCGCGATCAGTCGTGCGCGCGACAGGATGGCGAGATGAGCCGACATCGTGTTCTGCGGAACATCCAGCAGCCGCGCGAGCTCGCCGGCGGGAACGCCTTCGGGCTCGCGGTTCACCAGAAGCTTGAAGGTGTCGAGGCGCGTGGGCTGTGCCAGTGCAGCCATGGCGAGAATGGTTTGTAAATTATCCATATATCCAAGTTAATGGATATTATAGATGTTGGCAAGGGCCTCCGTTTCCTTGAATGTCGCCCTCTGTGTTTCCGGCCGTGCCGAACGCGCGCCATGCGCAAGGAGGTGGGGCCGACGTCGCAACGGTCGCCGAACGCCAGGGGCTCGCCTCTTCCGCTGCCTCAGCTGCGCCGCGACAAAACGGTTCAGTCGCAGCCGGACCCTGCAGCCGTGGCGCGACCCGGCTCGGCTTCAGACGCTTCCTCGGCGTCGCCCATCGCTTCGGTGAGGGCGACAATCCGGCGGCGTGTCTTGAAGTTCCTTATCGAAGCGAAGGCTTTGGCCAGACGGATGCCGTCGCGGGTGGCGAGCAGGTCAGCGACCTCCGGGGAGGGGGCGTCCGGCACTGAATCTGCGGCTGGAGTCGAGATCGCCGGCGCCCCATCGAAAAAATGGGAAACGGGGACCTGAAAGATATTGGCGATATGCTGGAGCCGGCTCGCACTGATCCGGTTCACACCCTTCTCGTATTTCTGGATTTGCTGAAACGTGATCCCCAGCAACTCGGCAAGCTTCGTCTGGCTGTAGCCCGTCAGGCGGCGCATTCTTCGCAGGCGAATGCCGACATACTCATCGACCCGGTCTGGTTCCTTCACCTGTGCCGCCCCTGACTTTCAGACTATCGAAAAGGGACTATAGGCCCTTCAAGCCGTTCTTGTCCGCTCTGGCCGACAAAGTCAGCCGACCAACGTCGCACCAAATGATGCGAAGAAGGCGAGGCGCTCTTGCGCGGCCGGCGCGCGCCGGTTTCCCGATGCGGATCGCCCGGGCGGAGCATGCCTGGGTGATCGGACCGGATATCGTACCGGGTCCGATCATCTGACCGTTCCGTGTTCGCATCGGCTTTCCCGAAAGCCGCGATCCACTTGTCCTGCCGATGCCTTAGTCGGTGGTGCCGAGTGGCGCGCCGACGCCGATTCGTGAGGTGATCAGGTCATAATGTTCGACGCGCCGATGAGCGGCGAAGTTGAACATCGTCTCCTTGCCGAAGCGCGTGGCATCGAGATCGCAGGCATGGATCAAGAGCCCGTCCTCGTCATGGTCGAGTTCGCCGACGATCTTGCCGCTGGGATCGGCGATCAGCGTGCCGCCGAAGAGCGGGAAGCCGTCCTCGACGCCGGCCTTGGCGACCGCCACGACCCAGGTCGAGTTGTGATAGGCGCCGGCCTGCACCGACAGGCGGTGATGGAACAGGCGGTCGGCCAGCGTCTCGGTCTTGGAATGGCCGTTGGTGGTCGGCGTGTTATAACCGAGCACGACCATCTCGACGCCCTGCAGCCCCATGACGCGATAGGTCTCGGGCCAGCGCCGGTCGTTGCAGATCGCCATGCCGACCAGCCCGTTCTCGAAGCGCCAGACCGGGAAGCCGCGGTCGCCGGGCTCGAAATAGCGCTTCTCGAGATGCTGGTGCGCCCGGGTCGGGTCGCGTTCGGCATGGCCGGGCAAATGCACCTTGCGGTACTTGCCGATGATCTGGCCGGTCCTGTCGACCAGGATCGAGCTGTTGAAATGCCGTCCCTCCGGCGTCAGCTCGGCATAACCGAAGCTCATGGCGATGCCGAGCGCGCGCGCCGTGTCGAAGAGCGGCTGCGTGTCGGGGCCGGGCATCGCGGTTTCGAACCACTGGTCGGCCTCGACACGGTCCTCGCAATACCAGCGCGGGAAGAAGGTCGTCAGGGCGAGTTCCGGATAGATGACGAAATCGGCGCCGCGGGCCTTTGCCTGCTGCATCAGCGCGATCATCCGGCGCACGACCGATGCGCGATCATCGGCGCGGTGGATGGGACCGAGCTGAGCCGCTGCAACGGTAAGAAGGCGGGACATCGAAAGAGACTCCTTGGGCTGTGAAGGCCAGTTCAAACTGGCCGCAATCTAGCCGGGCGCCACCAAAACAAGTATATACCATTTCTCTACTGAACTATAAGGGGAKGTTATGTGCCATGGCGATGAATCTTCGGCAGATCGAGATGTTCCGCGCGGTCATGGTGACAGGCTCGATCAGCGGCGCGGCGCGCCTGCTCTCGGTCTCCCAGCCGGCGATCAGCCGGCTCCTGTCCTATACGGAGGATCGGCTCGGCCTGACGCTGTTCGAGCGCGTCAAGGGCCGCGTCCAGCCGACGCCCGAGGCGCGGCAGCTCTTCGCCGAGGCTGAGCTCGTCCATCAGGGCGTGACCCGGGTCAACGACATGGCGGAGGAGCTGCGCCGCGGCAGCGCGGGGTCGATCCGACTGCTGGCAAGCCCCAGCGTCGGCCACATGCTGGTGCCGAAGGCGATCGGCCGCTTCCGCCAGTCGCATCCCGATGTGCGCGTCGATTTCGAGATCCTCACGTTGGCCGAGCTGATCGCGCGCATCGCCAGCCATCGCGCCGATCTCGCCGTCACCTCCATGGCCGTCGAGGATCCGAGCGTAAAAGCCACGCAGATCGCCGAGGGACGCCTGCGCGTGATCTTCCCCGAAGGCCATCCGCTCGGCAGCAAGCGCGTGCTGAAGCCGGCCGATCTCGTGCCCTATCCGATGATCGGGTATGGCTCGCAGACGCCCTATGGCATGGTCGTCAATCGCGCTCTTGGCGCCACGCCAAAGCCCATCCGCTTCAACGCGCAGGTGCGCTTCACGCCGAATGCCTGCTCGCTGGTTCAGGCCGGCGGCGGCATCGCGATCGTCGACGACTTCGTGCTGGTCGACAACGCCTGGCCGAATATCCGCTCCCGCCCTCTGGTGCCGAAGACGACGACGCGGCCGCATCTGCTCTCCTCGCGGGTCGAGCCGCTGTCGCGCATCGCCCGCAGTTTCGTGCAGGGGCTGATGGAGCTGCTGCCGCTCGCGACCGACCCCGCCATGCCGGATTGAGCGGGGGCGGATGCAGCCGCCGCACGATGTGCGCTGCAGCATAACCATATATTATGTATCGCAGCGAAATTGGTATTTGATCTGATCGGCGTCCCCACTGTTTCTGTCCATAGGGKAACCAGGAAGGGCGACCACAATGTCGAAATTCACGTCGAGCACTCTCACAGCCATCTTCAGCGCGGCCGTCGCGTTGTCCGTACCGTCTGCCGCTCGTGCGGCCGAGAACGTGCATCTCATGCTCGACTGGATTCCGACCGGCGATTACGCGCCTTATTATGCCGGCATCGCGTCGGGCATCTATCAGCGCAATGGCATCGAGCTGCGGATCAGCAAGGGCAACGGCTCCGGCGACACGCTGAGCAAGGTGGCCGGCGGCGCGGCCGATATCGGCATGGCCGATATTTCCGCCCTGTTCACCGCGCGCCAGCGCAGCTCCGTGCCGCTGAAGATGATCGGCGCGGTCTACGCCCATTCCCCGCACTCGCTCTTCGTGCGCAAGGATTCCGGGATCACCACCTTCACCGGGCTCGAAGGCAAGAAGATCGGCATCACGCCGGGCAACAGCCACCGGCTCTACTTCCCGGCGGTCGCCGCGGCGGCAAAGACCGATCCCAACAAGATCGAGTGGGTGACCGTCGACGGCTCGGCCATGGGTCCGCTGCTGATCAGCGGCAAGGTCGACGCCATCCCGTCCTACTCGACCAATTTCTACTATCAGAACAAGCAGGCCCAGCGCGCTGGCAAGGAGCTCGCCTTCCTGCCCTTCGTCGAGGCGGGTTTCGCGATCTACTCGCTTGCCTTCCACACCACCGAGGCGAGCGCGAAGAACCGCCCGGAGATGCTGAAGAGCTTCATGAAGGCGACCACGGAATCCTGGGAGGCGGCGCGCGACAATCCGCAGGCCACCTGCGAGGCGCATGTGAAGGCGATCCCGCAGGTCGATCTCGATGATTGCCTCGGCAGCCTGAAGGCGACGCTGGGCTTCATCTTCACCGATCACGCCAAGGAGGCCGGGGTCGGCGGCATCACCACCGAGCGCCTGAACAAGACCTATGAGGTCGTTGCCCAGTCGCAGAATCTCGACCCCAAGCTCGATCCGGCGACCGCGGTCGACATGTCCTTCCTGCCGCCGAAGAAGTGACGAGAGCGGACAGGGCAGGGGACGCCGGAGAATAGACATGATTGAAATCAGCGGGGCCGGCCAGGTCTTTGGCTCGGTCGGCAATGGCGGCGTGCGCGCGCTCGACGGGATCGATCTCACGATCCGCGACCGCGAGATCGTCACGCTCGTCGGCCCCTCCGGCTGCGGCAAGTCCACCTTGCTGCGGCTCGTCTCCGGCCTGGTGCCGCCGACGGAGGGCAGCATCGCCATCAATGGGGAGCGCGTCAGCGCGCCGCGGCAGGACACGGGCATCGTCTTCCAGGCGCCGACCCTGCTGCCCTGGGCGACGATCATGGAGAACGTGATGTTCCCCTCCACGATCATGGGGCGTGCCGACGAGACGGCGCGCCGGCGGGCGAAGGACCTGCTGGCCGTCGCCGGCATCGCGGATTTCGCCGATCACCGGCCGCGCCAGCTTTCCGGCGGCATGCAGCAGCGCGCCGCGATCTGCCGGGCGCTGGTGCATGATCCCGACATCCTGCTGATGGACGAGCCCTTCGGCGCGCTCGATGCGTTGACCCGCGAGATCATGACGATCGAGCTGCTGCGGATCTGGGCGAATGCGCCCAAGACCATCATTTTCGTCACCCATTCCATTCCCGAAGCGGTGATCCTGGCGGACAGGGTCGTCGTGATGTCGCCCCGGCCCGGCCGGATCGCCGAGATCATCGATGTCGATCTGCCGCGCCCGCGCGATTTCGCCATGTCGGGCCACCCGGAATTCCAGCGCTGCGCCGGCCGCATCCGCGAACTGATCTTCGGCGAGCAGKGGACGCATTTCGATGTCGAACACTAAAGCCCTGCGCCTGCTCGGCGCGAGCCGCGAATTCCTGATCCCGCTCGTCGCGCTGGTCGTGCTGATGGCGATCTGGGAGGTGACCGTCCGGGTCTTCGCCATCCCCGAATACCTGTTGCCGGCGCCCTCGCGGATCTTCCAGGACACCGCGGCGATGGGCCCGGCGCTGGGCGAGCATACGCTGGCGACGCTCAGGACCGTGCTGTTCGGCTTCCTGCTCTCGATCGCGGTCAGCTTCCCGCTCGCCGTGCTGATCTCCTCCTCGCGGCTGGCGGCGGATGCGATCTATCCGCTGCTCGTGCTGACCCAGTCGGTGCCGAAGGTCGCAATCGCGCCGATCCTGGTCGTGATGCTGGGTCCCAACGAGCTGCCGCGCGTCATCGTGACCTTCCTGGTCGCCTTCTTCCCGCTGGTGATCTCGATGACCACGGGTCTGCTGGCGGTGCCGCCGGAGCTGGTCGAGCTTGCCCGGTCCTGCCGCGCGAGCAAGCTGCAGGAGCTGCTGCGGGTGCGTCTGCCCTATTCGATCCCGTTCGTATTCTCCGGCCTGAAATCGGCGATCGCACTCTCCGTCGTCGGCGCCGTGGTCGGCGAGTTCGTCGCGGCGGAACGGGGCCTAGGCTATCTCATCACCTCCGCAACCGCGTTCTTCAAGGTTCCCGTCGCCTTCGGTGCCATGCTGATCCTGGCCCTGCTCGGCATCGTCCTGTTCCAGCTGATCGTCGTCGCCGAGCGGGTGTTCTTCCCCTGGGCAGCGGCCGAGCAGCGGCGCTGACCTGCGGCGCCGAGAAGGAGACCCCGCCATGACCGCAAGCCCGCTCCACACGATCATCCGCAACGCCCTCGTCCTCCTGCCGGAGCGCGTTCAGGCTGAACCGCTCGACCTGCTGCTCGAAGGCGACACGATCCGCGAGATCGGTCCGCGCGGCATGTCCGTCCCCGAGGGGGCGGCAGAGATCGACGCCACCGGCAAGCTCGTTCATCCCGGCCTCGTCAACGCCCATACCCACGGCCATGGCGCGCTCGCCAAGGCCATGGGGGACCGCTGGTCGCTCGAACTGCTCCTGGCCGCCGGCCCCTGGATCAGCGGCAACCGCAGCCTCGAGGACAAATATCTCAGCGCCGCACTCAACGGCGCCGAGATGGTGCTGAAGGGCACGACCGCCTGCTACGACCTGTTCTTCGAGGTGCCAGCGCCGTCGGTCGAGGGCATGTCGGCTGTCGCCCGGGCCTATCAGGATGTCGGCATGCGCGCGACGATCGCGCCGATGGTCGCCGACACCACGCTCTATGAGGCCATTCCCGGCCTCTACGACGCCTTGCCCGAGCCGCTGCGCGCCGAGGTCGACCGCTTCCGGATGCAGCCCTATGCCGAGACGCTGAAGGGCTTCGAGGCTTTCGTCACGCAGGCGCGCTTCGATACGGAACGGCTAAAGATCGCGCTCGCCCCGACGATCCCGCTGCATTGCTCGGATGGGTTCCTCGGCGCCTGTCGCGACTGTGCCCGCCGCTTCGGTCTCGGCCTGCACAGCCATGTCGCGGAATCGAAGATCCAGGCGCTCTCCGGCATGAAGCGCTATGGCCGCACATTGACTGCCCATCTCGACCAGCTCGGCCTGCTCGGCCCCGATTTCACGGTCGCCCATGGCGTCTGGCTCGATCCGGAGGACATGCGCATCCTCGCGGGCCATGGCGCCTCGGTCGCGCACAACCCGGCGAGCAATATGCGGCTGGGCAGTGGGCTTGCCGACGTGCGGGCGATGCTCGCGGCCGGCGTCAATGTGGCGATCGGCACGGACGGCTCGAACAGCGGCGACAACCAGAACATGTACGAGGCGACGCGCCTGGCCTCCTTCGTCTCGAAGGTGCGTGGACCCGATGTCCGGGAATGGCTGACCACGCCCGAGGCCCTGCATGCTGCAACCGAAGGCGGCGCCCGCGCGCTCGGCTTCCAGGGCCGCATCGGCCGGATCGAAGGCGGCTACAAGGCCGATCTCGTCTTCGTCGATCTCGGCCATATCAACTGGCTGCCGCATAACCGCACGGTGAACCAGATCGTCCATGTCGAAGACGGCACGGCGGTGCGCGACGTGATGATCGGCGGTCGCTTCGTCGTGAAGGAGGGGCGCCTGCTGACGCTCGACCTCGCGAAGCTGGCGCGCGAGGCGGAAGCGGCGCGCGAGCGGCTGGAAGCGGCGAACGCGCCCATGAAACTGCTGGCCGAGAAACTGCAGGATGCGGTCGCGAGCTTCTGCGTCGGCCTCGCCCGGCAGCCCTACCAGGTCGAGCGCTACGGCGCGCCGCTGCGCTGAGGCACGGCTCCGTTCGGCATTCGGCCGTCGAACGGAGATCCCCTTCGCGGACGCGACCGACCGGCCGGCTTCGCTGATGGCCGGTCGTCGGCGACGGCCTCACCAATATGCCCGGTAGACCGTGCKGGGATAATAGTGCGGGCCGTAATAAGCCCGGTTCCAGCCGTAATAGCGCGGGGCATAATAGACGGGCCGCGCATAGTAATAGCCCGGGCGATAATAGACCCGCGGGCCATAATAGGAATAGGCGGGATAGCCATATCCGTAGCCATAGGCCGGATAACCGTATCCATAGGCATAGGCGGGCGTCGTTGCTGCGGCGACCAGGCCTCCGAGCAGCGCCCCACCGACCAGCCCGGCAGCGACAGCGCCGCCGCCMCAGCCATAGTTGCGATAATACCCGCCGTGATAGCCCCAGCCGCCCCCGCGCCAATATTGCGCGTCGGCGGTTCCGACACTGCCGGTCATGATCAAAGCGGCAGTGGCGAGCGTTGCGAGTTTCCTCATGACACCCTCCCACCTTGCTGTGACGCAAGCGAGGCCAACCGACGCCGTGTCGCTTCCGCTATCCCCGGGCAGAAGTGCCGTCGTGGGCCGGTGCTTTCGCGCCAACCGTCTCCGATAACGCCGAATTTACACGCGTTTCCGGCGGGATGCAGCAGCCTTGATGCCGCGCGTTTGGGACAATACTCCGATGCGCGTCGGAGGAGGCGGACCTGATGACCGGCATAGGCTGTTGCCAGAGTTCTGGGCGCCAGCGCTCGGGCCCGCTTGGGCAGGGAAGAGTCTGAGGATTTGCTGCAGCTCTGAGGGGATGCTTGGGGTTGCAGACGTCGCGGCTCGACGCGCGTGCGGTCGTCTGCAACTGTTCCGCCATGGCTAGCGATCCCAAACACCTTGTCGCTGCAGGTTATGACGACGTTGCAGACGCATATCTCGAACGGTTCGGGGTATCTGCTGTTCGTCAGAAATGGCTCGGCCGTCTTATCGACAGCCTGCCAGCCGATGGCGGCCGGGTCCTCGATCTCGGATGCGGTGCGGGCATCCCCGTGGCGCGGGATCTTGCGGCATTGGGACATGCCGTCATCGGTGTCGACGCATCGGCACAACAGATCCTCAGGGCTCGAAAGCAGGTCCCGCTGGCGACGTTCATCCAGGCGGATATGTGCGACGTGGCGCTTGAAGCCGGTTCCTTCGACGCGGTTGGCGCCTTCTATTCGATCACGCATGTCCCCTCTGTCCAGCAAGGACCGTTGATCCTGAAGATCGCGAGATTGCTGAAGCCGGGCGGTGTCTTTGTCGGAAGCTTTGGAACAGGTGTTTCCGGCGAGTGGACCGGTGAATGGCTGGGAACCACGATGTTCTTCGGTCACAACGGCGAAGCGGAAACACTGAAATATCTATCCGATGGCGGATTGCTCGTCCGCAAATCGTCGATCGAACCGCAGGACAACGAGGAGGCCTCCTTTCTGTGGATCGAGGCCGCAAAGGAGACCTGACCGCTTTTGCTCAATCGGGTATTTACGCCCGCGGCCCGGGAGGATCGCGGGAACCAATGAACGTCCGCCAGCATCTCTTGCAGAACTCGCGGGAGCATCGCGATTGCTGCCGATCGCCGCATGGACCCGGCTCGGAGCGCTGCTTTGCGTCTCCCGCCGGTCAGATGGCCAACGGGTTCACCGCGGCTCCGATCAATCGGACCAGCGAGAGAGCCGTCATCTCCGATGATTTCGGATTGGCGGCAAGGGCGCGGTTCTCGATTGCGATCTCGAGCCGGCCGAACGCCCCGCTCGCGGCAAGGCGATGGCTGTTTGCCTTCGCCCCGGGATCGGCGACGAGCTGGATGCGGGTCCGGTCGAGCCCGATGCCGGCCAGCGCGCTGATCACCGCGACATTGGCGTTCTGCGGGAACAGCGACGCCGCCTCGCGCGCGGTTCCGCAGAAGAAGGTCAAGGGCGCCGAAAGCGCGTCGAGCGACGCCATCGCCTCGGCCGCCGTGCCGCGCCAGGCCGCGGGCGGCTTGACGATGGTATGGGTGACCTCGTCCAGCGGAAGCGCCGCGGCCGCGGCCAAGGCATCGATCCCCCCGAGCGCGCCCGCCGGAATCAGGAGTCGGCTGCCATTGGTCTCGGCCACCTCCAGGAGCCTGCCGAGCAGCGCATCGTCGCAAAGGGCGCTGGTCGAGGCCACGGCGAAGGCCGGGGCGTGGCGCAGCGCTGCCGCGCCCCATCCGGCCACAGCCTCGCGCCCGGCGGCTTCGACGACGAGGTCGAGCCCGAGACCGGCGAGCTGCCCCGGATCCGTGATCGGCGCCGCGCCCGTCGGCAGGTCGGGCGCGCTCGACAGATCGCGAAGGCCGATGGCCGCGACAGTGACGCGGGAGCCCAGGCGCTGCGCCAGCAACCCGGCGACGCGGCGGCTGATCGCGCCCCAGCCGATCAGGGCGATCCGAAGAGGCTTGCGCGGGTGCGACATGGTCAAGCGGCCGCCGTGTTGCGAGCGAGTTCGAGCAGCTTGCCACCGTTCAGGCCGTCGAGGAGGCTGAAATGATGTCCCGCGCAAAGGACCGGCGGTCCGGCCCGCCAGGCGGTGGCAAGTGCGGCTGACTGGGCCTTGAAGGCATCGCTTTCCACTTCGCCAACGGCGAAGGCGAGGCGTGCGGAGGGGCAGGGCCGGCCGTGCAGGCTCAGGCGTTCGGCCCGGGCCAGGTCGTCGAGGCCAAGCAGGCGCCCGAGCGGGAGATGGCCGAGCGGTGTCAGGTCGAAGAGACCCGAGAGCAAGAGCCCGGAGGCAATGGGCGGGGCATCCGACGCAACCAGCGCCATGGCGGCGAGGTGGCCGCCGGCGGAATGCCCCGCGAGATGCAGCCGCGCGGCGTCGATGCCGAGCGCCTCGGCTTCCCCGACCAGGAAGTTCAGGGCAGCGACGATCTGCTCCGCGCTCCGCTCCAGCGGGGTCTCGGGCGCAAGCCCGTAATTCGGCATGGCGACGGCGAAGCCGGCCGCCAGCATGCCCTGTGCGAACTGCGCGTGCTGGACCTTGTCGGAGGCCTGCCAGTAGCCACCATGGACGAAGACCCAGAGCGGCGGGCGCGAGACGCCCCGTGGCAGGTAGAGGTCGAGCGTCTCGAAACGCCCCGGCCCATAGGCCAGGTCGCGGCCGCGGTGATGAGCGCGGAAGGCTTCGCCGTCGCGGCTCCATTGCCGGAACAGCGCCTTCATGTCGGCCTGCAGGCGCGGACTGTACTGGCGGGCGAGCTGCGGCAGCGTGTGGCCTTGAACGAGCCTCTCCGGTGGTGGTGTCGGCTCGGAGTGCCGCGCGCGGATCGCCAGGCCGGGCTCGGCCCTCGGCTGCAGCCGGATCGGCGGGCGGAAGCCGGCGAAGACCTCGCGATAGGCGAGCTCGACCTCATGGCGCGAGAGATGGAAGGCCGCCGGCTCGCCTGTCTCCCATGTCATCGAGAGCAGATGCTGCGGCCCGCAGCCGGCTGCGACCAGCCCGTCGAGGATCGTCGCGAGCGCATCGCGCAGCGCCTCGACCGGATCGGTCAGGGATGTCGTCGCGACTAGCTCTGCCGCGACCATGTCAGACGCCGACATAGCGATGTACCATTTCTGCCTGCGCCGCGAGATCGACGCTGCTGCCGGACCAGACGGTGCGGCCCCTTTCGAGGATGTAGTGGCGATCGGCGATGCGCTTGAGCACGTTGATGTTCTTGTCGATCAGCAGGATGGACTGGCCCTGCGCCTTGAGCACCTCGATGCAGGACCAGATCTCGGCGCGGATCACCGGCGCGAGACCCTCCGTCGCCTCGTCGAGGATCAGCAGCTTCGGATTGGTCATCAGCGCCCGGCCGACTGCGAGCATCTGCTGTTCGCCGCCTGACAGGGTCCGCGCCGATTGCCCGGCGCGCTCCTCAAGGCGCGGGAACAGGCGATAGACCCGTTCGAGCGTCCAGGGCTGTGCACGCTTCAGCCGGTTCGATGCGGTGGCGACGAGGTTTTCGCGCACGCTCAGCGTAGGGAAGACCTGCCGGCCTTCCGGCACCAGGCCGATGCCGCAGCGGGCGATCTTCTCCGGCGGACTGCCCGATACGGCGCGGCCCCCGAACCGGACTTCGCCGGCCTTCGGCGGGAGCAGGCCCATGATCGAGCGCACGGTGGTGGTCTTGCCCATGCCGTTGCGGCCGAGCAATGTCACGACCTCGCCCTCCGCGATGTCGAGCGCGACGTCGAAGAGGACCTGGCTGGCGCCATAGGCCGATTGCAGGTTGCGTACGCTCAGCATCAGGCGTCTCCCTCGCCGAGATAGGCGATGCGGACATCCGGGTTGTCGCGAATTTCGGCGGCCGTCCCGGTCGCGATCACGCGGCCATAGACAAGCACGGAGATCCGGTCCGCCAGCGCGAAGACCGCGTCCATGTCGTGTTCGACGAGCAGCAGGGTGACGCGCCCCTTCAGGGCCCGGAGCATCGCGACCATCTGTTCGCTCTCGGCATGGCCGAGGCCGGCCATTGGTTCGTCGAGCAGGAGAAGGCGCGGTTCGCAGGCGAGCGCCACCGCGAATTCGAGCTGTTTCTGCTCGCCATGGGAGAGATCGGCGACTCTCACCTCGGCGCGCGCCGCCAGGCCGGCCGCCGCCAGATGCTGCCGTGCCCTGGCGCGCAGCGCCTCGTCGCGGCGGGCATTGGCGAAGAAGTGAAAGCTGTGCCCTTCATGAGCCTGCACGGCCAGCGCGACATTGTCGAGCATGGTGTAGTCCGGCAGCAGATGGGTGATCTGGAAGGTGCGGGCGAGGCCGCGACGGACGCGCTGCGGCGTCGGCAGCCGGCCGATATCCTCGCCGTCCAGGCGGATCTCGCCCTCGTCATGGGAGAGCTCGCCGAAGAGCTGGGTGATCAGCGTGGTCTTGCCCGCGCCGTTCGGGCCGATCAGGGCGTGGACCTCGCCTTCGACCACGTCGAGATCGACCTTGTCGGTGGCTACGAGTCCGCCAAAGCACTTCTGCAGGTTGCGTACGGAAAGCAGGGGCTGCGTCAACTCCCGACCCTTCCGACGCGGTTGAAGAGCGCGCTGAGCCCGCCCTGCGTGAACAGGACGACGAACAGCAGGACAGGCCCGAGGATGAGCTGCCAGTGCTCGGTCCAGGCGGTGAGCACGGTTTCCAGGATGACGAGCGCAGCCGCGCCGAACAGCGGGCCAAGGACCGTGCCGACACCGCCGAGGATGACCATGATCATCAGCTCGCCCGACTTGGTCCAGTGCAGCATGTCGGGGCTGACGAAGCGCAGGTAATTGGCCATCAGCGCCCCGGCGAGCCCGGCCCCCATGCCGGAGACGACGAAGGCGGTGAGCTTGTAGGAATAGGGCGCGACGCCGATCGCCGCCATGCGGCGCTCGCTCTGCCGGATGCCGATCAGGACCATGCCGAAGCGTGATCCGACGATCCGCGAAAGCGCGCCGAAGACCAGCGCGGCCGCCGCCAGGCAGATGAAGTAGAACACCGTGTCGTTGCGGGTGTCGAGGTCGAGCAGGACATTGCGGCGGCGGATGATCAGCCCGTCATCGCCGCCATAGGCCTTGATCGAGACGAACAGGAAGAACAGCATCTGCGCGAAGGCGAGCGTGATCATGATGAACTGCACGCCGCTCGTGCGCAGGCAGAGCGCGCCGATGCAGAGGGCGAGGATGCCCGCGACAAGCATCGCGGCGGGAAGGGTGATCAGGAGCTGGTTCGTTCCCGGCAACAGGCCGAAGAGCAAGGTGTCGCCGACGAAGCTCTGGTAGAGGATGCCGACGACATAGCCGCCGATGCCGAAGAAGGCGGCATGGCCGAAGCTCACCATCCCGCCGAAGCCCAGGGCGAGATTGAGGCTGGCGGCGGCAATTGCGTAGATCAGCACGCGGGTCGCCAGGGGCACGAGCGAGGGCTGGCCGATGGCCTGCAGGACGAAGGGCAGGGCGCCGAGCGCCAGGCCAATCGCGGCAGCGGTCAGGAGCCGGCCACGGGCCGGCGCCCGGGCGATAGGACTGGTCATGATGTCATGCATGGGCGGGAAAGAGCCCCTTCGGGCGCATGAGCAGCACGATTGCCATCAGCAGGTAGATCCCCATCGAGGACAGGCCGCCGGCGAGCGCATCTGCCTCGGATGGATTCATGACCGAGCGCAGCAGGCCGGGGAGGAAGGCGCGCAGGCTGGTGTCGACGAGGCCGACGATCAGCGCGCCGAAGAAGGCGCCCCGGATCGAGCCCACGCCGCCGATCACCACGACCACGAAGGTCATGATCAGGATCTGCTCGCCCATGCCGACCTGGACGGCGAGGATCGGCCCCGCCATCAGCCCGGCAAGTCCGGCGAGCAAGGCGCCGAGCCCGAACACCGCCGTGTACAGCAGGCGAATGTCCACGCCGAGCGCCCTGACCAACTCGCGATGGGTCGCGCCGGCGCGCACCAGCATGCCGACGCGTGTGCGGTTGATTAGGAGATAGAGCCCGAAGGCCACCGCAAGGCCAACCGCGATGACCGCGATCCGGTAGACCGGATAGACCAGCCCCGGCAGCAATTCGACGGAGCCGTTCAGTTCAGGAGGCACCGAGACGAAGAGCGGCTGCCTGCCGAACAGGATCGTCACCGATTGGTTGAAGATGAGGATGAGCGCGAAGGTCGCGAGCACCTGATCGAGATGGTCGCGCGCATAGAGCCGGCGCAGGACCAGGAGTTCGACCGCCATGCCGGCCGCCGCCGCCGCCGCGAGCCCGGCTGGCACTGCGAGCAGCAGTGAGCCGGTGCTGGTCGCGACAAAGGCTCCGGCATAGGCCCCGATCATGTAGAGCGAGCCATGCGCCAGGTTGATCACGCCCATGATGCCGAAGATCAGTGTCAGCCCGGCGGCGAGCAGGAACAGCATCACGCCGAACTGCAGGCCGTTGAGCAGTTGTTCGAGGATCAGCGCCATGGGCGGTCCACCTGATCAGAGCTTGCACTGCGCCGCGTAGGCGTCGCCGTAATTCGTCAGGATCTTGCCGACGGTCTTGAGGACGAGCTTGCCATCGCTGTCCTTTTCGGCCCGCAGCCCATACCAATCCTGGATCGGATGCTGGTTCGGGCCGAACTTGAAAGCGCCGCGCACGGACTGGAAATCGGCCTTGGCGAGCGCCTTGCGCAGGGCCGGCACATCGGGTTTTCCAGCGGTGGCCTTGAGCGCGGAGGCGATGGCCAGCGCCGTGTCATAGCCCTGGCTCGCGTAATAGGTCGCCGGGCGGTTATAGGCCTTGGTCCAGGCCGCCATGAAGGCCTTGTTGGCCGGGTTGTCGAAGTCGGAATTCCAGTGGCTCGAGGCGTTCACGCCAAGCGCGGMATCGCCGACCGCGGCAAGCGTCACCGCATCGAGCGAGGGGGCTGCGACGACCATCGGAATCTTGCCGGTCAATCCMGCCTGCTGGTACTGGCGCAAGAATGCGATACCGAGGCCGCCGGGGTTGAACTGGTAGACGAAGTCGGGATTGGCGGCACGAATCTGCGCCATCTCCGCGGCGAAATCGGTCTGGTCGAGACGGGTATAGACCTCGCCCACGACCTCGCCCTTGAACATCCGCTTGAAGCCGGCGATGGCATCCTTGCCCGCCTGGTAGTTGGCGGCCAGGACGAAGGCCTTCTTATAGCCGAGATTGTTGGCGTTCTGGCCGGCGCTCTCGTGCAGGCTGTCGTTCTGCCAGGCGATGGCGAAGTAGTTCTCGTGGCATTCCTTGCCCGCGAGATTGGACGGCGCGGCGTTGGCGCTGACATAGAGCGCGCCGGAATCGACGATGTCGGGCACGGTGGCGCCGGCGACGTTCGAGAAGACGATGCCGGTCAGGATCTTGATCCCATCGGTCTTGAGCATGCGCTCCGCGATCTGCTTGCCCTGACCGGGCTTGAGAGCGTCATCCTCGACGACAAGCTCGACGGGAGCGCCGCCGAGCTTGCCGCCCTGCATCTCGATGGCGAGCTTGAAGCCATCGCGAATATCCTGGCCGAGATATCCGCCCGGTCCGGACAGGGTGGTGATCATGCCGATCTTGACGGGCTGCTGGGCGATGGCAGCTCCCGTCATCGAGGCGGAGGCCAGCAGGCCCAATAGCAATCTGCGAAATGTCATCGTGAGCTCCAGTTGCTTGCGTTCATGCCTCTGAGATTTTTGCTGCGCCTTATTCGTGCTGGCGCTTGCGTGGGAGGAACCCGCGGCGCGGCCGGGATTCGGCCGCGCCGCTGAATTCCTACAGGCAGACCCATCCGGCCGGCGGTTCCTTGCCGGGATGGAGCGTGCCGCAATGCGGGCAGGTGCGGGCCTGCTCGTTGTTGTAGAAGGCCTTGTAGAGCGGCGGCAGGTCGTCGACGATGCTGACCAGATCGACCTCGACGCGATGCACGAGCTTCGTGCAGTTGAAGCAGTACCATTCGAAGGCGTCGAGCCAGCCCTCGGGCCGCTTCGGCTCGATGACGAGGCCGATTGAGCCTTCCTGCGGGCGCTGCGGCGAATGGCGCACATGCGGCGGCAGCAGGAAGATCTCGCCCTCCCGGATCGTCACGTCGTAATGCTTCCCGTCATCCACGACCTTGAGCATCATGTCGCCCTTGAGCTGGTAGAAGAACTCCTCCACCGGATCGTCATGATAGTCGGTGCGCTGGTTGGGGCCGCCGACGACGGTGACCATCAGGTCGGAATCCGTCCAGATCTGCTGGTTGCCAACCGGAGGCTTCAGCAGATGCTGGTGCTCCTCGATCCATTTCGCGAAGTTGAAGGCCTTCAGCCGTCCTTCCGTCGCCATCGTTCCACCTCTCCCGTTTCGTCTGCCGGCGGCTCAGCCGGTCTTGGCCAATGATGCATCTGCGGCGTGCAGCTTCAGGCCGCAGGACTCGAAGGCGGCGCGCGTCGCAGCCTTCTCTGTCTCTGTCAGCTCCAGCAGCGGCGGCCTGACCCGGCCGCCGGCCTGGCCGAGCAGCTCCTGCCAGTATTTCTGATGGGCGTGCGGTTTCTCGGCGGGCCTTGTGCCACGCAGCGCCTCGCGGACCGGGTTCAGGCTGTCGCGCACGGCGCGCGCCTGCGCGGCGTCGCCACGGAAGGCGAGATCGGTATATTCGCGCATCCGCAGATCATGCGGCGTCTGGATCAGGCAGGGCGGCGAGGAGCAGAGATAGAGCTGCCAGCCGAGCTCGAGAATGTTGTCGAGCCATTCCTCCTCGGAGGCGCTGCTGACCAGGATGCGATCGCCGGCGAGCCTGGTAAGCTCGGCATACATCGGGCGCGGCACACTGTACTTGATCGCGACGACGTTCTCGATGTCGGCCAGCCGGTTGCAGAGCTGTGGCGAGAGCAGGTAGCCGCTGTCGGGATGGCTCCACAGCGCAATCCCGATATCGACCTTCTCGGCAATCGTCCGGTAGTATTCGTAGACCGTCTCCTCCTGCGCCTTGAAGAAATGCAGGACCGGGGCGTGGATGACGATGTAGTCGGCGCCGACCTTCTGCGCATGCCGGGCGAGATCGATCACCACATCCATGTTCTGGTCCGAACAGGACATGATCGTCGCGGCCCGGCCGGCCGCGGCCGCGACGGCGATCTCGAAGCTGAGCTTGCGCTCCTCGAGCGACATCGAGAAGAACTCGCCCTGCTTGCCGGCGATGAACAGGCCGTCGATGCCGAGCTGATCGGTCCAGTGCCGGATATTCGTGCTGAAGCCGTCCCGGTCGATCGCGAGATCGCGGGTGAACGGCGTCAGCGCGGCAGCCCAGATGCCTTTCATATTGGCGCGGGCATAGGCCTTTGCGTCTTTCTTTGAATATTTCATGCCGATGCTCCTGTTGCGGCCCCGCCGTCAGAGACCGCGTTCAGATGCTCATGCGGTGCGAGACGTTCTTGATGACGGTGTAATGCGATAGCCCCTCGGCCCCGCCCTCGCGGCCGTAGCCGCTGTCCTTCACGCCCCCGAACGGCGTCTCCGCGACGGAGGCCTCGAGGGTATTGATCGAGAGGTTGCCGGCCTCGATCCTTTCCGCCAGCCGGTCCGCATTGCTTGCGGCATGCGTGAACGCATAGGCGGCGAGCCCGAAGCGCAGGGCATTGGCCTTCTCGATCGCCTCGTCGAGGGACGAGACCGGGTTGATCAGCGCCAGCGGGCCGAACGGCTCCTCTCGCATGGCGCGCGCGTCATCGGGAACATCGGCTATGACGGTGACCGGGAAGAAGTAGCCGCGGTTGCCCAGCCGTTCGCCGCCGGCCAGCACGCGCCCTCCCTTGGCCCGTGCATCGGCGACCAGCGTCTCGAGCGCCTCGATGCGGCGGGAATTGGCGACGGGGCCCATCTCTGTCGACGGGTCCAGGCCATTGCCGATGGTCACCGCGCGGGCCTTCTCGGCGAAGGTCCGGGCGAAGGTGGCGTAGATGCTTTTGTGAACGAAGAAGCGTGTCGGAGAGGTGCAGACCTGTCCGGCATTGCGCGACTTGCGCTGCGCGGAGGCGATGGCGGCGGCCACCGGGTCGACGTCGTCGCAAACGATGACCGGGGCGTGGCCGCCAAGCTCCATGAGCACGGGCTTCATATGGCGCGCCGCCAGAGTCGTCAGGTGCTTGCCGACTGCGGTCGAACCGGTGAAGGCGATCAGGCGGGTCTGCTCCTGGGGAATGAGATAGTCGGACACCTCCGACGGAATGCCGAAGACGAGGTTGAGCACGCCGGCCGGCAGCCCGGCATCGTGAAAGGCCCGGGCAATATGGATGGCGCCGGCAGGCGTCTCCTCGGCAGCCTTGAGAATGATCGAGCAGCCGGCCGCCAACGCGCCGGCGATCTTCCGGGAGGGCTGGCTCATCGGGAAGTTCCACGGCGAGAAAGCCGCCACCATCCCGATCGGCTGATGCATGACGATGTATTTGATGCCGGGCTCGCTGGGGATGACGCGGCCATAGAGGCGCTGGCCCTCGGCGGCATCCCATTCGAAGAACTCGCAGCCCCGGATCACTTCCAGGCGGGCCTGTCCAATTGGCTTTCCGTGTTCCAGCGTGATCGAGAAGGCGATCTCTTCGATGCGCTCACGCATGAGGGCGGCGGCCTTGAGGATGATCTCGCCGCGCCGGCGCGGCGATGTCCGGCTCCAGATCATGAACCCGTCGGCCGACGCGGACAGTGCGGCGTCCAGATCCGACCGCGTCGCGAGCGGGACCATGCCGATGACGCTCTCGTCGACGGGGTTCAGGACCGGCTGCCCATTCGAGGCGCTCTTCCATGCGCCGCCGATATACATCTGAAGGTCAGGGTAGCAGTTCATCATGAGCCTCGAATGGACGGTGCCGGCGGGAGCACAGCGCTTGCGATCGACGAGCATCCGGCTTCGCTCCGCGAGGGGCACGATGGCCCGTGCGGCGCGCTGCCAGGCCCGTTGCCATCCTGCAGCGCGGGACGCTCCTTGACCTGAAGCCCTGCCATCCCCGGCCATCTCCAGGGCCGGGCCCGCCCGATGCGTGACCCCCGCCTTGACCAGGATCATCGATTGGGATGGGCTATACGGCAATTCTACATATTTGTATGAATTCAGATGATTTGCTTATGAGTGTCTGCCATGACCGTCTCGCTTCGACAGATCCGGGCCTTTCTCGCCGTGGCGGAATGCGGCACCTTCACCAAGGCTGCGGAACGGCTGCACATGGCTCAGCCCGCACTCTCGCAGCTCGTGCGTGAGCTGGAGCGGGAACTCGGCCTGCGCCTGTTCGACCGGACGACGCGACGCGTCGAATTGACCGAGGGCGGGCGCGAGTTCCAGGGCGCGTCGGCCAAGATCATGCACGACCTGGATCTGGCCGTGCGCAATGCCAATAATCTCGCAGAAAGACGGCGTGGCCGGATTGTCGTCGCCGCTCCCCCCTTGCTGGCGGCCGTCCTGCTGCCGATGGCCATCGTCGAGCTCGGTCAGCGCTATCCCGGCATCGAGGTCGCCATCATCGACGCGCGGACCGATGCGATCGTCGAGGAGGTCAGGCTTGGCCGGGCAGATTGCGGGCTGGGCACGTTCTCGGCGATCGAGGACGGCATCGAACGCATGCCGCTGGCGCGGGACAGTCTCATGCTGTTCTGTGCCCGGACGCATCCCTTCGCCACGCGCTCCTCGCTGCCATGGGCCGATCTGGCCGGGCAGCCTCTGATCACCCTGACCAGGGACAGCGGTATCAGGCTGCTGGTCGAGGTCGGCTATGAGACCGCGGAAGTGCCGTTGCGACCGCTCTACGCGGTCTCGCAGATCACCACGGCATTGGCGCTGGTCGAGGCCGGTCTCGGCATCGCGGTGCTCCCGACCTATGCGCTGGCCATGACCCCACATCGCCCGATCGCCGCCCGACCCCTGGTCGAGCCGACGATCGCACGCGACGTCGTCATGATCCGGCCCAGCGGCCGTTCGCCGTCGCCCGCCGTCCTGGCTTTCGAGAGCATTCTGCGCGGCTCGATCCGGCGACTGGGCGAACTGGACTGGAGCATGTCGAGCGAGGCGGGGATGTGACGGGCACGGAGCCTACGGCCGTCAGACGACGCAGACTCGCCCCACGGCCTGCAGCGCGGCTTCCGCTCGATCTCGACTGTGCTTCCTCCGAGCGCGGGCACCAGGCCGGGGGGAGATCCGCTAGCAGCTGGCCATGGCAGTCCGGCTGTCCGCGCCGAATGATCGCTCTGGGGAAAGCGGCCGACGAGGAAGGGCGACTATTCTCGGACGCTGCTCTCATCATCCGGCAGTATTCGCCGGGGCGGTCAGACCTGCCTCACGTGTGATACCTCAAAGCCTCGACGAGCAACGCAAAGGCCGCCGATGGCTGGCGCCGGCTGGGGTAATACAGGTGGTAGCCGGAAAAGGGCGGGCACCAGTCCTCCAGCACGCGGACCAGGCTGCCCCGGGCAAGCTGCTCCGCCACATGGTCCTCCATCACGAAGCCGAGCCCGAAGCCGGCCTCGGCGGCGCGCGCGATCATACTGACATTGTTGAAGGCGAGCCGACCCTCCACCCGGACGCGGACTTCGCGTCCATCCCGCTCCAGCTCCCAGGCGTAGAGGCCGCCGCCGCTCAACAGGCGCAGGTTGATGCAGCTGTGCTCGGCGAGGTCATGCGGGGTCAGGGGAATGGAGCGGGTGGCGAGATAGCCGGGCGATCCGACCACCACCATGCGCAGATCCGGCCCGATCCGGACCGCTACCATGTCCTTGGCGAGCGCTTCGCCGAGCCGGACGCCGGCGTCGAAGCGCTCGGTGACGATGTCGGTCAGGCTGGAATCGATGCTGAGCTCGACATGGATGTCGGGGTAATGCGGCAGGAACCGCTCCAGAGCCGGCCAGAGCACGGTCGTCGCCGCGTGCTCCGAGGTCGTGATGCGGATCGTCCCGGCCGGCTTCTCGCGCAACTCGTTGAGGGAGGCCAGTTCCGAGCCGATGCTCTCCAGAGCCGGGCGCAGCGTGCCGAGCAGCCGCTCCCCGGCCGCGGTCGGCGCGACGCTGCGGGTGGTGCGGGTCAGCAGGCGCACGCCCAGCCTGGTCTCGAGCCGGCGGATCGTATGGCTCAGCGAGGATTGCGAGGTGCCGAGCTTGGCGGCCGCGCGCGTGAAACTCTGCTCCTCGGCGACCGTCAGGAAGGCATTGAGATCGACCAGTTCCTCGCGCCGCATTCATGAACTCCCGATATGGCTTCATGCGGTTTCTATCGCCTAATCCAATGAATGTCGCGCGGCTACAGTGCTTGGGAGGGGCGGGAGTCTGTCCGGCTCCAGGCACGAGGACGTGAGGAAACGTGGATGGACATCAAGCGAAGCGKGGCGCAGCCTTCTGCAAAGGGGCCGGCCGAGTATTTCACGGGCACGGTCAGGATCGATGCGCCCTTTGCCGGCGGCGCCGCCCTGAGCGGCGCGACCGTCACCTTCGAACCCGGAGCGCGGACGGCCTGGCACACCCATCCGCTCGGCCAGACCCTTCTGGTGCTCTCGGGGCTGGGCCGGGTGCAGCGCGAGGGCGGTCCGGTCGAGGAGATCCGGCCCGGCGACATCGTCTGGTTCGAACCGGGCGAGAAACACTGGCACGGCGCCGCGCCGGACTGCGCCATGGCGCATGTCGCCATTGCCGCGATGAAGGATGGTTCGGTGGTGACCTGGATGGAGAAGGTCGTGGACCAGGATTATCTCTGGCAGGTTCATCGCGGAGAGGTGCAGGGATGACGGATGATCGCAGCCCTGCGCAAAAGGCCTATGGCGATGTCGCTCCGGCCCTTGCCGGTTTGGGCGATCGCGTCCTGTTCGGCGAGGTCTGGGAGCGCCCCGGCCTGTCGAAGTGCGACCGCAGCCGGATCACCGTCGCGAGCCTGGTTGCGCTCAACCGCACGAACGAACCGCCCGGCCATGTCCGGCGCGCGCTCGACAATGGCGTGACGGCGGACGAGCTGACCGAGCTCGTCACCCATCTTGCCCTCTCAGCGGGCTGGCCGACCGCCAATTCCGCCATTCCTGTGCTGCGCCAGGCCCTCGATGAGGCCGGCGCTTCAACGACCATCAGGACGGGAGACCTGGCATGAAGACCATTGGCTATGCCGCCCGGTCGGCCGCTTCGCCGCTCGCCCCCTTCGATGTCACGCGGCGGGAGCTTCGGCCGAACGATGTTGCGATGGAGGTGCTCTATTGCGGCGTCTGCCACACCGATCTGCACCAGGCCCGCAACGACTGGGGMTGGAGCCAGTATCCCATGGTGCCGGGCCATGAGATCGTCGGCCGGGTGACCGCGGTCGGCCGCGATGTCCGCCGCTACAAGGCCGGCGATCATGTCGCCGTCGGCTGCATGGTCGATTCCTGCCAGGCCTGCGACCAGTGCCGCAAGGGGCTGGAACAGCTCTGCCGCAAGGGCAATGTCCAGACCTATAACGACAAGGAGCGCTTCTCCTGCGAGCCGGCCGAGCCGACCTATGGCGGCTATTCCAAGCACCTCGTGGTGCGCGAGGAGTTTGCGCTGCGCGTGCCCGACGGGCTCGATCTCGCCAAGGTCGCGCCGCTGCTCTGCGCTGGCATCACCACCTATTCGCCGCTGCGCACCTGGAATGTCGGACCGGGCAGCCGCGTCGGCGTGGTTGGTCTCGGCGGCCTCGGCCATATGGCGGTGAAGCTCGCGGCTGCGCTCGGCGCCGATGTCACGGTGATGAGCCGTACGGCAGACAAGCAGGCCGATGCGCTGGCGCTCGGCGCCGACCGGCTGCTGGTCTCCAGCGATGCCGAGGCCATGGCCAGGGCCGCAAACGGCTTTGACCTGATCATCGATACCGTTCCGGTCAGGCACGACATCAACCCCTATCTCTCGCTGCTCGATGTCGATGCGACGCTCGTCCTGGTCGGCCAGGTCGGGCCGCTCGCGGAGCCCTCGACCGTGCCGCTGCTGCTCGGCCGCCGGCGTATCGCCGGCTCGCCGATCGGCGGCATCGCCGAGACGCAGGAGATGCTGGATTTCTGCGCCAAGAAGGGGGTTCATCCCGATGTGGAGATGATCCGCATGGACGAGATCAACGACGCCTTCCTGCGGCTCGAGCGCGCCGATGTGCGCTACCGCTTCGTCATCGACATGGCCTCGCTGGTTCCAGCGCAGGCGGGGTAGGGCGCGCGGGTCGGATCAAGATCATGGCCGCGCCATCGCGCATGGTGGTGCCATTCCGAAGGGCGGTGCCATTCCGTGCGAGCGCCTTGGGGGAGCAAGCCATGAGACCCATCGTCATCTGCCACATGCTCTCGTCGCTGGACGGCAGCCTCCATCCGAGCCGCTTCACCTGGAGCCCCGATGGCAGCAAGGCCGAATGGTCCAGGCTCTATGAAGAGGTCCATGAGGGGCTCGAGCCCGACGCCTGGCTCGTCGGCCGGGTAACGATGGCCGAGATCAGCAAGGTCGGTCCGCACGCACCGGCCCAGGTCGGCCCGGTCGAGCGGCCCTGCCATTTCGCGGTCCGTGAAGCCGAGTGCTTTGCGATAGCGCTCGATCCATCCGGCAAACTCCACTTTGCCGGGCCGAAGATCGGCGGCGACCCTGTCGTGGTGCTGCTCGGCCCTGGGGTTGCAGACAGTCATCTCGCCGAACTCGCCGCGGACGGTGTCTCCTATATCGTCGCCGAAACCGCGAAGATCGATCTGGCCGCCATGCTGGATGTCCTCGGCCACGAGCTCGGCATCCACCGGCTGCTGCTCGAGGGCGGCGCCGGTATCAACGGCTCTTTCTTCGCCGCAAGCCTGGTCAACGAGCTGAGCCTGCTCCTCGTGCCCGCCCTCGACGGACGGGGCGGACATCAGGGTTTCGTCGAGGCCGGAGAAGACGGCCTCGACGGCGATGTGCAGCTCTCCTTCAAGAGCTGCGAACCGCTGGCGCATGGCATCCTGCATCTGCGCTACATCGTGGCGCCCCGCTGAGGCCCGGACGCTGCGCCAAGAAGGGTGTTCATCCCGATGTCGAGATGATCGGCATGGACGAGATCAACGACGCCTTCGAGCGGCTCGAGCGTAGCGATGTGCGCTGTCGCAGCGTCATCGACATGGCCTTGCTGGTCCAGCGGCAGGGGCGCAGGGACGCGTGCCCAGGATCATGGCCGCGTCATTCCACATGGCGCGGCCAGTCCTGGCGATGCAACCACTTGTGTCGCTCCGCCTTTGCGGTGCCGGCGTCAGCGCCCGACCGAGGGCAGCCGCGGCCTCGCAACCGATGCCGATCTGGGAGGCGAGGACGCGACGATCCGGTCCGATGCCTCGAGCGCAGCGATCACGCTGGGCTGAATGTAGCTCCGCAAGTCCTGTCGCCAGGTTTCGGTMATCTTGTCCCAATGAAACTGATGATGGTTTCGTACGGATTCATGCAATGCCCGGGCGGCCGCCTCGACGGCCGCCGCGACGCGTCTCTGGTCCATCTCATACCCCCTGCAACCCACCCCATGAGTATGGGCAGATCATCGCGGGGGCGGGAAGGTCCGGTCTATGAGGCGAAGGACACATTACGGTTATTCCGGCTCTCGTATCCTCCATTGCCAACGCGCGGCGATGCCGGGCAAGGCCGAGGTGCCGTCCCGATCGAAACCCGGTCATCCCATCCGAAGTCTCAGCCGACCTGCCACGGCGCAGACGCTCTCCCGCAAGCACTCCTTCTGGGTTAGGCTGGCATCTACCTGATCGGTCGCATCAGGAAGGGGAGCCGCCATGAGGCCAGCCTCCAGACTGTCATTCGGCGTGTGCGCTTTCGGCTTGGCTTTGAGCGTGACCGGAGCGGCATCCGCGCAGCCCGCCGTGCCGGCGCCTGTCGTCACCATCACCTACGAGGCGCCGAAGAACCCGGCGCATCAGCCCGTCCTCGATCTCCTGCGTGAAAAGCAGGCACTCGAGAAGGCGGCCGAATTCTACCGGCTTTTCCGGCTGCCGAGGCCATTGACGCTGAAGGCGAAGGGCTGCGACGGCGAGATCGATGCCTGGTTCGAGAATGACGAGATCACGATCTGCTACGAGTATGTCGCGTATGTCCTCGACATCGCGCGGGGTCCCAAGCGGCCCGATTGGGTGAGTGAGAACGATGCTCTTGTCGGGCCGGTCATCGACCTGTTTCTTCACGAAGGCGGGCACGCGATCTTCGACTATCTCAAGATTCCGGTGCTGGGGAATGAGGAGGACGCCGCCGATTTCGTTGCGTCCTACATGGAGCTCAACCTTTACAAGGCTGATGCCTACGGCCTGATCGCCGGCATCGTCTATTGCTACCTCAACGAGGCGGGCGTCCACAGCTTCAAGAAGCTCAAGCGGATGCCGGGCGGCCCGGTCGACGGGCAGACATTCGCCGATGCTCACAGCACTCCGCTGCAGCGCATGTACAACGTGCTTTGCCTCGCCTATGGCTCCGACCCCGTCCGCTACAAGGCGCTGGTCGACAAGGGCGTGCTGCCGGCCGAACGCGCCAGTGGCTGCAAGGTCGAATATGAACAGGTCGACCACGCCTTCAAGACGCTGCTCGTCCCGCATCTTGACCAGGCGGCGCTGGCCCGGCTGTATCCGCAGGTGAATTCCGCCGCGCCGAAATAGAGTGTCTGTCTGCAGAAGGTGAAGCCCGGCTTGGCTCTCGGGACCCTATCATCGGGCTCACCAGGCGCGCGGCCTCGCGCACCCGTCGCCGAGACATCGAGGGATAGAATTCAGGCAAGCAGAGCAAAGCAGGCAAGTATTGTGAGAAGAGAACGGCCAGTTGAACCGGCCGTTCTCTGACATATTGGCTTGGGGCGTCAGCCCTTGGTGACGATGGGCGTTGCCGCTGGCGCGGGCGGGGGTGCTTTGCCCTTGCCGTAATAGGCGCATCCGCCGACGCCAGACAACGCCACTGAAATAGCCAGGATCAGGAGTGTTTTCATTGCGCAGCCCTCGTTGAGTAGGTCCCCACCCCGTCATCATAGTACAGATTGGCGACTAAATCCCGATGAATCCTCGCCTCGAAGTTTATCCCGGCGCAAACTGATGGTGTGATCGTTGCCCTGACCATCGCAGCGCCGGGGCAGCAGGGCGGCAAATCGCRGAGCCATGGTCGAACCCCTGCCAGCCCGGCCTTCCTGCTCCGCTTCCGGCCCATGATGGTTCGAGAATGTTTCGATTTTTTTAGCATTTACAAAGAGCGTTGACTAAGCAACCATTCGCTCGGCCTGGGGAGGTGAAGTACGGTACAGAGGTTCTGGGATCATGCCGGACCGCTCGGTTGCGATCGTCGACGACCACCCCTTGTTGATGGAGGGGATCGGAGCACTGCTCAAACGATGGGGCGGTTTCGCGCTCACCGCGACCGGGAACATCGCGGAGGATATCGTCTCGATCGTCAGGACGCACCGCCCCGGTGAGATGATCGTCGATCTCAATATGGTGGGGGATGTCTTCCAGGCGATTGCGGACGCGCTGAAGATCGCTCCCGAGACAAAGATCATCGTGTTCACAGCCTCGACAAGCCCCGATGATGCGATCAGGGCCCTGGATGCCGGAGCAAGGGGCTATGTCCTGAAAGGCAGCCCCGGCGAGGATCTGTTCCAGGCGCTTCAGGCCGCGCAGCACGGCGATGTCTATGTCACACCCGCCTTCGCGACCAAGGTGATCGGTGCCTTGCAGGACAAGGCGGTCGAACGCCAGAAGGCGATCAGCAACAGGCTCAGCGTCCGCGAGGAGCAGATCGTCAAATTGCTGCTGCTTGGGAAACGCAACAGCGAGATTGCCCGCGAGCTGTCGCTCAGCGACAAGACCATCAAGGGCTACATGACCAACCTGATGGCCAAGCTGAACGTGCGCAACCGCCTCGAGGTGGTGCTCGCCGCGCAAAGGCTCTATCCGCCGATGACCATCGCGACGGTCACAAGGCTCCACTCCTAAGGGAAGCCTGATCTCATCTGCTTGCCCGAGATGATGGCGCCGACGGCCTGGACGATGCGCCAGCCGATCATCGCTCCGGCGCTGCCCGCGAATGCGCAACCGGCCGAGCCGATGACGAAGAGCACGAGGCCGATCGCCACCGGCCGGCACCGGCCATAGCGGTCGCTGATCGGGCCCCAGAACAGCTGGCCGAGGCTGAAGCCGGTCAGGAAACCCGAGACCGTGAGCTCGATCAGCCCGGTATCGGCGCGAAGAGCGCGTGCGCCATCTCCGGCAAGGCGGGCAGATAGAGGTCGGTCGAGATCGACGCGAAACCCATCAGCACGCTGAGCACGCCGAGCACCCGCCAGGGCTGGCCGGCCGCATCAGGGCGCGACCGGGCGGCGGCGCAGGCCAGCGCCTTGGCTTCGATGTCGTTGCTCATGGGCCAGTTCCGTACGGTTGACCTGCCGGCGCTCAAAGGCCGGTGGTCGCGAGCAATTGCGCGGGATAGCGCTCGCCCTCGATCGCGATCGCCGCCGCAGCCTGCTCGATCTCGGCAAGATCGGCGGCGGTGAGCTCGACCGCGACGGCGCCAAGGTTCTCCTCGAGGCGATGAAGCTTGGTCGTTCCGGGGATCGGCACGATCCAGGGCTTCTGGGCGAGCAGCCAGGCGAGCGCGATCTGCGCCGGCTTCGCGCCCTTCTCGGTGGCGATGCGCTGGAGGAGATCGACCAAGGCCTGGTTCTTCGCCATGGCTTCGGGAGTGAAACGCGGCAGGATGCTGCGGAAATCGCCCTCGCCGAGCTTGGTGTCCTTGCTCATCGCGCCGGTGAGAAAACCCTTGCCGAGCGGGCTGTAGGGCACGAGGCCGATGCCCAGTTCCTCGCAGGTTTCCAGGATGCCATTGCTCTCGACGCCGCGCGTCCACAGCGAATACTCGTTCTGCAGGGCGGTGATCGGCTGCACGGCATGGGCGCGGCGTGCTGTCTTCGCGCCGGGTTCGGAGAGCCCGAAATGCCTGACCTTGCCGGCCGCGATCAGGTCCTTGACGGCGCCGGCGACATCCTCGATCGGCACGCCGGGGGTCGACACGGTGCTGGTAGAACAGGTCGATGACATCGACGCCGAGCCGCTTGAGGGAGGCATCCGCGACCGCCTTGATCTGCGCGGGCCGGCTGTTCAGGCCGGACTGCTTGCCCTCGACGAAGTTGAAGCCGAACTTGGTGGCGATCACCACCTGGTCACGGACCGGTCGTAGCGCTTCCCCGACCATCTCCTCATTGGTGTAGGGGCCATAGACTTCGGCCGTATCGAAGAAGGTGACGCCGCGCTCCACCGCCTGGCGGATCAGCGTGACGCCCTCCTGCCTGCTGAGCCTGTTGGCATAGCCGAAATCCAGCCCCATGCAGCCATAACCGAGGGCCGACACCGCTAGGCCATTCTGTCCAAGAAGACGTGACTTCATCGCCTGTTCTCCGGGGTTCAAAGGGCGTTCTCTCGCCGTGCTGCCGAAGATAGGGGAGGCGCCATCGATCAATTAGACGGCATAGACCGCATGAAGTCATATCCGTAGTTCATGAGTAAGCCTGAGCCGTGGCGTGCTAAACTGGCGCGTTCGTCACGCGCCGTACCTTTCGGGAGCGGCGAGTGCGCCGCTGGTGGAGGTCTGCTCCGGGGCGAAACTCAAACCCAGATGGCCGCTCCGGCAATCTGCTGGGAGTGGCAGCTGGATTCGACACGGCGTCTCGCTCGGTGCGATCATTGCCCGCAACCGGGAGGGAACCATGCACGGCGGTCCCCATGGCCAAGAGGCCTTCATCAACACGCTGGCAGCGTCGCTGGCCGGTGCCGCGAGCCTCGCCAGGAACGCCCTGGTCGAGATCGCCATTCTGGGCGGGCCGGAGCGTCTCGATGCCCTGGAGCAGCGGTTTCTGAACGACGCCAAGAACGCAACGATTGAAGGCGTCTCCATCGAAGAGGATGCTCGTCTGCTCAACGATATCGTCGCGACGGTCGGGATGATCTTTGCGCAGGCTCGGGAGGCCGTGGCCGAGCGCCTTGGCGATCAGCCGCGGCGAGGCGGCGAGGGGCCGAACCCCAATGGCGGGGAGCCTTAGGGCGCCGGCCCGAAAAGCGGATTGCGGCTTTTGCGGGCAGCCGATGCAGAGGCAGAAGGCTGTCGCCTGCCACTGATCCTCGATATCTCCGGGGGGCGGAAGGCGGCAAACCCAAAAATGCCCGTCACCGCTGGAAGAGGGGCGAACTTATGGCGACGCTGGAGGCAGAACGTCCCCCTCGGCGAGCGCGGCATTTCGGTAGCGAGGATCATTCGTGACTTCGAGTCCGACCCAAGACGGAAGATCGACATGCTGAGCGGCCTCGATCAGTTCGACCTCGGCGATCACAAGCCCTGCATGGCGGCCTGAGAACACATCCACGTCCCACGTCAACCCGCCATGCTCGACCCTGTATCGCGTCTTTTCGAGGGGTGGGCCGATGCACAGCGTCAGCAGCATCTCCTCGGCTTCCGCGACGGGGATTTCGTATTCGAACTCCGGGCGGGCCAGACCATGAGTCTCCCCCTTGATGGTGAGGAACGCCTCAGCGGCGGCACAGCGGATGCGGACGCTGGTTGTCCCCTTCGGCGTAAGATAGCCCTGGCGCAGGGGCTGCCCCGGGCCAGCTTTCTCCCGCCAATCGTCGGCGATGACGAGGAATTTGCGTTCAATCTCTGTGCCCATGTCCGGTTCGCTGTTGGGTCTCGTCTCACCAGCGATAACCTGATTGGCGTTCTCGGCATAACCCATAGGGGGAGCTCACCGCTTCACTCCGGACCCCGGATCGGCATCCCGGATTGGGTTTCGGCCGGCAGGCGTCGAAGGCCCTTTTCCGGTGCCGCCGCAATACTGGCCGTGCCTCCGCAGCAACAGCGAACGCTTTGCTCCGTCATCGTCCTCCCGGAGACAGAATTTTTCGCCGAGCAGCAGCGTTCTCGCATGCGCAGCTCCAGGAGAATGACGTTCGCCGTTTCGTTGTATTTCAGAAAGAACATTCTGTTTGACTAAAAGAACGATTCTTCGCCAGTATTTCGACGGCCGGTCGCGACATTCATCCCTGGCCGGGCACGAGCTGAGTGAGGAACAACCATGTCGAGCGATGCGCTTTCCGCAGGGACACAAGGGCTGAGGCGCCGCACGATCCTGGCCATGTCGCTCCTGCTTTCGGTCGCCGCCCCCGGTCTTGCGGCGGCCCAGGGGCAGCCCGCACCACTTGCGAAGGCTCCGGTCGGCACGAGGCTGGTCGTCGCCGATCAGAATGAGGCGCTGCAGAGCCTGATGCGGGCGTCGGGCGCCCATGACAGGCTGTCGAGCCAGGTGACCTATGCCAATTTTCTCGGCGGCCCGGCCATTCTCGAAGCCTTCCGGGCGGGGGCTCTCGATCTCGCGACCGTCGGCAACACGCCGCCCATCCAGGCCCATGCGGCTGGCGAGCAGATTCCGATCGTGGCGGCGCGCACCTCGTCCGAAACCGACTACGCGCTGGCCGTACGCCCCGGGCTGAAGATCGCCTCGCTGGAGGAACTGCGCGGCAAGAGCATCGCCTATGGCGAGGGGACGGGCCGTCAGCCCTTCGTTCTCAACGCGCTGAAGCTCGCGKGGCTGACGAAGAAGGATGTGCGGCTCGTGCCCTTGCGGGCCGCCGATTTCCCGGATGCGGTGCGAACGGGGCAGGTCGATGTAGCGGCGCTGAACGAGCCGCATTTCTCGCGCTATCTCGCCGATTTCGCCGATCGCGGCGCGAGCGCCCTGCCGAAGGACCAGAACGACCGCCTGCCGAAGAGCCTGACCTATCTCTATGCGAGCAAGCGGGCCCTGGACGATCCGGCCAAGCTCGCAGCCATTCGCGAGTTCGTGGCGGCCTGGATCGATGCCAACCGCTGGTCGCATGCGAATGCCGAGGGCTGGGTCGAGGCCTATTACGTCAAGCGCCAGAACCTCAAGCCGGCGGATGGGCGCAGGATCGTCGAAGCCGAGGGGCGCTTCGAATTTCCCCTGCTCGCCAGCCTGATCCCGAAGCAGCAGGCCTTGATCGACGTCATCCACGAGGCTGGCGACCTGCCGAAACGGCTCGATGCACGCGAGGAATTCGATCTGCGCTTCGACGACATCATCGCCGCCAAATCCAATTGAGGCTGTCCATGTCCGATCAAAGCCACGCGCTGATTGCCACGGCCTATTCGGTGCCCTTCGCCGCGATTGCGGGCGTTCCGGCGCAGGCAAACCCGACGCCCCCCGCGCAGGGCAAGCTCCCGAAACTGGCGCCGGGCCGCCTGCCTGCGGGCGCCATCCTGTTCGGGCCGGTCGCGCTGGTCGTTCTCTGGGAGCTCGCCTCGCTGACGGGGTGGCTCTCGCCGAAATTCCTCGCGGCGCCGTCGATCGCCCTGTTCACCGGCTTCGAGCTGCTGCAATCGGGCACGCTTGCCGACCATTTCCTGGCATCGGCGGGGCGCGCCTATCTGGGGCTCGGCATCGGCGTCGCGGTCGGCCTGCTGCTGGCGCTCGCATCCGGTCTCAGCCGGATCGGCGAGGCCTCGATCGACGGCCTCGTCCAGATCAAGCGGGCGATCCCGACGCTCGCGCTGATCCCGCTCGCGATCCTCTGGCTCGGGATCGGCGAGGCCATGAAGGTGGCCCTGATCGCCTCCAGCGTCTTCGTGCCGATCTATATCAACACCCATGCGGCGCTGCGGGGCATCGATATCCGCCATGTCGAGCTCGCCCGCAGCGTCGGGCTGACGCGCAGCGCCTTCCTGCGCGAGGTGGCGCTGCCCGGCGCGTTGCCGGGCTTCTTCACCGGCCTGCGACTTGCCGTGACCACCTGCTGGACGGCGCTCGTCGTGCTCGAACAGATCAATACCAGCCAGGGCATCGGCTACTTGATGAACCGCGCCCGCGACTATGGCCAGACCGATATCATCGTGGTCGGCCTCGCGATCTATGCGGTGCTCGGCCTCGGCTCCGATTTCGCCGTCCGGCTCTGGGAGCGCAAGGCGTTGTCCTATCGCAAGGCGCTGGCGTCATGAACGCCTCGGCTCATCCGCTCCGCCTGCCGCAGCCGGACGCCCTCGCGGTCAGCCTGCGCGACGTCACGCGCCGCTTCTCCGGCCGCAGTGTGCTCGGGCCCGCCTCGCTGGATTTCGCCGCGGGCGAGTTCGTCGCGCTCATCGGCAAGAGCGGTTCGGGCAAGAGCACGTTGCTGCGCGCCATCGCCGGGCTCGACGATGGTGTCGAGGGCGAGGGCACGCTCACGGTGCCGGCCGACCGCTCCGTCCTCTTCCAGGATTCGCGGCTGCTGCCCTGGAAGAGCGTGCTGCAGAATGTCGTCTTCGGCCTGCATGCGGCCGACAGCGACGCTCGCGGGCGGCAGGCGCTGGCCGATGTCGGCCTCTCCGGGCGGGAGGAGGCGTGGCCGAACGCGCTTTCCGGCGGCGAACAGCAACGGGTGGCGCTCGCCCGCTCCCTGGTGCGCCAGCCGCGCCTGCTTCTGGCGGACGAGCCCTTCGGCGCACTCGACGCGCTGACGCGGATCCGGATGCACGATCTCCTCTTCCGCCTGATCCGGCAGCATCGCCCGACCGTCCTGCTCGTCACCCATGACGTCGACGAAGCGATCAAGCTCGCCGATCGCGTGCTCGTCATCGACGAAGGACGCATCACCCTCGACCAGCCGGTTTCCTTGGCCCACCCGCGCGCCAGGCACCCGGGCTTTGCTGTGCTGCGTGGCGAACTCCTCGCCGCCCTCGGCGTCACCGATCCCATCTGACCGACACCCGAGAGAGCGAACCCATGACCCGTGAACTTCACCTCAATCTCTTCATCAACGGTCGCGGCCATCACGAGGCGGCCTGGCGTCACGACGGTTCGACGCAGCGGGCGCTGACCGACGTCGCCTACTACCGCGACCTGGCGCTGGCGGCTGAGGCGGCAAAGCTCGATTCCGTCTTCTTCGCCGACCATGTCGCGCTGGGCGACGAGCTTGAACATGCGGCGCGCGGGGAACTCGAACCGCTGACCCTGCTCGGCGCACTCTCGGCGCTGACCGAGCGCATCGGGTTGATCGCGACGGCCTCGACGACCTATAGCGAGCCTTACAATCTCGCCCGGCAGCTCGCCTCGCTCGACCATCTCAGCGGCGGCCGCATCGGCTGGAACATCGTGACCTCCTGGGCGCCGGCGGCCGCGGGGAACTTTGGCCAGGAGCGGCAGGCCGGGATCGACCAGCGCTATGAGCGGGCTCACGAGTTCGTCGAGGTTGCCTCGAAACTCTGGGACAGCTGGGCGGCGGACGCGATCCTCGACGACCGCGAGACCGGGCATTTCGCCAGGCCCGACCGGATCCGCCGCGCCGACCATCGCGGCACGCATTTCGGGGTTGCCGGCGCGCTGAACATCCCGCGCTCGCCGCAGGGGAGGCCCGTCTTCGTCCAGGCGGGCGCCTCGACCGATGGCCGTGCTTTCGCGGCCCGCTATGCCGAGGCGATCTTCACCGCGCATCTCACCAAGGAGAGCGCGATTGCCTTCTATTCCGACATCAAGACGCAAGCCCGCGTGCTCGGCCGCCGGGGCGACCAGATCGTCATCCTGCCCGGGATCAGCGCTGCGATCGGCTCGACTGAAGTCGAGGCGAAGCGGGTATGGGAGGAGTTGAACGAGCTGTCCCACCCGACAGTTGGCCTGTCGCGCCTGTCGAACCGCTTCGGCGGCCATGATTTCTCGCATCTGCAGCTCGACCAGGTCCTGTCGGTCGACGATTTTCCCGATCCCTCGCAGGTGCAGGCCTCGCGCAGCCGGGCGCAGGCGATCACCGCCCTGGTCGGGCGCGAGCGGCCGACGCTGCGCGGGTTGCTGCACAGCCTTGCCGGAGCGCGCGGGCATTTCACCGCGACCGGCACGCCCGAGCAGATCGCCGATGTGATCGAGGACTGGTTCGTCTCGGGCGCGGCCGACGGCTTCAACGTCATGCCGCCGATCCTGCCGCGCCAGTTCGCTCTCTTCACCAGCGAGGTCGTGCCATTGCTGCAGAAGCGCGGACTGTTCCGGACCGAGTATGGCGAGGGCACCTTACGCCAGCGCCTGGGGCTCGATCCGGTGCCGAGCCAATTCGACCAGCAGGCGCCGCTGCAAAGATCCGCCTGATCGCCGCAGCGCGCGCCGAGACCGCGCTACGGGAGCTGTCTCGGGCGGGTGGTCCTGGGGAGGTGCTACGATCAACCCGATACAACGGCGCGGGTGAGGGGGCTTGTCACGTCGCAAGGGACCGCCCGGCCCCGGTCATGCCTCAGAGCAGCGTGATCTTGCCGCTCGCCAGCTCGTAATGTGCCCCGACGACCTTGATCTTCCTGCTAGCAACGAACTCCGCGAGGATCGGTTTGGCGGTCTCGAGACGGCGTTTGCCGCGGCGGATGTTTTCCGCGATCGCCGCGGCAAGGAGGTCGTCCGGCTTGCCGGCCTTGGCGGCCGCGACCGCCGGCCTGAGCTCGCGCACCATTTCCTGGAGATGGCCCGGCAGGGTCGCCTTGTCCCGCACGACCTTGATCGTGGCGTCGATGGCGCCACAGCCCGAATGGCCAAGGACCATGACGAGCGGCGTGTTGAGGTATTTCACGGCATATTCGAGGCTGGCCAGGCCATCGTCATTGACGAAATTGCCGGCGAGACGAACCACGAAGAGGTCGCCGGGGCCCTGGTCGAAGGCGAGTTCCGGCGAGACCCGCGAATCCGCGCAGCTCAGGATCGCAGCCACCGGATACTGGGCGCTGGCGCGGGCAGCCCGGCCGGCCGAGTAATCCTGATTGGTCGGGGTGTTCGCGGCATAGCGGGCATTGCCCTCCATCAGCCGCTTCAGCACTTCGTCGGGCGAGATCGCATTCTGCGGGGGCGCGGCCTGGGCGAAGGCTTGCCGGGGCAGGGCGGCGGCGCCGGCAAGGGCCACCATGCCGGAAAACAGGCCACGGCGGGACAGGCCGGGCGCGGGCGAGCAGCAGAGATCACACATGACGGAAGTCTCCTCCAGAACGGCCTGCATGGCGCGCAGCCCCGGCCGCTGAGCGCGGCGATTCACGATCCTTGCCGCCAGGCTCGCAGACGCAGCCTGCGCCCTATTACTGCTACAGGATGGGGATACTGCGAAGTGGGGATTTTGCAGGGCTTCCTCATGGGTAGCCCGCCTGAACCCGGCCCATTGCGGCATTCCATCCGTCCTGAGTCCGGGCTGGCGGCCCGCTGAAGGCCTCAGTGGTCCGCGAGGGGGCAGTCGCTCCACTTCTGGCCGATCGGCGAGCATCCGGTGTCCGGCGTGGTCGCGCTGCGCGGCTCCCGCATATCTGGCTTGTGCCGGAAGCGGACCTTAAGCGCCACCTTCGCCGATTGCCTTAAGCCGGGCTTAATTCTGTAGCTCTTACCACCAGCGTTGAATCCAAAGCATCGTCACGCTTTAGATTTAATAAAAGAAGGCTGGATCCGGTCAATCTATTGACCGGTCTCTTGTCAGATGAATCTGAGGGTAAGTCATGAATAGTCAAGATATCCAGGGGATGGTGAACAATCTGAAGGAAGGTCGCCTCTCGCGGCGTTCCTTTATTCAGCGAATGGCGGCAGTGGGTATTACTGCGCCGATCGCGAGCCAGATCCTCGCCTGGAACGGCGTCGCAATGGCGAACGCAACGATCGAATACAAGCCGACGAAGGCTGGCGGCGGCGGGCCGCTGAAGATCCTGCTCTGGCAGGCACCGACCCTGCTGAATCCGCATTTCGCCAGCGGCACCAAGGACCAGATCGCCTCGCGCGTTTTCTTCGAGCCGCTCGCCGGCTGGGACAAGGACGGCAATCTCGTTCCCCAACTCGCCGCCGAGATCCCGACCAAGGCCAATGGCGGAGTGTCTGCCGACGGCAA